>JAEUHD010000365.1 GCA_016793645.1 Verrucomicrobiales bacterium
GCCAGCAGCGACGACGACCCCGGGGGTTGCGCCGTGTCAGCCCCGAGAAGCCGGCCTTCAAATCCGTCGAAAAGAACGGCCGAGGCCCCCGTCGCCGTCCGCGCGGTTGCCGTCCACGTGAACGGCCCCCGGGCGTTGCCGGGAACCTGGATCTGAAACGAACGGGACGAAGTGGCGCGGTCGGTTACAAACTCCCCGCGGGCCACCGGAGTGCCGCCGGAAAGCAACTCCAGCACGATCGAGTAGTGTTGCAGTCCGGTTGCCAGCGAATCCCACATCGGCGCCCGGTCCAGGGAGGTCGGAACCTCCTCCTCCAGGTACCCGGGAAGGTCCTCCCAACGGACCGTCACCGGATAACTCTGCCCGGGCTGAATCCTGCCGGGAAGCGACTCCGGACGAACCCCCCAGGACAACCGGACGGGTACGCGGACCTGTCCCGAAGTCACACCGGCACTCGTGGCCACCGCCCGCCACGCGTAGCGACCGCCGTCCCTCGAACTCCGGTACTCCGGATCGTGCAGATCCGCATCCGGAACGGGCACCTGCAGGGTGACCGTGCCACGACCGGAGACGGTGACCGGAGAGGAAACACCCCAGGGACGCGTCCCGGGACCATCGCTTTCGAAATCGGCCGTGATCTGGACACTCGCCCCACTGGTTTCATAGCCCACCTCCACCTCCACCGGCTTCCCGGAGGGCCAGACGGTTCCGGGGGGGGACTCGAACCAGAGCTTCACCGGGCCCGGATTCACCAGGGAGACCGCACCCGACGTCGTCGCGTACAACAGGACATACTGGTCTCCCGCCAACGACACGCTGAGCTCCCCATTGGAATTCCGGTCGAGGATGCCCCCTGACGTCAGGTCCTCAATCTGGCGTCCCTGGAGCAGGGTCGGTGCCTTGAGGACAATCTGCGCCGTGTTGGTGACGCCGTTCAGGAGTCCGATCAGGATGCTTCCGTTGCGACACACCCGGTAATCCGGAAAGACGAACCGGGAACCCGGGCCGGAAAGCTCGATGGGGGGCACCATTCCGAAGTGGTCGCGGTACACCGCGTGCATCCAGTCGTGGCGCATCTCCCAATTATGCGGCGCGGACTGCCCCGCCACCTCCCGAACATCCCCCAGGGCCAGCGTGGTCACAGCCGTCCGGGCAGTCCCCAGATCCAGCAGGTGCAGCGCCGGCTGGTTGCCGGAGTGGGTGACCACCGTGGAACCGCTCACCACGGAAAGGCCGCCCCAGATCTTCCACGACTGGAATTGATCCCGATACCCCGTCGGAAAGGGGCCGAAGGCGCGCCGACCCGTCACCGTCACCGGCGACAGAGTGTTCTCCAGCGCACCGCCATCAAACGCCGGCACGGCCTTCGACACATTCAATCCGAACAGCGAGCGCATGCGCGCCTCCCAGTCCGGATTCCTCTGGTGATAGGCATTGAACTGGCCGGGAAGATCAACGGCCGCATGAACGTGCACCCCGGCGGCGACCACATCGGAGGCGATCGTGTCGAGGTGGGACGGCGCCAGTTGAAAGGACCTCGACAGCATCAGCGCCTTCGCGTTACGCCACTCACCCCGGTTGAATTCCTCGTCCCGGAGGATTCCCGGCTGGTATCCGAGACGCTTCAGCGTGTTCCACAATCGGTTCAGTTCCTGGTTGGCGCGGGGCCATCCGAGGTCCGACGCCTGGGACCAGAAGATCTGGATGTCGGGCACCGGATCCGCCGATCCCCCGAGGAGATTCGCCACGTCCATCTCATCCATCCGCTCAAACACCTTCAGGCAGTTCTCATAGACCGGAACCTTGATCCGGCGCCCCTGCTCCACGATGCCGAAGCCCCGCTCCCGCGGAAAATAGTCCCCGGAGAAGAAGTCCCGGTCGTTCCAGGTGAAGATGTGCACGCCCATGGACCCGGACAGGACGGATTCCCACAACTGGGTGGGCAGGGCCGCCGCCTGCCGCACGGCCGCACCCGCGTGAAGATCCTCCGTGGAGGTGTGCCCCGTCTCGCTCAGCATCACCGGCAATCCGGTCTCCGCCTGATGCTTGGCGATCCCGAAATCGCCGATCCGGAGTTCCGATCCAAGCCCGGCGATCGCGTAATTGTTGATGGACCAAAAATCCAGGGGCACCCCCGCCTCCCGGCACGCCTGGACAATCGTCCGCCCGTCCTCGCACGTGTAATAATTGTCCGAATCCCCAAACAACCCCCCGATCATCGAGTAGGTCAGCAGGTGATTCGGATCGTGTTCCCGGGCGGACCGGGCTCCCACCGCCACATAGTTGGCGATGCTGCGCTTCCGCCACTGGATCAGATCCTCAAAGATGGGATTGTTGCGGTCCGCCGGAAACGCGGTCGGCATCGGCACCGAGTCGAAGTCCTGGTACTTCGTCCCGCCCCACGCGGCGTTGGCCCGGGCAATGTCCCCCTGGTGGACGGCGCGCAAGTGGGCATGAAAACTGGCCATCGACTCCGGGTCATAGCCCAGGTAGTGCCGGGCCGGCTCCCAGAGATCGAAATAGGCGTACTCATTTCCGAGGATCCATCCGCCGATGGCCCGGCTGTTCCGGTACCGGGAGGTGACCTGCGCGATGTAATTGGAATAGGCGGAGCGGGCGTGGGCGTTTTCGTAGTTCAGGACGAAGGACCGGTTCCCCTCGTCATTCAGCGCCTTCCATTCCTGGGGACACCAATCCGGCGCGTATTGAAATCCGATCAGGATGAACAACTTGAGCCCGTGCCTCTCCGCCATGGCCACCAGATGATCCGGCTTGGTCCAGTCAAAGACCCCCTGCCCGATCTCCACGACGTTCCACACCATTTCCGCCCGGACGGAATTGGCGTGCATCTTCTTGAACTCAATCAGGTCGTACTCGACCTGCGCCAGCGACTGGTTGGCGCCCACGGGTGGATTCCAGGACTGGTAGGCGATGCCGTGCGGATAGAAGTAACGCCCCACCGTGGGGTCCCAGAAGTAACCCTTCCTGATCTCCAGTGACCCTCCGCCCGCACTGGCCCGATCCGCCAGCCCCAGGAAGAGCACCAGGCTCCACAGAAAACACCTCGGGGAAGCGCCCCGGGCCAGGGCCGCGAACACCGGAAGTCGCCAACTCATTCTGCGCATGATGGGGGATTATTCCCACAATCCGGGACCGTTCGCACGCGCAAAAGCAGGGTCTCCGCCCTTCGGTCCGCGGCCGCGGCGGACCCGTCACCCGGCATCCCGAACGACAACAACCCGTTGACACAATTTCACCCCCGTGAAACGGTGACCTTGAGCCCACAGCATGAAAAAAACGACCTCCCCTTCCACGTCCCGACGCGCCGCGGAACCCGGCGATATCCGCACCGGACTCGAGCCCGCCGTCATCGCGCGGGCATTTCGGGACAACCTGAACTACGGGCAGGCCCGATTTGCCCGGGTCGCCACCCGGAACGACAACTACATGGCGCTGGCGCTGACCGTCCGGGACCGGCTCCTGCAGCGCTGGATCCTCACCGCCGAAACCTACCTCGCGCAGCAAAGCCGAACGGTCTGCTACTTGTCGGCAGAGTTCCTCATGGGACCGCAATTGGGGAACAATCTCGTCAACCTGGGCATCTACGATCAGGTGTCCGCCGCCATGACCAAGGCGGGACTCGATTTGGAAGACCTGCTCGAACAGGAGGCGGAACCCGGACTCGGCAACGGCGGACTGGGCCGCCTCGCCGCCTGTTTCCTCGATTCCCTCGCCACCCTCGAAATCCCTTCCCTCGGTTATGGCATCCGCTACGAGTTTGGAATCTTCGACCAGTCGATCCGCGACGGCTGGCAGGTCGAACGCACCGACAAATGGCTGCGCCTGGGCAATCCGTGGGAGATCCCCCGTCCGGAAATCGCCTTCGAGGTCAAGTTCGGGGGGCACACGGAAACGTACACCGACGAGAACCACGCGCTCCGTGTCCGGTGGATTCCCGAACGGGTCGTGCGAGGCACCGCCTACGACACGCCCGTCGTCGGATACAAGGTCAACAGCGTGAATCTGCTCCGGCTCTGGAAGGCGGAGGCGACCGAATCCTTCGATTTCCAGGCCTTCAACTCCGGCGACTACTACGGCGCGGTGATGCAAAAGATGGTGTCGGAGAACATCACCAAGGTTCTCTACCCCAACGACGAATCCCCCCAGGGGAAGCAGCTCCGGCTGCAGCAGCAGTACTTTTTCGCCTCGTGTGCCCTGCAGGACATGCTCCGGCTGCACTTCCAGAAGAACCACGACCTCGAACACTTCTCCAGCAAGTTCGCCGTCCAGCTCAACGACACCCACCCGGCGATCGCCGTTGCGGAACTGATGCGCCTGCTCGTGGACGAACATCAGGTGCCCTGGGAGACCGCCTGGGCCGTCACCGGACGCACGTTCGGCTACACCAACCACACCCTGCTTCCGGAGGCCCTGGAACGCTGGGCGGTCCCCCTGTTCGCCGCCACGCTTCCGCGGCACCTTGAGATCATCTACGAGATCAACCGGCGGTTCCTCGACGAGGTCCGGCTCCTGTTCCCCGGCGATGAGGATCGCGTCCGCCGCATGTCGCTCATCGATGAGGCCGGGGACCGCTACGTGCGCATGGCCAACCTCGCCTGCGTCGGCAGCCACTCGATCAACGGAGTCGCAAAGCTGCACTCCGAACTGCTCAAGGACGGCATCCTGCGCGACTTCTTCGAGATGACCCCGGGCAAGTTCAACAACAAGACCAACGGGGTCACCCCGAGGCGCTTTGTCGTCCTGAGCAATCCGCGACTGACGTCCCTGCTCAACGAGCGGATCGGGGACGGATGGGTCAAGGAGGCCGGAAACCTCCGCCAACTGGAGGCCTTTGCCGACGATCCGGACTTCCAGGACGCCTGGCTCGCCGTCAGGGCGGCGGGAAAGAAGTCCCTGTCGGAATTCATCCAGAAGGAACTGGGCCTCCGCCTCAATCCGGACTCCCTCTTCGACATCCAGGTGAAGCGCATGCACGAGTACAAGCGCCAGCACCTCAATGTCCTTCACATCATCACCCTCTACAACCGCATCAAACGGAACCCCCATCTCCAGGTTCCGCCCCGGACATTCCTGTTCGGCGGCAAGGCCGCACCGGGCTACTACATGGCCAAACTGATCATCAAACTGATCAACTCCGTCGCCCACACGATCAACCTCGACCCCGTGGTCGCCGACCGGATCAAGGTGGTCTTCATCCCCAACTTCAATGTGAAGACCGGTCAGCGCGTCTACCCCGCCGCCGACCTTTCGGAACAGATCTCCACCGCGGGCAAGGAGGCCTCGGGGACCGGCAACATGAAGTTCACCATGAACGGGGCCCTGACCATCGGCACGCTCGACGGTGCCAACGTCGAAATCCGGGACGAGGTCGGCGCGGAGAACTTCTTCCTATTCGGACTCACCGTCCCCGAAGTCGAGGAGACGTGGCGCAAGGGCTATCACCCGATGGACTTCTACAACGCCAATCCGGAACTCAAGGAGGTGCTGGACCAGATCCGCTCGGGAGTGTTCTGCCCCGATCATCCCGACCTTTTCCGCCCCCTGGTGGACCATCTGCTGCATCACGACACCTATCTACTCCTCGCGGATTACGCCTCCTACATCGCCTGCCAGGACCAGGTCGGCCACGCCTTCCTCAATCCGAGGCAGTGGGCCAGAATGTCGATTCTCAACGTCGCCCGCAGCGGGCATTTCTCCTCGGACCGGACGATTCGCGAATACTGTCGGGACATCTGGAAGGTGGCGGCCGTCCCCATTGCCGATGAACCGGATGCCACCCCGGCCTGAACCCCGGCCTTTCCGGAATTCCAGGGAGCACAATGACGTCGTTCGATCCACCCTCCTGATCCCACCATGGAACGGCGAAGAAAACTCGTCCTGGCTCCGATCCTCATCGCGGGATTGATCGCCGCGATCCAGTACTTCGGATCCGAACGCTTCGTCAACCCGGTCACCGGCCGTTCCGCCCGCGTCGGCCTGAGCCCGGAACAGGAGGCCACGCTCGGCCTCCAAAGTTACCGGCAGGTCCTTGCCTCCGAGACTGTGCTGACCGGCGGCCCCGAAGTGGACCTGGTCAACCGGGTCGCGAAGCGCCTCGCGGAGGCAACCGGGGATTCAGCCCGCGCGTTTCAATGGGAGGTCAGTGTTGTCCGCAGTCCCGCCGCCAACGCCTTCTGTCTCCCGGGAGGCAAGATCGTGGTTTACACGGGAATCCTCCCGGTCGCCCGGGACGAGGCCGGCCTGGCCACCGTCATGGGACACGAAATGGCCCATGCGACGAGCCGTCACGGCGCCCAGCGATTGTTCCAATCCCAGGTCACGGGAACCCTGATGAAGGGCGCCCAGATGTCCGTCGCGATGGGGGACTTGTCCGCGGATCAGCAACGCGCCGTATTGGGAGCCATGGGGGCCGGCGCAAAATTCGGGGTCCTGCTGCCCTTCAGCCGGGAACACGAATCCGAGGCGGACGAAGTCGGACTCCTGTACATGGCCCGCGCCGGCTACGATCCCCGCGAGTCGATTTCGTTCTGGCAGCGCATGTCGGAGTCCGGAAAGGGCGGCCAGCCTCCCGAGTTCGCTTCCACGCATCCCTCCCACGAGACTCGTATCCGCAATCTCGAAGCCCAGATGACCCAGGCGCTCCAGGAATACGACCGGGCAAAGGCGGCCCGTCGTTGATCCTCCCCAATGGGTCCCCCGAAACCAAAACCATCCCGTCTCCGGATGGTCCTGTCCGGAGTCTTGGTGATGGTCCTGGGCGTTGCGGGCGTCGTCGGGTTCCGCAACCACCTCGCGTCCACGGCGTCCATCCCTCCAGTCCCGCTGTGGAACGGACAGCAACTCCGGATCGAGGCGGTCACGTTCGGCACCAATGTCGTGCTCGGACGGCGGAACCTGGTCCGGGATTTCTTTGGAAGTTGGCTGCCGGATCCGTTGGTGGAGTGGTTCTCCCCGGTGGTGGGTCAATCCCGGTGGTCCTCCGAAGTCCCCCAACTCACCGTGTGGCTCAATGGATTCGATCCGGCCCGCGGCCAGTTTGTGGATTGCCAGCGCTTCCGCGTGGAACTCGTCGATGAATCCGGGGACGTCTATCCCTCTGAGGGTCGGTCGTGGCACGGCTTCACGAAATTCTCCCGGGTGGGTCACGGCTTTTCGGCCTTCCCACGTCGCGGCGAGATGCTTCGAATTCGCATCACCCCATACGCCACCAACATCTCCTATACGGTCACGGTTCCGAATCCCGGGCGGATCCTGGAACCACCCGCCTGGCCGGCAGCCCCCTTGCCTCAGTCCACCGTAGGGAACGGAATCGAACTCCGCCTGGCGGGACTTGCTCAGAGGACGAATGGGGCGCCTGACCGTCCTTGGGAGACCCCCAGCGTTCATTGGCAGCCACAGATCCTCCTGCTTTCGGATCAGAAACCGGCGGCAGGTTGGCTGGATCCGGAATGGTGGGCGGAGGATCCGACCGGGAACCGCGGCCAAACGCTCGGACTGCATGAGCCCATCCAGCGCTTTCACATCCAGGCCTTCCCTTCCGTCACCAACGCCCTCCTCGATCCGCTGGCCGCACGCCTTCCCACCGTTT
>JAEUHD010000366.1 GCA_016793645.1 Verrucomicrobiales bacterium
CGGGTGATGGCGAGGACGAATGTGGTGTTGGAGTTCAGTGCGGCGACGGTCGGGGCGACGGTGGGGGCGAACACGGTGGAGATCGTGAGGACTGGCCCTGCGGTGGCGAATTACTCGTACTGGATCCAGACCGACTACCTGAAGTTGGAGTCACTTGCAGCGGTTTCGCCCGCGGTGACTACGAGTGCCAGCCCGTCGAAGAGGGCCAGTGCGACGGCCTCGGTCCAAGCGGAGTCGCTCCCGGTTGCGGCTGCTTCGGGCGTCGGTACCGCCGCCCGCATCCAAGCCACGGAGGGAATGCCCCATTATGGGACCCGGATTGAGGGCGGGCTGACCTACCTGACATTAACCTTCGGCTATCCTGCGGCGGATTCCCCGGATTCCCGGAGTATTGTCGAGGGCAGCTCCGATGGCGTCCACTGGACACAATCCACCGTGACGGAGGAATCGAGGGTGGAGGCGTCCGGATGGATTACCATTACGGATCGGGACCTCATACCGATGAACCAAGTGCCTTCCCGGCGATTGCGGCTGAGAAATGTCTCCTTGGAGGCATCGGGTTTGTTGGATGACGGTGAACCGTCCCCCGGACCGCGATAGAAGTTCCTGGAGTTCTGCGGCTGGGGAGGCTCCGCAGGATGGCCGACCCTGCTCCGGCAACGTCCCTCCGAAATCCATGGGTCGGTTCGCCTCAGCCACAGGGTCAGCCGTCGTCGTCCGCCGAGGGTTCGATCCTGGGCCGAATACGGCCCTGTCTGCGAATCAGAACCCGGGCATGTCGCTGCCGGTCGTCGGCGAGTTGGCGCTGTTCCTTCTGGAGCTTGCGATAGGCCTCGAAGCGGGCCCGGGGTAGGCGTCCTTCGTCGGCGGCCCTCCGGACCGCGCAGTCCGGTTCATCCGCGTGGCTGCAATCCCGGAAACGGCATTTCAGCGCCAGTTCCCGAATCTCCGCGAAGACCACTTCCAAGCCTTCTTCCTCCAGCCAGACCTGCAATTCCCGAAGTCCCGGTGTGTCGATCACCAGTGCCCCGCAGTCCAATGGAATCAATTCCCTGGAACTCGTGGTGTGACGTCCCTTGGAATCGCCCTCCCGCACCGCGATCGTTGCCTGGATTCGCTCTCCGTAGAGGCAATTCACGAGGCTCGATTTCCCGACCCCGGAGGATCCAACGAAGACAACGGTCTCGCCGGCGACGAGATGCCCCCGGATCAATCCCAGTCCCCGGCGAGTTCGTGCGCTGCAGACCACGACCGGGGTATCCCCGCTCACTTCGCGGGTCCTCCGGAGGAATTCCTCCGGGTCGTCACAGAGATCCACCTTGTTGAGCAGAACCACCGGCCGGACACCTCCGTCGTGGGTCATGGCCAGAAAGCGCTCCATGCGCCGCGGATTGAAGGTGGAATCCATCGCCTGGACGATGAAGGCCGTATCCACGTTGGCGGCGAGGACCTGCTCGCGGGTCTCGCGACCCGGAAGCCGGCGCCCGAGTCGTGTCCGGCGGGGAAGCACGTGCCGGATCACCCCCTTGGCCTCGCCCGCGACGGGCGACAGGGCCACCCAGTCCCCGATCCGAGGCAGCTCTGAGGAATCCCGGGCGAGATGCAGCATCCGCCCGGAAATGGTGGCCCGTTGTTCGCCTTCGGGGGTCACGACGACGAGGGCATTTCGGTCCCCGCTGACCACGCGGGCGGGGATTAGTCCTGCATTACTGTGGCCGGACAGTGCCGCGGCGAAGTGGTCGTTCCACCCGAGTTTCGTGAGATCCATTCGCTGTCGGGCTTCCGTCCCGGAAGATCGGGAACGGCGGGGGCATCATTCACTTCTCCCGAGGTCCTGGGACAACTCCAGGCGCCGTCGAAAGAGTTTCCCGGGAATCCATTCGGCATGTCCGTCACAAAAGGCGGCATTGTATCCGTCCCCGCGGTGGTTGTCCCATTTGTCGGGAAAATCGTTGATCCCGCGGGTCACTCCCGCGTATTCGCCCCCTTCGTCGGCATCCACAAAGATCCAGATGTTGGCCGGGCCGGGGACATCGCCAATCTGGAAGCCGAATCCCGAGGAGTGCTTTCGTGAGTACGTCTGCACCGACTGAAGCGTTTTGGGCACGATGCCCCGGGACGGGCCCTCAAGGCCGATCCCGCCCATGTGACCGTAGATTTCGTAGCTGTATCCGTTGGTATCCCGGTTCGGGGCGACGTCCTTGAGATCAATCACCGCGGTATACTGTCCCAGCCTTCGGTCGTACTCGCGGTTGGTCCGGACGACGTTCCTCGTGCTCGGACAGATGTAGGTCCGTACGGACGGAACGAACTTCGGATAGAGGAAATTGATGTCGTCATCGACGTAGTTCGTGAGGTTGGTGAGCCGCCCCTCGCGGTCCTCGTCGGCGTACATGAGGCAGCCGTACCCCATTTGTTTCACGTTGTTCAGGCAGGCGATCCGGAGGGCACGCTCCTTGGCCTTGGCCAGTGCGGGAAGCAGCATTCCCGCGAGGATCGCGATGATGGCGATCACCACGAGGAGTTCGATCAGGGTAAACGCCGCACGGGGTTTCACCCGGAAACCGGATCGGTCGGGAGGAGGCCGGCGGGTCGTAAAAAGGGGGGCTTCGGGTCGGATCCCGAAGCCCCCGTGAAGCAAGGTGCGCATCAATGCGAGTGTGAACGACGGAACCGGTTATTGTCCGGTGACCTGGAAGTAGCTGGTCAGGTCGGCGGTGATGGGCACCAGCGCCGTTGGCTCGGTCACCGTTCCGCCCTCATTGGCCCAGGAGCCGCCGGAGAGCGACGTCCGGCGCTGGACCTGGTACGGAGGCGTTCCACCCGTCCACCGCAGGCGGAGATTGTTGCCCTCGACCGCCACCGTAATGGCGCCGATCGGGGTGCTGTTGCCGGTGGAGACCCCGTTGGATACGGGACTCACGATGGCCCGGCCCGCGTTGGAGGAGGTCTCGTCCTTCTGGTAGGAAGCCACCACCACGAGTTGTTGTCCGCCCGGAATATTCAGGCTCGTGAGATCGAACTCGAACTCACCGGGGGCGCCGTTGGCGTCGTCCTCGGGCACGCCTTCGCTCCGGGTGGCGAGGTAGGATCCGGGGAGAATGACCCCGGAAGGCGCCAGCGGATCCGCGAGGTAGATGTCCACGTCCACGAACGGATAGTTCTCGAGCACGGGAAGTGCGACGCTGCCGCGCAGGATGCCGTTTTCGTAGGTCTGAAGCTGCGGCGCCGGAGTCAGCGGCGTGACCACCACGGGCTCGTAGTAGGTCTCGTACAACCGCTGGTTGCTTCCGTCCGCAAACGGGAACCCGTCAAACTGGCTTCCGCTCAGGGTGTTCGCCCGCGCGACGATTGGAACCGAGGGCCCTGCATTCACAAACAGGCTGCCCGGCACCCCATAGATCAGGTTGCCCTCGAGGTCATCGCTGATTCCGTCCCGATTGGAACCGATCAGCACCGTGGAGTTCCCCGGCAGGGACACGAAATTGGGTTGATCCCCTTCGGTACTCACCGGAGGCGCCTTGGAGGTGCCATTGACTCCCACGCCATAGTAGTTCCCCGAGATGCGGGTGTTCTCGGCATTGGAATAGAACTCGGTCAGGGTGTCATAGACGGCCAGGTTGAAGATGTTTCGTTCGTTGGCGTCGTTGATGCCGTCGCCGGAGACGCCGATGACGGTCCCGGCCGTCTGGCGTCCGTTCTCGATGTTCTCAACCGTGTCGCCGTCGGCTCCGGCCGCCACGAGGTCCTCATGGATTTTGTTGACGTCCAGGAAGGTGTTTCCATCCGGCAGCACATTGAAGTAGTTGCCGCTGACCCGGAGTCCCGGCAGTTCCAGCGCCAGGGCGATGTGGTTCGCGGCGAAAATGTTGAACTCACCGACGTCCCCGACGCCGTCGCTGTCGGTGCCGACCAACAGATTGTCGGAGAAAGTGTCCACATTCACACCGTCCACGGAGACCCGGTACCGGAAGGCCGCCACACCTGCGGCGGACCCCTTCACGGTCACGCCGTCAGGAGCCAGACCGAACCAGTTGCCCTGCACGTGGCAGTTCTTGGAACCCTGGACCAGGGCGATGCAGTAGATGCCGGGATCCTCGTCGGAACCTGCGGCGTATCGGGACTGGAAGCTGAGGCCTCGAATGGTGACATCGTTCGCCGCGAGGATGGGGAGGATGGCGTTCTCGGAATCGCCATAGCCCGGGTAGGGCAGGCGGGTGGAGGCCCGCAGGGGCAGTTCCGGATTCACCGGATTCGGGGCCGTCGCATCGCTGGTGGAGTCGAGGACGATCTTCAGCTTGGCGTTGTTTCCACCCAGGATCGGATTGCTGTTGGGCACGGCACCGGGCTGGCTGTAACCATCGATGACGACGCCCGAATGCGTGATCAGCGGGTAGCCGCCGAGCGGAGTGGCGATCACATGCGGGCCATCGCCCGGGATGTTGAAGGTGATGTGGTCGAAATCCTGAAGATCCAAGAGCGCCTCCAGCAGGGACGTCTTGCCGTCACCCGGGGTGCTGCCGTTGTCCGTGGTGTCCACGACCACCGTGCGGATCGCGTTCACCCGCACATTGTCAAAGAGACCCCAGGTTTCATTCAGCGGGCTGGACACCGAATCAAAGATGTCCATGTATCCAATCATGATGTCCCCGGCGGTATAGGGCGTCGTATTCTGGAACTGGCTGAGAATCTTGCCGTTCATCTTCCAGGTGAGGGTGCCCTTGTACTGGCTGACTTCGACGGTGACCCAGGTCTTTCCCGGAACTCCGCGAAACTCGCCGGGAGGCGCCGGAAAGACGCCCTGCATGTATTTGGAGTAATCCCCCGAGACGAGACGGTTGTCGGCGGTTCCGTCCGCGTCCCGATCCCCGAACAGGGCGATTTCCGTCGCCGGCGTGCTGATGAGCGCCGGGTCGATGGGGCCCTTGCCATCCCCCTGGCCGAACAACATGCGCCAGTTGCGTCCCGCGCCGCCGTCGCCCGTGTTCATGAACCAGATGCCATCGCTGGACCCGGCCCCTGGCGCCGGACTGTTGAAGGTGGAGCTGAAATCGACGGACATCCAGTTGAGCTGCGTGCCCTTGAAGTTGAGTCCGTAGATCGCGTACTCGGTCGTTCCCACCCCGTTATCAATATAATCACTGTGGTTCAGGAAGAGGTCGAAGGAGAGGACGTAGTCCCCGCTGAAGCTCTTGTCCTTGGGATACAGATTGACGGCATTCCGGCTGAGCACCTCGTCCTTCTTGTTGACGCTGATTTTCAGGCCGCGGCTGCCGGTCTTGGAGTGGGGCGCCAACGGGACCTTCTTCTCCTCAAAGGTCGCGGTGTCGGTATAGAGCTTGTAGGACTGCTGGCTGTAGTCGAAGGCCCAATCGACCGTGTAGTCGTTCTGGTCGCCGAGTTCGATGGTCGCGGGGGTCGTGCTGGAATCGGTAACCGTGTAGCCGCCGGAAATCAGGTTCCATTGCGCCGACGAATCCGTTTCGAAATCGTCTGAGAACAGGGATTGCCCCTGGGCCTGGCTGAGAGCGCCGGCCAGGGCCACGGGGAGGAGGATTTTTAGGGATGGATGATGAGTCGCCATGCCTCCTGCAATAACGACCCGATGGAGAGATGCAAGGCCGAACCGCAACCGTTCGTAGTCCAGCCTTCAGGCTGCTCCCCCGCCCACCTGCCACCCTCGCGTCGCCGAACCACAGGCTGAAGCCTGCACTACAAACGCTCCATTCGCCCCGCCCGTTGGTAGTCCAGCCTTCAGGCTGCTCCCCCACCCACCTTCCGGAATCGCTGCGCAGACCGCCTCGGGGAAGGTCCAATGCGTGAGGGTGGGTGTGACTGGAACGGAGCCCGCAGCATGCGGGCCCTTCGTTCGGAACGAAGGGAGGGATGGCGTGTCGCCGTCGGTGACCAGGTCCGGGGACGGGTGCGTGGATCCGAAGCGGCAGCCTCGCCGCGCCGAAGTGGCCGGCGGAGCGGACCTCGATGGCGCGCATGGCTGCCGCACTCCCGGCGGTTCCCACTACGGCTGGCGCGAGGTTGCAGGCCGACCTCCAAGACGTCGGCGCACGGAGCGCGCGTAAATGGCCGCCGGCGCCATGGCAAGCAGGCTGACCACTGCGAGGAACACGATCTGTGTTTGTTCCGCGCCCGGATGGGATAGCAGTTGTCGCGCAACGGCGTCGTTGGCGTGCGGGGCGAAGGCCACCGGTCCCACGGCGACCGTACCTGCGATGGCAAAGCCGCTGCCCTTGGCGACCTGCCAGCCGAGCGCGGACAGCCAGCCAAAGGCCTGAACTCCGGCCGCGAGACACCCGAGGGAGATTACCCCCACCGCCGCCGTGCCCACGGAAAACACCCCCACGCCCAGGGTGCCGATGGAAACCAGTCCCACTGAAACGGCGCCAATGCTGAAGGGCGCCACGGCCCATCCACCGGCGGCAAACAGGAGTCCGTAGGCTCGGTCGCCGCCTGCAAACCACGCCACCACCGGCGGAGCCCCGGCGTCGGGCGCGGAAAACCGGAGGTGCACCAGGGGGACCCCAAGAAACTGACGCGCGCTCCGATACTCCCCCTCGGGGGAACCCACCTGGTCGCGCGGATCCTGAAACAACTCTGGATGCTGCAACCGCTCCGAGGTGCGGAGTCGCCGCATGGCCCGCATCACGCCCAATACGACCGCAGGCCACCCGAGCATGAACGCCACGGCGATCCCCTGGCAGGCCACGGTGAGGAGAACCTGGCGTGCGGGCCATCGGAGCGCGGCGTCGCGAAGCAGGTAGAGGATGACCAGGAGACCGAGTGCGCCGAAGAACAGGGTCGCCGTGATTCGAACCACAGCACGCCGTTCCCGCGGCGTGCGCGCCTGGTCGAGATTCGCCCGCAGCGTCAGGACTGTGGATACGGTCCCGGCGATGGCCGTGATCAGCGGGGCCAATCCCGCCGACTTGGCCAGGAGGCCACCCTGGGTGGCTGCCGCCCCAAGGGCCGCGGCTTCGGCCTTCGGAGCCAAGCCCGGCAGGGCCGCCAGCACACCGGCGGTGAAAACGCGTCCCGGCGTGCTTCGGTGCAAGGCGCCTTCCACGAAGCAAAGCATCCGCTCCTGGAGAATCCGCCGACCGCGCGACAGTCGCTGTTTCACCGCCTCCTCGGACAGGTCCAGCGCGACGGCCACATGTTCGACGGAGCGATGCTCGCGGTAGTAGAGAATGAGGGGTTCCCGATACAGCTCCGGCACCCGTTCGAGGGTTCTCCAGAGAAGGGCCTGCTCCTCGCGGTCCATGGCCAGGTCCGCGGCGGGTTCCTCCGGGGACGGCACGTCCGAGGCCTGCTCCAGCGGTTCCGCCTGACGAACCGGCTCCCGCCCATCGGAACGCCGCCAGCGGCTGGCCTTGAAACGGAGGATGCCGCACAGCCAGGGACGCAGCTTATCAGAGTCGCGCAGGGTGTGAAGCTGGCGCCACGCCTCCACAAACGTCTCCTGGGCGAGATCCTCGCTCTCATGGAGGCTGCCGGTGGCGGAGTAGGCGAGGGAGCAGAGCAGGCTTTGGTAACGTCCGACAATGCGGCCGAAGGCGTCCCGGTCGCCATCCAGGCAGGCGGCGACCAGATCCGTGTCCGTGGGTTCCTCAAGGGAGTTCATGGAGTCCGCAGCAGGCACGCTGCGTCACTCTCCCGTGCCTGAGAAGCCCTGATCGGTGACAAAAGATTTTTTCGGCGGCGAAGTCCGGCCGGTGGTGGGGGAGGGCTCCGGCCGAAATGTTGTCACCGATGTGACCCGTCCGGACACCTGGGAGCTGCATCGAGTCCGTCCCACGGGTTTCACGCTTCCGCCGGAAACGGCCCGCGGGTGAGAACTCGATGATCTCGATCCATCGATTCAAATCCATGAAGCCGTCCCATTCCATCGACTCTACACCTGCCGTCCCGGGCCTCCCGTGGACGTGGGTTCCCCGTCTGATCCTGCTGCTGCTGGTGGCGCCGGTCATGAGTTCCGCATCGGCGGACGGCGTCGCCAAGGTGTTGGATGATTACTCGGATCCCACGCGCAACCGGTGTGGCGTGGAACGGCTCCTGATTGACGACCGGACTGCCGGCAGCAAGTCGAAGGCGACGTTGTCCTGTGAAAAGGGAATTCTGCGGGTCCAGGGGGACTTGGTGCCGGGTCGTGGTGTGCCCGCATTCATCAGCCAGGTCTCGTTGCTGGCCCCGGAGGGCAAGGCGCGGGATCTGAGCGGATACCAGGGAATCCGGCTCCGGGTGAAGGTCCTCAAGGGCATCCTGTGTGTTCAGGTCGGCAGCACCGAGATCACCAACTTTGACTACCACACGGGCGCACCTATTGCGGGCGGCCGCGGCGAGTTTCAGGAGGTGCGCATTCCCTTCAAGGACATGAAGCGGGCCTGGTCGGAGCCGACGACGCTCAACCTCGCATCCATCACCAGCGTCAATCTGGTCTCGTTCGGCATGGCCCGGGATGCGTTTGCCTACGAGGTGGACGAACTCGGGTTCTACTGAGCGCCACCGATACCCGCGTCCTGCGTTCCGGAATCCTCCATGAACTCCATGCCTACCGCCGCCCTCCGGTCACCGGACACCGTTTTGGACGCCGTCCGTCTCGACGCCCTGGATGCCACCCGCGCCTTCGCCCTCCTTCTCGGAGTGGTCTTTCACGCGTCCCTGTCCTTTGTGCCCGTCTTCATGGGGTGGGCGGTGCAGGATGTTTCCACGAGCCCGTGGGTGACCGGGTTCACGACGGTGAGTCATTCGTTCCGCATGGAACTCTTCTTCCTGCTCGCGGGCTTCTTAGCGCGGAACACCGTGCAGCGCCGCGGGGCGCGCGAATTCCTTCGGACACGCCTCATCCGCATGGGGATTCCATTTCTCTTCGGCTGGTTCCTGCTGCGTCCGTTGCTCGTCTCCGGATGGATTGTGGGTTCGATGGGTTTGCGGGGGACCGTGGACGTTCCGGGCGCGCTGTGGGGCGGGGTGTTGTCCCTGTCCAACCTTCCCATAGGCCTCTACACGGGAACCCATCTTTGGTTCCTCTACTACCTGGCCCTGATCACCGGGATCGCGGTGGGCGTGCGCTGGTTGCTGTCGGGCACCGCCGCAGGCCGTGAATCGTGGTCGCGCCGGGCCGACGCTATGATGGCGTGGATCGCGAGCACCCCGGGTTCGATCCTGTGGCTGGCGATTCCCACGGCGGTGCTGCTGGGATTCATGCAGGGCTGGAGTGTGGACACCCCGGATCGTTCCCTGCGTCCGCACCTTCCCGTCCTGTTGCTCTACGGCGGTTGTTTTGGATTGGGCTGGATGCTGGGGCGGCAACGGGACCTGCTGGCCCGGTTCGCGAAGGTCACCCCGATGCGGATCCTTATCGCGTGCCTGGGGATCGGTGCCGTCCTGTGGCTCGGTGCCCTGGAGCGGGATCCGGCCCATCCCCGTTATCTGGCCGCGCATGTCGGGTACGCCATGGCCTACGCCCTGACCCTGTGGTCCCTGGTGTTCCTGACGCTGGGCATTTTCGGGAAGTGGTGCTCACGTCCGAATGCCGCGGTTCGCTACGTGGCCGATTCCTCGTATTGGATGTACCTGATCCACCTTCCCATCGTGCTTTGGCTGCAGGTGGCGGTGGCCGAGTGGGCCCTGCATTGGTCCCTCAAGCTTACGTTCGTCTCGGTGGTGACCGTGGGAATGGCGTTGTTGACCTACGACCTCGGGGTGCGTTCGACGCGGATCGGGCAGATCCTGAACGGTCGGCGCAGGGACCGGGTGCTGATTCCCTGGCTTCTCGGGCGAAGGGTGCCCCGGACCGCAGCGTGTGGCCCCCTCCCTTGCGGATGACGGGAGGGACCGCGTGTCGCGGTCCCTGATCAGGTCCGGGGTTGGACGCGTGGGTGGGAAGGCGAGTGGGATCTCAAACGAAGGGCGTGACTTGAATGGGGACCGCAGCATGCGGGCCCTGCCATCAGGACCTCAATGATTCAAGATGAACTCGGGCGAATTCAGCAGAGACCAAAAGACATCTTCCGCCGCGGTCTGCCGGGTGGCTCCCGGCGCGGCAAAGGCGGCGGTGGCTTTGCCCAGTTCCTCCGCCGAGGGCGGACGGCTCAGGGTGCGGAGGTACAACTCGGTCGTGATCTCCTCCGGCGTCTGGGTTCCGGAAGCCAGCGCGTGGACCCGGCCGGCGGGATCCGACAGCTTTGCCTGGAGCGCCTTGGAATTCATGAGGTGCAGCGACTGCACGACGCTCAACTGGGTGTCGCGTTCACAGGGACAATCGCTGCTGGAATTGGGGCGCCCGAACGCGTCGAGGAAGTGGGACTCGATCTTGTAGCTCCAGGTCTGCATGGCCCGCCCGCCCGCCGGCATGGCGGCGAAGGTGTCCGGAACCCCGGTGGCGTCCCGCACGGCATCCACCATGACTTCCGCCGGAAGCCGCCGCCGATAGGCCCGCGAGAAGTTGCGGGTGTCCGCGACGTTGGAGGCGTTGGGTTCGGTGCCGAGCTGATAGAGCCGCGATTCCAGGATCGTTCGAATGAGATGGCGGAGGTCGTATCCGTTGCTCTCAAAATCCGCGGCCAGCGCGTCGAGGAGGGCGGGGTTCACGCAGGGATTGGAACTGCGGAAGTCATCCACCGGATGCACGAGGCCGCGTCCGAAGAAGCCCGCCCAGACCCGGTTGACGGCCGCGCGGGCGAAGAAGGGATTGCCGGGCGATGTCAGCCAGTCCACGAGCTTCCGACGGGGGTCGTTGCCCTCGTCCTTGATTTCGGGGCCGTCCGGCGCCCGTGGCGTCATCACCTCGCCCGAGACCGGATTCTTCACGGTTCCCCCCGGCGAGTAGTAGAAGGATTCCGTCCCGGCCGAGATGGGCGGGGATAGTCCGGCCCCCTTCTGTTTCACCGGACCAAAGAACGCCGCGAACTGGTAGAAATCGTCCTGGCTCCAGCGCTCGTTGGGATGGTGGTGACACTTGGCGCACTCGAGGCGCGTGCCGAGGAACAACTGGCTGAACATCGTGGTCAGCTCCGGGGGATCCCGGCGGTCCCGATAGATCACGGCGGGACCGGTGCGATGATTGGATCCCTCGGCGAGCAGGATCTCGCGGACGAACTCGTTGTAGGGCTCGTGGGCGCGAAATCGTTCGCGGATCCACTGGTCGAGCACGAACACGCTTTTCACCCCGACCCGGTCGGGATTCGGACGCAGCAGGTCCGCCCATTTGTTGGCCCAGAAGTCGGCGTAGGCCGGGTCCTCAAGGACGCGGGCGATGAACCGCCTCCGTTTGTCCGGGGACGGATCCGCGAGGAAGGCGCGCACCTCCTCCGGTGTCGGCAGCAGTCCCACGGCGTCCAGTTTGGCGCGCCGGAGGAACTCGGCGTCGCTGCACAGGTCGGAGGGAAACAGCCCGAGGCGCTGGAACTGTTCGTAGGCAAGCCGGTCGATGAAATTGTTCGCCGGGAGTGCCGCATAGGATTCCGCCGGGAGCAGATGCTCCGCAGGCACCGTGATTCGCGAATCCGCGACGAAGCCCATGTACCGGGCGACGACCACGCCCTGTCCGGTGAGCTGCCCCACGGAGATCCGCCCCGGTTCCTCCACCCGCGCCATCTCGCGGTCATTGGTATCGTAGGAGGCGAGGCGGGTGACGTCCCGGACGCTGCCGTCGGAGTAGCGTGCCAGGACGAGCAGACGCTGGGTGGCCCCCTTGCGATAGCGTCGTTCCGCGGGCAGCACCGAAATGCCGCGCAGTGCGGGCTCCTTGGTCAGGGCATAGGGCATCCCCGACCGGATCCAGCGCGTCAGCAGGTCGTGGGTCTCGGAGTTCCGGGCGAAGCGCTGTCCACCCTCGTGGGGGACCAATCCCAGGGGCTTGAGAAGCAGCAGGCTTTCGTCGGGCGCGGCGGGAAAGATCCGGCGTCCGCGGGCCTCCTGGACGATCTCCCAGTAGTCCGCCTTCGGATCGTAGGAAAACACGGACAACTTGAATCCATTCTGTCCCTCCGGTTTTGCATGGCAGGCGCCCGCGGAACACCCGGACTGGCTCAGGGCCGGCAGGACGTCGCGGACAAAGGACGGTGGGGTAGGTGTGACGGCGCCGTTTCCGGCAACCGTCACGGGGATCTCGATCTCCCGCCCGCCGTAACGGGCGGTGAGGATGCCACTGCCGGCGGACACGGCCTCCACGACTCCGGAGGGACCGAGTCGGAATGGGGCCCGGGGACTGACCGTCCATGGGACGTCATCCGTGGCATCCATCTCGAAACCGTCGTCGGTCTGCGCGGTGATGAGGATGTTGCGTCGGGGGGAATCGGCGGTCAGCAGCAGAGCGGCGGGTTCGGCGAAGAGGGAGCGAACCTCGCGGGGGGTGGGAAGGACCGGATTTCTGGGCGCGCCCTTGGCGTTCCGCGGAAGGGGAGCGGATTCCGGACTTGGAGGCCTTCGGGGGGGGGCCGTGTCGCGGGGACGCCGGGCGGTATCGCCCGGAGCCGGGGCCACTTCAGCCACGAGTTTACCGTCCTTGTCCCAGACGCGAATGCCTCCATCCTGGGTGCCTGCGGCGATTCGGGTGCCGTCCGGCGAACCGGCGATGGAGAGGGCCGCCGAGGGGGCGGTCCCGACCGTTTGCTCATCGCCCGACGCCGAACTTTGCTCGCCCGTGTGGGACTTGAGATGCGTGTATCGGAGGACGGTTCCGGAATCGGTGGCGGCCAGGATCGCGGCTCCGTCCCCCGGCCACTCAACCGCGTTGATGGCACTGGAGGGGTTTCCGAGTGAGATGATTTTTTCGCGGGTGGCGATGTCCCAGACCTTGAGCTGGCGGTCCGCACCCCCGCTGACCACCTGGGTGGCATTGGTGTTGAAAGCGGCCGCCAGGACCTGCGCAGTGTGGCCTTCGAGGACGGCAAGCTCGGCGCGCGTGGTGGTGTCCCAAACCTTCACCAGCTGATCGCCCCCTGCCGTCAGCAGGCGCGAACCGTCCCGGCTGAACTCCAGATCGTACACCGTGTCGCGATGCGCGCGCCAGGATGCGACCGGGCTTCCAAGGGTTTGGTTGGTGGACAGGAGTCTGAGGAAGCCGGCCTGTCCATTTCCGCGATCCGCGATGGCGAGGGTCGTGCCGTCGGGAGCATAGTCCATGGCGGTGATCCGGCCGGCGAGTCCCTGGGACCACTCCCCGAGCCCGTCAAGCGTGTGGCCATCCCAGAGTCGGACCTTTCGGAATCCGCCCGAGGCCAGCCGGCGGCCGTCCGGACTCCACGCGAGGGACTGGATGGCATCCTCGTGCGCGGCGACCTGCGCGATGCGAACCAGGTTGGTCTCCGCAAGGCTGTAAAGGGACAGTGAGCCGCCCTGTCCGAAGGCGAGGTGGTGTCCGTCGGGGGACATGGCCAGGGCGACGACCGGATGGTAGGTCTCCGGGAGGTGGGAGAGCGTGACGGGTTGGATCGCTTCCTCTTCGGAGAGCGCGGTGGCGTCCCAGGGCAGTCCGGCGCGGATCCAGTCCCGAAGGGCGCGGATCTGTTCCGGCTCCAACTGCTTCTTGGGCGGCATGTGCGGGTCGGCACCGACCTGGAGGAATTGCAGCAGCTTGCTGCGTTCGGGGTGTCCGGACTCCGCCGCCGGTCCTTCGTCGCCGCCGCGCAGGACCGCCTCCCGTGAGAGCAGGGACAGGCCGCCCTTCTGTTTGGTTTCACCGTGGCAGGACAGGCATTCCGCCCGGAGGATTCCGAGGGCCGCCCGAGCCTTCGCCCCTCCCGCGGGGGCGGCCCAGGCCCGGGGGAGCAGTCCAAACGCGAGGATCAGACCGGCGGCCAGAACTGGAGAAAACCGTTTCAAGGGTGACCGTGTAAGCTTGGCGTGCGTTGCGCGTCCAAGGCAATCCTTTGGACGCGACGGGACCGCAAATCGCACCGACGTTGCGCGGTCGCGACCCGACGATGAACCGGTCACCCTGTCCGATTCCGAGATTGCTTCCAGGAGCGTCTTCGCTAGGGATTCTTGTGTCCCCGGAATGGGCCTTCCCGTGCCGGGATTCCCGAAATCCAAATCGCTGTACCCATGCAAGAGCACATCCGTCCCAGGAACCATTGTCGGTGGATTTGTTTGTGGTGGTTGATCGGACTGGTGATCCCGGCCGCCACCGGCTTCGCCGCGGGACTGACGGTGGGTCCCTCGCAGACCGTGCAGATCGGAGTTCCCGGGATATCCACCAACCTTCTCCTCGATTTCGTCACCATCCAGGCGGGTGGGACGGTGGAGATCTACGGCGACGTGACCCTGACTGTCGCCGGGAATGTGGTGATTGACGGCCGGATTCTATCCCTGCCGACGGCGAAAATGCCGAAAGCCGGGCCAGGTGAGGATGGCCTGGATGCCGTCTCGGGGCAGCATGGTGCCTACAATGGAACTCTGGGGGAACATGGGACGAATTGGATCATCTCCAGTGCACCCCTCACCATCCGGTCTCAGGGGGACGTCCTGATCGACGGGAGTATTCTGCTCAGTTCGAAACTGGATGGTGGGGATGGCGGAGATGGAGGCCGCGGCGGAAATGGGGCGCCGGGGTTTCCCTTGGGCGCTCAAGGGGGGGCGGGAGGCGATGGTGGTTTGGCGGGACTGGTAGGTTCGTTGCGCATTTTTGCCCGGAATCGCCTGGAACTCGGACCAGGATCGGTCCTTTCCCTCGACAACTACGGCGTGGGAGGCGCCGGGGGCCGGGGTGGGGATGCGGGCGATGGCGCTGCGGGTCTCAATGGGACCGGTCTTCAGAACGGCGGAGCGGGCGGGAGTGGAGGCCCACTGGGCTACGGGGGCCAGGGGGCCAGTGGACGGTCGGGAGGCTTTCTGACGCTTCGGGCGGATGTCTTGACGTTGCGCGGTTTGATTTCCGCGACGGGGAGCCCGGGCGGACGCGGAGGGGATGCGGGCCTTCCGGGCTCGGGAGGCAAGGGCGGGAATGCGGGACCGGACCTGCCGAAGCCCCCCAACCCACCCCCGAAGGGCGGAGACGGGGGCAATGCCGGAAACTATTTTGGACTCGGCAATGTTAATATTCGTGGAGAAGGCGGGATGGGCGGGTCCGGGGGCGTGGTGACCCTGGATGCGCGCGTACTGATCAATGAGGGAATCATCGATGTTTCAGGCGGACCCGGCGGAAAGGGGGGCAACGGGTGGGAGGCCGGCGCGGCACCCGGGGGGAAGGGGGGCAATCCGGGTGGGAAAGCGGGAGAGGACAGTGATGCCTTTCCTCCGGGCGAGAAGGGAGCCGCCGGCCCTGTCGGAATCATTCAGGTGCGGAACCCCTGGGCGGATGTCCCGGGGAGCCAGTGGGTTTTCCCCTCACTCCTTTCCACTTCGGGAGGCGGAAGCTTCGGGCCCGGGCCCGGGGGTGGAGACGGTGGCATTTATTCGGTGACGGCCGGCCCCGGCGCATCGTTCCGGATTTCAGCCCCGGTCAACACCGGTGGCGGTGGCGTTCAGGCTCTGGAGTTGGTCCTTCGCTACCGGTGGACGACTCCCACGGGATCCTTGGATGTCGGCCTGGCGGGAGTGAACCTGCTCCATCAGGAGGCCCCAGTCGTGGTTCCCGGGACGTTCACGGAGGTGCGGGTGTGGATCACGGATCCAGCGATCCTGAACCGGTTCAGCCAGCAACTGGTGCTCGAACTCAGCCCCAGCCCGACGTCGGCGATTGAGTTGGCGGAGTTCGTCGTCCTGGGAGCAACGGATCGTCTCCGCGTCGAGGAGGGAACAGGATCCCCGGACGCCGTATTGCTGTCGTGGTACGGACTCCAGGGCCGGAGCTATCAGCTTCAATCGGCGCCGACGGCCGGTGCACCGGATTGGCTCAACGTGTCGGGTCCTGTCCTCGGAAAGAACGCCTGGATCTCCAATGCGCCGAGCCTGGCTCCGGGGGTACTTCAGCGCTTTTACCGATTGATGATCCTCGCGCCGTGACCGGGTTCGGGCCCGCCCCGTGCGGGCCTTTTCGTGGGGAAGGTCGGGAGGGACGGCGTGTCGCCGTCCGTGAACAAGTCCGGGGTTGGGCTCGTGGATTGGGGGGACGGGTGCGACCTCGCGCGAAGGGCGGGACTTGAATGGGGCTCGCAGCATGCAAGCCCTCCCGTGGGAAAGGATGGGAGGGACGGCGTGTCGCTGGGTTCACCCCATTTAAATCCAATTTTTATGCGATTTCTGCATCAAAATCACGGAAACCACTTCCCATTTCTGTGACTACGTGTAGTGACTATGCACAACCAAAGGTTGTGTATGGCCAGCCTCTTCAAACGACCCACCTCCAAGTTCTGGTTCGCCTGCTATCGAGACCGCACCGGGCGACAGATCCGCAAATCAACCAAGCTCCTCGACAAGGCAGCCGCCCTCAAAATCGCGGTCGAATTGGAGCGCGTCGAGAACATGGCGAAGACCGGTATGGCGGCGGTCTCCCAGTTCCAAAGGGTCGTAAGCCAGGTATCGAAGGAAGTCATTGGGGAGACCCTTCCGTCCCAGTCGGT
>JAEUHD010000060.1 GCA_016793645.1 Verrucomicrobiales bacterium
CAACCTCGCCCTCGCCGCCGGAAAACTCGCCGGGGGCGTCCTGGGACACTCGCAGGCGCTGGTTGCGGACGCAGTGGAGTCGCTGGCCGACATCGTCAGTTCCGTCATCGTGTGGCGGGGTCTGGTGGTGGCGGCCCGCCCGCCGGACGACGATCATCCCTACGGGCACGGCAAGGCCGAATCCATCGCCACAGCCATCATCGCCACCCTGCTCCTCATGGCCGCCGTCGGCATCGGGGTCAGCGCCACCCGCGAAATCTTCCAACCGCACCAACCACCCCATCCCTGGACCCTGGCGGTGCTCCTCGGCGTCGTCGTCATCAAGGAGTCGCTCTTCCGGATTGTGGCGCGGGCGGGTCGCGAGACCGGAAGCTCCGCGGTCAGCAGTGACGCATGGCACCACCGCAGCGACGCCATCACGTCCTTCGCGGCGGCCATCGGAATCACCGCCGCCTGGATCGGCGGCCCCTCCTGGGCGGCGGCGGACGATGTCGCGGCGGTCTTTGCGGCGGGAATCATCGGCTGGAATGGATGGCGCCTCCTTCGCCCCGCGCTGCTCGACTTGATGGACACCACGCCGGATCCCGCCATCACCGCGGAAATCCGTCGGCTGGCCGAATCCGTTGCCGGGGTGACCAACGTCGAGAAGGTTCTGGTCCGCCGCATGGGGTGGGAATTGCTCGCCGACATGCACGTGCGCGTCGCCCCCGAAATGACCGTGGCTGCGGCGCACGTCATCGCCCATCGGGTGAAGGACAGGATCCGGAATGCACGCCCCGCCGTTCGGGATGTCCTGATCCACATCGAACCGGACCGGGGACCGCGGGGAATTTCGGAATCCCCGTCCGACCCGGGAATTTCTTGAGGACCGGTGTAAGGAACCCCGGACCTGTGCCACCCATGAACAAGGCCTCGCCCGAATCCGGAGGCCGTCCACGGAACTGCTGCCCTCGATCATGAATTCGCAACCCACCCCGGCGTCGGTGCCGCACCTGTGTCGGCGGATGCACGACGCGGGCGGGCCTACCCGTCGCCCGTCCCCGCCTCCTTGACCCGGTCTGCGTCCAAACACTCCGCCCATTCTCACGACCGTTCCCACTTCCATGAAATTCCCCGCTGTCCGCCCGATTCTCGTCCTTCCGCTCCTCGCCGCATCCCTTCTCCGTCCCTGCGCCGCCCCGGAGCCTCCCACGGACTTTTCAGTCCAATCCCCCGTCGACCAATCCGTCTTCCGCTTGTCCGACGCCCGGGGACAATTCGTCGTACTGCACTTCCTGCTGAAGACGGAATGTCCCTACTGCCTGCGACACACCCGTGAGTATCTGCGCCGCGCCGCGGAACTTCCCCAGGTTCAGCAGGTGTTTCTGAAGCCGGACTCGGACCAGGAGATCCTCAAGTGGATCCAGTCCGCCGGCACGGAGCCGGGAAAAACCCCGCCGATCTACCGCGACCCGGACGCCCGTCTCGCCGAGGCGTACGGCATTCCCGGCGGGTACTCCTTCCACGGGGAGAAGGTCCATTACCCTGCCCTGATCCTTCTCGATACAAAAGGCGGGGAGGTTTTCCGGCATGTCGGCAAGGACAACTCGGATCGCTATGGTTTCGACGCCCTGGCCGCCCGTATCGCGGCACTGAAGGCCGCGCCTCCCCGCAAGCCCGCTCCGTAAATCCGCGACACAGCCCCGGTGTGCCCGCCAGGGCATCGGAACTTCCACCGCTCCGGCCAATCCTCGTCGGACCGGAGGATCACGCTCCCGAGGCGGCGGACCGGGTTTCCTCAGACTCCTGCGCCTCGGAAGGAACAAAGACCGCCAGCATTGCCGCCAGAATGGACGCGGGCCACTGCCAGATGGGGATGAACACCAGCAACAAGGTGGCCGCGTTGCCCTCGCGTTGGGGCAACAGTCGGAGATAACCCACAAATCCCGCGAGCACGGTGACCAACGCCAGGGCCACCACCATGCGGCGGACCCATCCGCGACGGGCATACCGGGCCGCGAGGGGAAACAGCACGAACGGGGCGCCGCCCCAGACGACCCTCAACAGTCCTCCGTGGGCGAAGAAACCCCGAAGCCCGCCCCCGGCCGACATCACGGACACGACGGGAAGCAGCAATCCCGCCGCGACCAGGACCCAGATCATCCCGGGAATTCCCGGCTTGGATTCAGACTTCATGACTCGAATGGCGACGCCGATCAACGGGGACCCGGCTTCCCGCGACCCAGGAGATCCCGGGTCCGGGAGAAGATCTCCGGCGGAACCCCGAGCGCCTGCTTCAGGGCGACATCACGATCCCACGGATTCGCGATCTCCGCCAGTGCCTGCATTTCGGACGCCGTCAACCGCAGCGGAAAATACCACGGGGACACCAGGGGCGTATTGATGAGGGGGAAATCCGAACCATAGCACAGTCGCCCCGCAAATTCCGGACGGCGCAGCGCTTCATCAAGGTAACCCGGCTTGTTGGCCTGGGTCAGGGACGAGATCTCGGAATAGAGGTTCGGAAACTCCGCCATCAGTCGCGCCAAACGATCCACATCCCGTTCCCCGGCATTCTCCCCCGTGGACGCGATGTGGGCCGCGATCACGGTCACCCCGAGACGCAACGGGAGCCGGAGCCGCTCCGGGTCTGCGAGGGCGTCGTTGGCGCGGGTGAACGAACGCTCCTGCCCGGCATGGGTCAGCAACGGAAGCCCGAGGGCTTTCATGCGAAGATAGAACGGCTCCAGCTTCGGATCCGACGGATCAATCTGCATGATGCTGGGGATCCATTTGACCAGCACCGCGCCGTGCGCTGCCGCCCAGTCCAGGCGCTCCAGGGCATCACGGCGGTAGGGATTGATCGACGCCCCAAACCAGAGGTTGGTGTACCGTGCGGTTTCCCGGGCCACGAATTCATTGGGCACGACAATCTCCGAGGCGGAACGGTCCAGGTCCCCGTTCGCGTCCACAACGCCGTCGAGGGCCAGCACCACGGCGGCCCCCACATGGCGGCTGGTGGCCAGTTGCTCCGAGATCCGCCGGATGAGCAGCGCGTCCCCTTCCCGCTCCACCGCCTCACGCGTCACGCCAAAGGCATCGAGGTAGATCTTAAACTTGTAGCTGTCCTGAAGCGCCCGCGAGACCTGGCATCCGCTGTCCCCGGCCCCGATGCCCGCGGTGTGGACATGCAAGTCCACCAGAGGGAGCGGTGGCACGGGCGCCGGGGACCGATAGGGGCCCCGGAAAAGGACCACGCGCATTCCGAGCCCCAGCAGCGCCAGTCCGAGGAGGGCGAATCCTGCGCGGCGCGTCCGGCTTCCCCAGGAACCGGATTTCATGACGCGGGGTTGAGCACCTGCGAGTGCAGCTCGCGGTAGTTCACCTTCCCGGTGCCCAGCTTCGGAATCTCGCGGACGGCCCGCAGCTCCCGGGGTACGCAAAGGTTGGAGAGCCCCTTCGCCTTCAAGGCTCCCCGCAGATCCTCCAGGGTGAGCCGCGGTTCATTCACCACGGCGATCAGCACCTCGCCCTTGTCCTCATCCGGACGCGTCAGAATCGCGACCTCGCATCGCGCCCCGAACTGCGGAAACGCGCCCGCCAGCGCATCCTCCACCGCTGTCAGGCTCACCATTTCACCGCTGACTTTGGCAAAGCGCTTGAGGCGCCCCAGGATGAAGACAAAGCCATCGTCATCCACGCGCACGATGTCCCCCGTGTCATACCAACCGCCCAGGGCGAGGAACTTGGCATTGGCATCGGGATTCAGGTAACCCCGCATGACGTTCGGTCCCCGCACCAGGAGCCGCCCGCCCTCCGCGACACCATCCACGGGCTCCAGCTTCCATTCCATCCCGGGTAGAAACCGCCCCACGCTCCCAAACTTCGGATCAAGCCGGGTGTTCAGGCAGATGGCCGGACTGCACTCCGTCGCTCCATAGCCTTCCATCAGGCGCACGCCAAACTTCCGCGCCCAGGTATTCGCGGTGACCTCCTGCACCTTCTCCGCCCCGGCGACCAGGAACTTCACGGAGTTGAAGTCGTACGGATTCGCCCGGCGCGCGTAGCCGTTCAGGAAGGTGTTGGTCCCGAACATCACCGTGCAGGCCTTGTCGTACACGCCGGCGGGAATCACCCGGTAGTGCAGCGGGGAGGGATACAGGAAGGTGTAGTAGCCGCGCGACAACGGCACGATCACCCCCGCCATCAGACCAAAGCTGTGGAAAAGCGGCATGGCGCTGAAGAACCGTTCGTGATCCGTGACATCCAGGACACCCAAAATCTGACGCGCATTGGCGAGCAGGTTGCCGTGGGTGAGTTCCACCCCCTTGGGAACGCCCTCCGATCCCGAGGTGAACAACACCACCGCCGGAGAAACATCGGCGTCCTGTCGGGATACTATTGCGCCCCGGAAGCCCGCCCCGCAGGCGATCGTATGTTTGAGGAGGCGGGTCAGGCGGGTGACTCCCGAGATCGAAGCCCGGACGTCCTCAAGATACACCAACTCGATTCCAGCCGCGGTGAAGGCCTCCAAGTTCAGACGGGCCTTCTCCAGGAAGGCGCGGGAGGTGATGACCTGTCGCAAGCCCGCCAATTGTGCGCACTGCAGCATCACCGGCACACCGGTCGAGAAATTCAGGATCGCGGGCACCCGGTCCGCCGCCCACAGGCTGAGGAGCGTCACCGGGGTCCCGTTGACGTTGGGCAGCAGCACGCCCACCCGGTCGGGATTCCCCGCCCCGCCGAACCGTCGCCGCCATTCGCCGGCGAGAACATCCACGCCCACCATCAACCGCCGAAACGACAGTTCCGTAAACGTGACGTCCTCCAAAACCACCCGCCGCGGATTCTCAGCCGCCGCCTCGGCAATCGCCTGCAACACATGCTTCGCCCCAAAGCCCTGCTCGACCTCGAATTGCTGGCGAACCATGGAGTCCCGCAGCCACGTCGTGATCTTCTGCCGGGCGACGGCATTGGACACTCCCTCCAGCCGCGGTGCTTCCATCGCCGGGCTGAAATGGGCGCTCACCTTCGGACGCCACCGGGTCCATCCGGTGTGCCGGACAAACCGCACCCGACTCGCCCCCCGGAGATAGACCGTGATCACCCGGGCCCGCGTGCGATGGATCAGGAATCCCGTCCCATCAAACAGCTTCATCAGGGACCCGGTGAGCGTGATCCGTCCCTCGGCGAACAGCACCAGACGCCCCCCCTTCCCCAGGAACTCGGCCATCCGTTTCGCCGCATAGGGCGAGGAGGTGTCCACCGGAAAGGTACGCCGGTTGACCATCATCCGTTTGTGGATCCAGCTCAGCTCTGCGGTCGTCGCACTGGTGACGAACCTCCAATCGTCGTCCAACAGGGCATAGAGGAACATCCAGTCCAGCCAGGAAACGTGGTTCGGAATCAGCAGGACCGGTCCCGGTGTTGTGAGCACCTCGGTGTTGTAGGCACGGAAGTGGAACCAGAGTCGAATCAACCATCGGCAGATCAATTTCATGACAGGGTCAATGGAGAGATGACGGGAGCAGCGGGCTCCGGGAGTTGTCGGCGTCTTCGGAGCATGAGAGCCAACAGGACTCCTCCGGACGCGACCGAGCAGGCCGGGCCGGCCCAGGTGTCGAGAGGCAACGATTGGTATCCTGCATTCATCGGCAGATTCCCGGCAATGACCTGGCCCGGCCCTGGAAATGGTGCCGTGGCCAACTCCGTGCCCGTGGAATCCAGCAACTGGGAGATCCCGGAACTCGCCAACCGGAAGATCGGGATGCCCAGTTCCGCGGCGCGGAGACGGACCATCCGGGCGTTGAGCCGGTGCTGGTGCTCTCCCCACGCCTCGAGATCCATGGTGGGAATGAGCAGGGCCTGCGCCCCCTGCCGCACCAGCGGATCGGTGACCCGCCGATAGCTGGAATCGTAGCAGATGAGGATTCCAATCCGGCCCCACGGCGATTCCCAGACGCGCTGATCGCGGGCCGGCTCGCCATCCCGGAAGAACTGGATGGGACGGGACTTCGCCTGCCGGTGCATCACCGTGCCATCGGGTCCGATCACAAAGGCCATGTTGAAGAATCGATCCGGGGAAACTGCGGACCCGCCGGACAGTGATTTCAATCCCGGCACCCATTCCCAGGGAGATGCACTCTTGGCCTCCGCCGAAGCCAGGGGTTCCCGTCCTCCGGCGACCAACCATTTTCCATGGCGACGACACCACGCCGTCACGGGTGCCGGCACCTCCGCGTCGAAGGTGTACTCACTGAGCAGAATCAGACCGGAACCGGGATGCGTTCGGGACAAGCCATCCAGCGCCACCCGGACCTCGGGCACTCCGGGAAATTCCATCTGAATCCCGGCGACAGGAATTCCCCCACCCGTTGCCGCCGAAGGCCGCCTCCAGTCCGGCCGGATCAGTCCAGCAGCACCGAGGGCGACAACACCCGTCAGGGACATCCGGACAACCCGGGATCGCCGAAACGGAACCGACTCCACCATCCGACACATCGTCGCAGCGACCGCCATGGCCACCGCCCCGACCCCATACACTCCCAGCGGCGCAAGGAGTCCGCGCGCTCCGGGCGGAAGACAACTTCCGGCGGACAGCCAGGAAAACCGGAGCCACCAGACTTCAGATCGAAAATACTCAATCCCACACCAGAGAACGGGCGCCGCGATCCCGGCGGCGAAGGAACCCCACCGGGCCTCGACTCGGCCCAGCACCATCAGAAACACCGCGTGAAACAGGGCGAGGATCACCCAGAGCGGAATCGCAGCGACACTGAAAATCCGCCACAGAAACCACGTTTGGGGCACAAACACCCCCAGGCCCACGAGCAGGCCCAGATAGAAGCACCACCTCGGGGATTCCAGCCGCCGGAGACCAAACAGGATTCCCAGGTATCCGAGCATCAGGGGCCACAGGGCCTCCACCTCGAAGGCCACCTGAAAGACCATCGGGGCCAGGATGGCAAGACCCACACCCCATCCGCGGGCCAACGGGCCCGCCGACGGTTCGTCGACGGCCGCAGGATTTTCCTGGAAAGTCAGGTCCCTCATGGGCGTCGGGACGCGTCGCCACGGGTCGGAATCCTGAGGAAGGACACCACCGCGGTGACCAGCACCGCCAGAACGAGAAACACCTGCGACGCGGTCAGGGAAAGGTGCGTGCAGCCGAGGACGATCAACCCGGCGAGAATCATGCCCAGGTTGTCGGTGAAGTTCTGGACCGCGATGGTCTTCCCCAGTTTCTGCGGATCCGATTCCGCCTGCAGTGCCGCGTTCAGGGGAATGAGGAAAAGTCCCGAGGCCACTCCCGCGGCCACGAGGATGCCCACCACAACGGGGAGCACCACCAGCGCCACCGTCCGAACCCCGTTGGCGCCCGTCGTTTCAATCACCCATCGCCCCCAGTCCCCCAATCCCAGCGGCCCGACGGAAAAGATCACCGCGATCAATGCAGCCAGGATGAATCCGCACCTCCGGGTGTGGTGGAGATCCCCCACCCGATACCACCGCCCCGCGAGAAGGCTGCCCCCCATCACCCCGACGGAGAGCCACAGTCCCAGGAGTGCGATCTGGGTGTTGTCGGGAAGGCGGAGCACGTCCAGTCCCCAGGCCTGGAAATTGATCTTCATTGCCGCGCCGCACACCCAGAACAGGGACGTCCCAATGAGGATCCGGCCCAGACGGGGCCCACGGAATAGCGCGGCAAAGTGCGACAGGAATTCGGAAACACTGCGCCCGAACCGGACCGAGGAATCCCAGGGCGTCCGGGCCATGAACAGGTTGAGCAGCATGGACGCCGCGAAGAGGCCCAGCAGGATGAGATAGCAGTAGGCCACCGGGAGGCGATCCACCATGACCGCCCCCGCGATGGCGCCCAGCAGAATGGCCAGCAGCGTGAGCAGTTCGATCAGCCCGTTCGCCTTCACCAACCGCTCCAACGGCAGGATCTCGGGCAGGATGCCGTACTTCGCCGGTCCGTACACTGCCGCGCCGATGCCCACGATCAGGTAGCCCGGGGCCTGCCAGGCGTATCCGTACCAGACGCTCAGGGAGCACACCGCCGTCCCCACCAACTTCAAAAAATTCCCCCCGAACAACCACGTCGTCTTGGCAAAGCGGTCATTGAGGAAGCCCGCCAACGGGGCGAGCAGGACGTAGGGGAAGAACAGGAGGCTGGTGTAGAGGGCGCTGCGGGTCCTGAGCTCGTCCATGCCCAGTTGTCCGGACTTCTGGAGGACGGTGAGCTGTCCGACGATGACGGCCAGGATCGCATTGTCCCCAAAGGCACCGAGGAACTGGCTGGCCAGCAGCAGGGGGTAATTGCGCGGGGCGTTCGGACGGGGAGAACTCACGGGCGATCCTCCACGGCCAACTGGCCCGCCGCCCGCTCCGTGTTGATCGCCACCTGCCGCAACGCCTCCCCCACCTCGGCAGCCCGGCGCGCCGGAATGCCCTCCCAAACCCGCTCCGCCGCCCGAAAATAATGGGGCAGCACCTCGTCCATGAGACGGTGTCCCGCCGCGGTGAGCACCACCCGCCAAGCCCGGCGGTCCCCGGTCTCCTCCCGCCGCGCCACCAGGCCGCGGGCTTCCAGCCGATCCACCAGACCGGTGATGTTCGACCGGTGGGTCAGGAGCTCGCGGCTCAACTCACTCTGGGTCAACCCGTCACCGGGGTCGGTCAACAGGTTGAGAAGGTTGAACTGGGCCGGACTCAGTTCCCAACGCCCAAAGAACACCCGACTGGAATTCCAGATCGTGTCCGCGGTCCGCAGCAACTGCAGCAGCGCCGTGTACCGGGGGCTTGGCTTGGGAGGAGCGCTCACACGTTTTGTTCTAGTCCATATTGTTGATATGTCAACAATACTCACCACTCCCACCCTTCACCCTTCCCTCGGGACCCGCGGCACGGCAGCCTCCGGGCATGCATTCCCTGCGGCTCCTTCTTCTGGTCACCCTGCTGTCCCCGCTGCTGCGCGCTGCGGAGGACTACCCGCTGGGTCCGGATTCCACCGCCCGGGCCCCGGGCGTTCCGGTGGGCCGGGTCGAGAGCTTCACCTTCGAAGCCTCCAAGGTCTTTCCGGAAACCCGGCGCGAGGGCTGGGTCTACATCCCGGCCCAATATGATCCGTCGAAGCCGGCGGCCCTGATGGTGTTCCAGGACGGTGCCGCCTACGTCTCCACCAACGGCCAGCAGCGCGTGCCCATCGTGTTCGACAACCTGATCGCCCGCGGCGACATGCCGGTAACGATCGGGGTGTTCATCAATCCCGGCCGCCGGGGAAATGACGGGCCGGCGGCGGAAACCGGAGGCAACCGCAGCAACCGGAGTTTCGAGTATGACTCCCTCGGGGGTGACTACGCCCGGTTCCTCGTGGACGAACTGCTTCCCTTTGTCACCAACCGGTACGGCCTGAACCTCACCTCGGATCCGGAACTGCGGGCGATTGCCGGCATGAGCAGCGGTGCGATCTGCGCGTGGACCGTCGCCTGGGAACGCCCCGACCAGTTTCGCAAGGTGCTCTCTCAGATCGGCAGCTTCACCAACATCCGCGGCGGTCACGCCTATCCGGCGCTGATCCGAAAGACGGAGCGCAAACCCATCCGCGTCTTCCTGCAGGATGGCCGCAACGACCTCAACAATCTGCACGGCAACTGGCCGCTCGCGAACCAGGAGATGGCGAGTGCCCTGGGTTTCGCCGGATACGACTACCGCTTCGAACTCGGCGAGGGGGGACACAGCGGAAAACACGGCGGAGCCATCCTTCCGGAATCCCTCCGCTGGCTCTGGCGCCCGGCGCTGGCGTCCCTTCCCAAACCGGAAACCAAGGACAACCTGGGCGGGGACGAGGCCCTGTCGAAAGTGCTCGCCGATGGCGGGAAGCCGGGTGACTGGGAGTTGGTGGGCGAAGGCTACGGATTCACCGATGCCGCCTGCAGTGACCCCGAGGGGAACTTCTACTTCAGCGACCTCGGCAAGAACACGCTGTACCGGATCGGACTCAACGACCCGAAGCCGGTCGCCTGGCTGGAGGGCGGACCCAAGGTGAGCGGACACCAATTCGGACCCGACGGACGGCTCTACGCCGCCACCCAGGGGGATGCCAAGGACAAGCGGATCATTGCCATCGATCCAAAAACGAAGGCGATCGAGGTCCTCGCCACCGAGGTGCAACCCAATGACCTGACCGTCTCCCGCGCCGGCTACCTCTACTTCACCGACACCGGCGCCGGTCAGGTCATCAAGGTCCCCATCTCGGCCCGCGGCCTTTCCCGGCCCGCGGCAGTCGCGGGCGGCATCAACAAGCCCAACGGGATCGCCCTGAGTCCCGATCAGCGGATGCTCATCGTCAGTGAGTACGGCGGCTCCAACGCCTGGACCTTCCTCATTGGCGAGGACGGGAATCTGCGTGGCGGCGAGAAGAACCTGGAACTGCGGACGCCGGCGGGCAGGAACGACAGCGGCGGGGACGGCATGACCACCGACGCCACCGGACGCTCCTGGATCACCAGCCATCTCGGCATCCAGATGTTCGATGCCGGGGGTCGCATGGGAGGCATCATTTCACGTCCCCAGGAAAAGGGGACGGTCAGTTGCACATTTGCCGGACCGGACCGCAGCTACCTCTACGTTTGCAGCAGTGACAAAGTGTACCGACGGAAAACGCTGACCCGCGGTGCCGCAGTGCCCTGATCTCCTCCACGGTCAACGTTGACGCTCCGGGGGATCGCCGTAGGTTCGCCGGCCGATGGCTGGAAGGAAATCGAAGACCGCAGATCCCGCAGTGGCGCATTCGGACAAACCGGCCGGGTCGGAGCACCACATCCGCCTCCGCGGCGTGCGTCAGAACAATCTCAAGGGTTTCGACCTCGACCTGCCGCTCGGTCGGATGACGGTCATCACCGGACTGAGCGGGTCCGGAAAAAGTTCCCTCGCCTTCGAGACCCTCTACGCCGAGGGACAGCGACGGTACGTGGAGACCTTTACCCCCTACGCCCGCCAGTTCTTCGACCGCATGGACAAGCCGGCGGTGGACCGGATCGAGAACATCCCCCCCGCCATCGCCATCGAGCAGCGCAATGCCGTCCGGACCTCCCGCTCCACCGTGGGGACGATGACGGAGGTGTGCGACCACATGAAGGTGCTCTGGCCCCACCTGGCGAAACTGCACTGCCGGAAGTGCGGCACCGTGGTCCGTCGTGAACCTCCCCAGGTCGTCTGGGAAGCGCTCCGGTCGCCGGCGTTGAACCGGTCGGAATCCCCGGAGGCGACCCTCACGTTTGACCTGCCCCTGTCCGAAAAGATGTCCGCGACGGAGCAACTCGACCTCCTCGGCCGGCAGGGATTCCGGCGCCTGCTGTTCGGGAATGAGGTGGTTCGGATCGAGGAGGCCGCCGACCGAATTCCCGCCACCGGCCTGCTGACCGTGGTGGCGGATCGTGTCCGGATTTCGGACTCCAACCGGAGCCGGTTCGTCGAGGCGTGCGAAAACGCCTATCATTTCGGACGCGGCCGCGTCGTCATCCGACTGGGTGACGAGGTCCATCGATTCTCGCAGGGATTCCACTGCGCCCAGTGCGATCTCGACTACGCCGAACCCTCCCCGGCGCTGTTCTCCTTCAACCATCCCGTCGGTGCCTGCCCCACCTGCAAAGGCTTTGGACGGGTCATCGGAATCGACCTCGACCTCGCGGTTCCTGATCGGACGAAGGCCCTCGCCGAAGGTGTGGTGAAACCGTGGCAGACGGGAATGAGCGCCGAGTGCCAGCAGGATCTGTTGCGGGCCGCTCGCAAGGCCAAGGTTCCCGTCCATTTGGCCTTCCAGGATCTCACCGAAGAACACCAACGTTGGGTCTTGGAAGGGGATCCCGGATATGTCCCGGACGATCCGGAGCACTCCTGGCCGAAGCTGTGGTACGGCGTTCGGGGTTACTTCCGCTGGCTGGAATCGAAGGCGTACAAGATGCACGTCCGGGTCCTGCTGTCCCGCTACCGGAGCTACAAGACCTGCCCCGACTGCCGCGGCCATCGCTTCAATCCCGATTCCCTGCTGTATCGACTGCCACCCGAATCGGAGCCGGTTCGTTATGGCCGTAGGGACGAGGAAACGCTGGAAGTCCGCGACGCCCTCTCCCTGCCAGTCCAACGTCCATTCACCACTTCCAAAGTACCTCTTCCAGGAAGTCCTTCACGGAGGACCACGCCGGAGGATCCGGGACGAACACCGGGGCTTTCCCTCTCGGAGTTTTACTCACTGCCGATTCGCGATGCCCATTCCCGAATTCTCCGGCTCGCCGAACAGCATT
>JAEUHD010000080.1 GCA_016793645.1 Verrucomicrobiales bacterium
CCGACGCAGAAGCCGTCCAGATTGCCGGCCGCCATGTGCGAGGCCATTTGTGGCGGGGGGACGACCACCACATGGACGTCCTGATCGGCGTGAATGCCCCCGGCGGCCAGCCACGAACGCAGCAACCAGGCATGGGTGGAATGGAGCGAGACCACCCCGAACACCAGTCGACGGGAGCGGCGATTGAGGCGGATGAAGTCCGCGAGGCTCGCCAGATCGCGAACCCCGCTGCGGGCCAGGGCGGTGCTGAGTGTGATCCCGTTTCCGTTGAGGTTGATGATGAGGGATGCAATGCAGTCGGTGACCGGACAGCCGAGACCCAGCTTCAGGGCGAAGGGAAGTCCGCAGGGCGCGTGCGCGGCATCGAGTTCCCCGTGGGCCAGTTTGTTCCGGACGGTGGCCCATCCGAGTTCGCGGCTGAGGGTCACCGACACCCCGTGCCGCTCGAACAGTCCGAATTCCCGCGCGACCGCCAAGGGTGCGCAGTCGGTCAAGGGCACGAAGCCAAGCCGGATCCGGTCGGTGCGGGCGGTCCGGACCATCCGGAGAGGGGTTGAGAAGTCGGTGGCGATCACAACGCCGGTGGGCATAGCGCTCCCCGTGCCCCGGTCCGGATTCCATCAATGAGCGAACTGCAATTCATCCATTGAAACCATGAGCGGGATTCACGTGCGCCGTTTGTCCCGGATGGCAGCGGGTTTTTTGAGTTCGGCAGTCCTGACGGCGGCACCTGAGATTCCGGTGGCCCGGGACGTGGAGCGGTTCGAAGCCGTCGTCGGAGCGCCATTTGAGCCAGGGGTGTCTGTCGCGTTTTGGGCAGGGTGTTGGGGATTGGCCCGGAGGGGGCGCATCCCGACAATGCCCCTGCTCGTTCGTTCGTAGTCCAGCCTTCAGGCTGTTCCCCCGCCCAACGGGCGGAGTGGCGTTCCAGAAAGACAGGCTAAAGCCTGCACTGCGAACCCTCAGGCTGAAGCGTGCACTACGAACCCTCAGGCTAAAGCCTGCACGACAGACGCTCCGGGGAGGGACCGGGGAATTCTGTTGTCCGCTTCCTCCGGGCCGCGGCTGTATAGGTATTGGAAGCCCATGGAGAATGACCGGGAATTGTTGGAGCGCTATCTCACCCACGGTGAGGAGGCCGCCTTTGCCGAGGTGGTGCGTCGCCATCTTCCCCACGTGTTTGGCGCGGCCCTGCGACAGACCGGGGACCGGGGCCTTGCGGAGGATGTGTCCCAGGAGGTGTTCCGCGATCTCGCCCGAAAGGCGCGCGGGCTTCCGGAAGGCCTGATCCTGGCGGCATGGCTTCACCGCGCCACCCGGTATGCCGCACGCGATGCGATTCGGAACGGACAGCGGCGCCTCGATCGGGAACGGAAGGCTTCAACCATGGAAACCCTGGATCGGAATCATCCGGAGACACCCTGGGAGGAAGTCCAGGGTTGGCTCGACGCCACGCTGGATGAACTCCCGCCGGCGGATCGGGATGCGCTGTGCGTTCGATATCTCGAGCAGCGGAGTCTTGCCGAGGTCGCCACATCGCTGGGGACGACACCCGAGGCGGCCCGGAAGCGGGTGGACCGGGCCCTGGATCGACTTCGGGAACTCCTCGGCCGCCGCGGGGTCCGCACCACGGCCGCGGCCCTGGGCGAAGCCCTGCTGGCTCATGCCGCCCCTCCACTTCCCGCCGGACTTGCGGCGTCCGTGGTGGGTGCCGCGGCGTCCGTTTCCAGCGCTGCTCCCGCGGGCGCGGTACCAATGCTTATGGCCACCACCTCCTCGAAGCCGGCCGCGTTACTGGTCGCGGCGGCGCTCCTCGTCGGCATCCCCCTCGTGCGTCAGGAGCGGGTGATTGCCCAACTGCAGTCCCGCATCCAGGAATCTGCGGATCCTCGCGGAGGGGTGCCGCCGGACGCGATCCGGGCCGATCCGGGGGAGGATCCCGCCGCCGAAACCCTCCGTCTCGAAGCAGCCAATGCCTCCCTGCGTCAACAGATCTCCCGCGTGGAGGCGCAGTTGAAGTCGATGCGGGAGCCCGCGGCGACGGTGGGAACGCGCCTGCTCGGGGATCGCCACCCGATCGCGGATCTCGTGGATTCCGGACAGTCCACGCCTGAGACCGCCTTTCGTTCGTCCCTCGCCGCCATGCGTTCCGGCGACACCAACCGGATGGCTCAACTTTGGACGTGGCCGCCGGAGACGAGCCCGGTGCTGCTGGCGTCCTACCTGCGGGCGGCCGACCCGGAGCATCCGCGGGGACTGGCTGCGGATTTGCGCTCCGGCGGCATTGCCAGCGTGGTGTTGCATCGGGTGGAACCGGCCGGGGACGGCGACTGCTGGCTGGTGTATCACCTTGAACTTGCCGACGGCATCGTGGGCCCCGTGTACCAGACCCGGATGCGCCCCCACGAGAATCAGTGGCGGATCGTGTTGCAACGAACGGGTGAACCGGACCAGGCGCCGGTCGCCCCCTAACCCGCGATCGCCATGCAATTCCCGAAGTCCTGGATTCCGGCGGGGGTGGTTCTCGCCCTGGGCCTCGTCGTCCTGGTGATGCGTCACCGGACGCTGTCGGGCCTGCGCGAGCCGGTTCGACCCGCGACGGCGCCCGCGGTCGTCGGGTTCGCACCGCCCGTCGTGTCGGTGCCGCCCGTCGTGTCGGTGCCGCCCGCCCTTCTGCGCCTGCGGGGGGAGCATCAGGCGCTGCGCCGATCCCTGGACGATGCCTCCAACCGCCTCGCGGTGTTGTCCGGGGCCTGGAAATTTGACCCCGGGCCGATGCGGGCGGCGCAGGCGGAGTGGTGGGAGGAGTTTCGTCGGTTGGGGCAGGGCCCGGAGCAGGACGCGGCGGTGGCGCTGGGCCGTGCGCTGGCGGCGTATTTGGAGCAGCACGGGGGACGGCTTCCGACGTCCCTCGACGTTCTTGCCGATGCCGGGCTCGACGGCGCTGGCGCCAGCGCCGCGACCGGGGCGGTGGTTGGAGGCTATGAATTGCTGTCGCGCGATCCGGTCCCGGGGGAACGGCGATCCCTGAGCTACATCGCGCGCAGCGGGGAAATCCCGCTCGCCGGCGGCAGGAGCGCGCGGTTTTTCCTCAAGGCGGATGGCAGCGTGGTGCTCGCGTCCGTCGAGGATCCCTCCGATTGGGCCGGCTGGGTCGCCGAGCAGGA
>JAEUHD010000081.1 GCA_016793645.1 Verrucomicrobiales bacterium
TACAAGACCGTCCCGCTGGCGGATTCCGGCATCTACCTCCGCGGCGTGCCGCAGGTTCAGATCTGGGATTCGACCGAGAAGGAGAAGTTCAACCTCGGCGCCGACAAGGGTTCCGGCGGCCTCTGGAACAACTCCCCGGGCGCCCCGGGCAAGGATCCCGCCGTCAAAGCGGACAAGCCCTTCGGCGAATGGAATTCCTTCCGCATCGTGATGGTGGGTTCCCGGGTCAGCGTCTGGCTCAACGGACAGCAGGTGGTCAAAAACGCAGTGATGGAGAACTACTACGACCGGAAGCTGCCCGTCCCGGTCAAGGGCCCGATCCAGTTGCAGACCCACGGCGGTGAGATCCGCTGGCGCAACGCCTTCGTCCGCGAAATCCCGCCGGCCGAGGCCAACAAGATCCTCGCCTCCGAGGGCGAAGCCGCCTTCAAGCCCGTCCTCAACGGACGCGACTTCTCCGGATGGGAGGGACCGCTCGACAACTACGAGATCGTGGACGGCGCCGTGCGGTGCAAGGACCACAAGGGCGGAACGATCTTCACGTCCAAGGAGTACGGTGATTTCGCCGCGCGCCTCGAATTCAAGCTGCCGCCCGGAGGCAACAACGGCCTCGCCATCCGGTACCCCGGCAAGGGGGACACCGCCTACGAAGGCATGTGCGAACTCCAGGTGCTCGACGACAACTACGAGGCCGCCACCAACTCCAAGATTGATCCGCGCCAGGCGCACGGTTCCGCCTACGGCATGGCGGCCGCCGCCCGCGGATTCCAGCGCCCGATCGGCGAGTGGAACTACGAGGAGGTCACCGTCAAGGGTTCCAGGATCCGTGTGGAGTTGAACGGATTCGTGATCCTCGACACCGATCTCGCCAACGTGAAGGAGTTCATGGCCAATTCCGCCCACCCGGGTAAGGACCGCACCCGCGGCCACTTCGGATTCGCCGGACACAACGATCCGGTGATGTTCCGCAACGTGCGAATCCAGGAGTTTTGAGCGAATCCCCGCCTGCGCGGGTTCCCGCCCAGCGAATGGATCCGGACACCAGACCGGTGTGGATCACCGGTGCCCGGGGCCTGATCGGACACCACCTCGCCCGGCTGGCTTCGGAGCCGTTTCCCGGACGTCGCATCGTCCCCATCACTCGGGCCGAGGTGGAGCTAACGGACGCCCGGGCCCTTGAGGCGCGGTTTGAAGCGGACCCGCCGGGACTGGTGTTCCATTGCGCCGCCATGAGCCGGTCTCCGGCCTGCCAGGAGAATCCACCCCTGGCACGCGCCGTGAATGTCGGTGTCACGCGCCATCTCGCCCACCTGTGCGCGAACGCCACGTTGGTGTTCTTTTCCACCGACCTGGTGTTCGACGGAACGCGGGGCAGCTACCGCGAGGACGACCCGCCCCGTCCCCTGATGGTGTACGGCGAGACCAAGGCGGACGCGGAAGCCGTGGTGTTGCAGAACCCGCGGCACCTCGTAATCCGGACGTCGATCAATGCCGGACGCTCCCCATCGGGAGACCGCGGATTCGACGAGGAAATGCTCAACGCCTGGCGCACGGGGAAAACGTTGCGCCTGTTCGCCGATGAGTTTCGCACACCCATTGCCGCGGCGGAGACCGCACGGGCCGTTTTGGAACTCGCCCGTTTCGGCGCCACCGGAGTCGTACACGTCGCGGGCGGTCAACGGCTGTCCCGGTGGGAAATCGGAAGCCTCCTCGCCGCTCGATATCCGGATTTGCACCCCAAACTGGAACGCACCTCGCTCCGCGACTTCCAGGGTGGACCACGCCCCGCGGACGTCACCCTCGATTGCCGCAAGGCGGAGTCCATCCTGGGGCGTCCCATGCCCCGCTTCAGCGATTGGGTGGCGTCCAACCACTCCGGATAAAGGCCATGGATCCTGCAGCCAGGCCCACCCGGGAATCTCCTGTCCGCTCGCCCTACCGCGGCCGCCTCGCCCCTTCCCCGACGGGACTCCTCCACCTCGGCCACGCTCGGACCTTCTGGACCGCCTACCAACGTGCCCGCTCCGCCCAGGGTACGCTCATCCTCCGCAACGAGGATCTCGACCGGGATCGCGCACGACCAGAATTCGTCGCCGCCTTCATCGAGGATCTCCACTGGTTCGGCATCCAATGGGACGAAGGACCCGACCTCGGCGGCCCCCATGCGCCGTATGACCAAAGCCGCCGAATTCCCGCCTACCGGGACGCCTTTGAACGCCTCCGCAGGTCGGGCCACCTGTTTCCCTGCACCTGTTCCCGGCGGGACATCCAATCCGCCCTCGCCGCCCCGCATGCGGCGGACGAGGAACCCGTGTATCCCGGCACCTGTCGATCCCGTGACCCGGCCACGATCCCCGCAGGCACCCGGGTCTCGTGGCGATTCCGCGTCCCCGATGGACTTCCCGTCTCCTTCCTCGATCAGGGCGCCGGCCCCCAATGCTTCACGGCCGGCGCGGACTTTGGCGACTTCATCCTCTGGCGCCACGACGACCTGCCCAGTTATCAGCTCGCGTGCGTGGTGGACGATGCCGCCATGGGCATCACCGAAGTCGTCCGCGGTGCCGACCTTCTCGTTTCCACCGCGCGCCAACTCCTGATCTACCAGGCGCTCGGACTCACCCCACCTGCATTCCACCATTGCCCGCTGGTGACGGACGCCGCCGGGGTCCGCCTCGCCAAACGACACGATGCCCTGAGCCTCCGTTCCCTCCGGGAATCTGGACGCAGCCCCGACGAGCTTCGAGGAACCTGAGCTTCAACCAATCTCGCCGCCAAACCCGGTCTGCCGCAAAGCCTCAAACAGCACAATCGCCACGCAATTGGAGAGGTTCAGCGAGCGGGCCTCGGGATTCATCATCGGGAGTTGGATCCAGGTATCCCGGTTCTCCTCCAGCAGCCGCTTCGGAATCCCCGCCGTCTCACGTCCGAAGACGAGGTAGTCCTCCGGATTGAAATTCACATCGACGTAGCGGCGCGGCGCCCCCTGCTCGATGAACCAGACCCGGGACCCGGACGGCACCGATTCCCGGAAGGCGGCCCAGTTGGGCCATCGCTTCCAGATGACGTACTGCCAGTAGTCCATCCCCGCCCGCTTCAATTCCCGATCCCCGAGATCAAATCCCAGCGGCTCGATCAGGTGCAGCGTCGACCGTGTCGCCGCGCACAGGCGGGCGATGTTTCCCGTGTTGGGCGGAATCTCCGGTTCGAGAAGGACCACGTTCATCACGACAACAGCACTTGAGGCCTACTCCAATCCCGCGGACTCGTCCGCCTCCGCCGGTTCTCCGTTTCCGCCGCCGGGACGCTTTCCATAGGCAACCTTCCACAACACCAATCCCTGCGCCGGCGCCGTCATGCCCGCCAGCCGGCGATCCCGGCTTTCCAGCATCGGAACCACGGACTCCGGCGAAAACCGCCCCAATCCAACCTGCACGAGCGTCCCGGCGATGCCCCGGCACATCTTGTACAGAAACCCGTCCGCCTCGATCACGATCATCACCTGATCCCCAGACCGCCGTACGTCGCACCGCGTCACGGTCCGAACCGTGTGTCGGCGGGCGTATCCTGGGGACGCACTGAAGGCCAGGAAGTCATGCTGCCCCACGAGCGATCGCGCCGCGGTCCGCATCCGCCCCAGATCGAGCGGCCGAGGCACATGCCAGCTTCGGTGGCGCTCCAACGGGGAATGCGCCGGGTGGTTCCAGACGAAGTACCGGTACTGCTTTCCCCGCGCGGAATAGCGCGCATGAAATTCCTTCCGGGTCCGGGCGGCCGCCGTCACGCGGATGTCCTCCGGAAGCCAGGCGTTCACGGCGAGAACCAGTTTCCGCGGGGGCATGCGAAGCTGCTCCCGGGGGACGTCGAAATGGGCGGCCATTCCCAGCGCATGGACCCCGGCATCGGTCCGGCTGGAGCTGTACAGGTCCGGTGCGGTCCCGAAGAGATGTCCCAGGGCCTGCTCGACCGTCTCCTGCACCGTGACCCGTCCCGGTTGCGTCTGCCAACCCGCGTAGCGGGTCCCGTCGAAGGCAACCGTGAGCCGGATCCGGACGTGTCCGGGTTTCTGAATCTCCGGTCCCGCGGACGTTCGCGCAGGCCGGCTCATGACGCCGCCCGGCTGTCCAGATAACTCTGGAGCAGCAGCGCCGCGGCGGTCTTGTCCACGCGCTCCTTGCGTTTCGCCCCGCGGACATTGCCCTCGGACAGGAAGCGTTCCGCCAGGGCGGACGTCAGTCGCTCGTCCCAGGTTTCCAGCGGCACGGTGATCGCGTCCTTCAGGATCGCTACAAAAGATCGGACCCGCGTCGTCGCCTCCCCGTAGGACCCGTCCATGTTGCGGGGCATTCCCACGACGATCAGCTCGACCTCCTGCTCCCGGATCAACTGACGAAGCCGGTCAAGGAACGCGGCGATGGGCTCCGTGGGGATGACCTCCAGCGGCTGGGCGATCATCTGCATGGAATCGCTGACCGCCACGCCGGTCCGCACGGTTCCGTGATCGAGGGCGAGAATGCGCATGGCGGGGCGGGACCGGACCAAAACTCAGAGCAGCGCGGCGGAATCCGTGTCGAGCAACAGCGTCGCGTGGGGCTGGCGGCGCAGGATGGACGCCGGGCATGTGGTGGACACGGGCCCCTGAAGGGCATTGCGCACGGGAACCGCCTTCCGCTTTTCGGGCGCGAGGCAGAGGACGTTGCGCGCCGTCATCAGGGTCGGGACGGTCAGCGTCAACGCATAGGCGGGCACCGCCTCCAGGCTGGGAAAATGCCCCTCCTTCACCTGCTGCATCTTGCAGGCGTGATCGAGCTTCACGAGCTTCACGTAGGCCGTGTCGTCAAACCGCGCGACCGGAGGATCATTGAAGGCCAGGTGTCCGTTCTCGCCGATGCCCAGGCAGCACAGGTCGATGGGCTGCGCCTTGAGGAGGGCCGTGTAGCGGTCGCATTCCACCTGCGGCAGATCGGCATCCCCGGCGAGGTAATGGAACACCCGGGGCGTCACCAGCGACTCCACGCGATCCCGCATGTAGCGGCGGAATCCGGCGGGGTGTTCCGCCGGGAGGCCGAGGTATTCGTCCATGTGAAACAGGGTCACCTTGGACCAGTCCACGCCCCCCAGCTCGGTGAGGCGCTTGAGAAAGCGCAGTTGGGAATTTCCGGTGGCCAGGATTGCGGCCGCCGATCCCTGGCTGGAGATCGTCTCGATCAGGAGTTTCTGGACCCGTTGGGCGACATTCTCCGAGAGGGCGTCATTGGAGGCGAACACCTCCACGGCCAATTGGTCGGCGCGGAAGGTACGGATGGGGGCGGGCATTTCGGCCATGGCTCAAAGCGCGATAGTTGCGCAACCACCCGCCCGGGGGCAAGGCGCGGCACATCCGCAGAAAAAGGGTTCGGAGTGCGGCCGCGGAGCTGCCGCTTTGGAACGACGCGCCGTCCGCGGTTGCGAGTGTGGAGGATTCCCACGCGTGTCCCGGCGGGACGAAGAGCGGTAGGGGACTACCGCAGTCCAAGACGCTTCGCGTTGAGTTGGTGTGTGGGAAGTCCGCAGGTCTTGGAGTGCGGCCGCGGAGCTGCCGCTTTGGAACGACGCACCGTCCGCGGTTGCGAGTGTGGAGGATTCCCACGCGTGTCCCGGCGGGACGAAGAGCGGTAGGGGACTACCGCAGTCCAAGACGCTTCGCGTTGAGTTGGGGCGTGGGAAGTCCGCCATAGTCTGGAGTGCAGCCAACAGCCTGTTCCCCAGAAACGCTCCGCCGGCCGCCGGAGCCCGGGGGGAGCAGCCTGAAGGCTGGACTACAAACAAAGCGGGCGCCGGGGTGACACACGGTTCACACCGCCGGCGCCCGCCGGGAATCCGCCTCCACCCGGAGGCGAAAGGGTCTTGGTCCGGTTAAGGAACCGCCAGCACCTGACCGCGGATCTCACCCGATCCATGGGCCGCGGTGTGCAGGTTGAAATAGGTGAGTCCCTGCACGATGCCGTCCGCCGTGGCCTGATCCACGGTCGCCTTCCCTGCAAAGAGCCCGCGCTTTCCGAGGTCTCCCGCCGGCACCAGGTTGAATTTGACCCCGGCCGCCTGGTTGGCGTTTCCGAGACCATGGAGATGATAGGCAACCGCCGGCCCGGTGAGATCCTGGTAGCTGACCACATAGGTGGCCGTGAGACCGTCCAGCGCCAGCAGGCCGAGGCCCGTTCCCGGTTCATTCACCGGAGTCGGCCGTTCATTGGCCCCGTTCATCACCGATTTGAAGAGCTTCACGGTCTTCGTGGTGGCGTCCTGGACGCGGAAGGCTCCACCCGGGGGCGCCATGGGAATCTTGGCGGAATTGCCGCTGACCGTGACGAGGTCGATCCAGTTGGCATCGTTCAGGGAGAGCTTGCCCTGCACCAGGAACGGCGGTGTTCCGCCCACCCAGGAGAGGTTCACGTCATCGCCGCTGGTCGTCGCCGAGATACTGCCCAGCGGCTCGCTCAACGGGGTGCTGGTGATGCGGATGTTGTCGAAGGCCGCGATCTCGGTCCACCAGGTGGTTGCCACGCGGATTTCCACGATCAGGTCGGTGGAATTCGCCGGCAGATCATAGGTGAAGTCGGTGAACTGCTTCGTCAGTCGCCGGACAAAGTTGTCCTTCTGGTCCGCCATCCAGGGTTGGATCGCGTTCTGAACGCCCTGGAAATGCGCCAGGGTCACCGGGGTGCTGTTGGCCCCCGTCGGATAAACCAGCACATCGATAAAGTCGCTGGTTTCGAAATCCACGACCGTCGCCGCGAGGGCAATGGTCAATTTCAGATTGGGCTTGCCCGCCACATTGACCGGTTTCAGCTGAACCGATCGATAGGACTGTCCATCCGGATAGGCCCACTTGTTGAGACCCGAAGCCCCGAAGAACGCGGAGCCTTCATAGCCGGAGAACGGACCGCCATCGTAGAAGGTACCGGCCGGGCTGTCCCCGGGACCGTTGAGCAGGACGATCAACGGAGCCTGCACCTCCACATTGGGTCCCGTCGCCACGTAGGCGGTCAGCGAGACGATGCCCGACAACGTCACCGGGGAGGTCGCCCCGGAAGTGCCCACCAGTTCCCAGTATCCGGAATCCAGCGCGTCATCCGGAATGTCTCCCGCCTGGGTGGCCACGGACAACTCCACGCTGCCACCCCCGCCCGAGTTGTAGGAGCGCACCTCGAAATCATACGCACCCGAGGAGGGGAACGTCACATTGGCGTATACGGTCTGATGGGCGTGAGGACCCGGGTCCTCCGTGATGACATCCGCAGCGGTCAGGCCGTCCTTCCCGAGATCGATGGACAGGCGGGCCCCATCATCCGAGCCGAGTGCGAATCGGTAGGTGCCGGCCGCCGACACATTGAGCTTGCCGAGCCCACGCAGGCCCCAGACGCCGGCGTAGCCCCCGGGAACCGCATTGTCCGAAGTCCAGCTTCCGGCGCTGGCATCGGAAATGTCGAATTCCGTCACGGTTCCGGCTGCCTCATCGTGGGATTTCGTCCCGGCAATCATGGCATCGACGTCCGCGAGGCTTCCCACCGACGGCGGTACGACCCGGGTGACGGTGGCGAGCGTTGTTACTCCGGGTGGAAGGAAGGATCCGACGAGGGAGAATGCCTGATCCCCAATGAACGCATCGAAACTTCCCGTCTTTCCACCGGCGGCGGGGTGTCCCGCCGCGGCAATGGTCACCTTCCCCGGGGCGAAGGTGGCCGCCGTACCAATACTGCCCACCAGCATGTCGTCGTAATCCGGATCGTTGATCACAATGACCGGCTTCGGGACCAGGACGAAACGGCTGGGGTTGCTGGCGCCGGGACCATGGATGAACAGATCACCGACCACGTCCTGCTCATCGGGAGTCCCCGCAATGTCGTCATCCACCACCGTGTGGCCCAGGGCCGTCAGGCGGTCCGCCAGGGCCTGGCAGGACGCCGCATTCGGCTGGATGACCACGGTCGCATTCTTCTTCCCATTCAGGAGCCAGTTCACGCTGGAATCAAACAGGGCCAGCAGGTCCTCGGTGGCTCCGGAAGCGTCGGTTCCCCTCCAGGTGTAGATCATTCGGCGTGCGGGGATTGCCGGCACCCCTGCGTACGAAACCGCGGAACTGAGCCCGAAATACAGGGGACCCTTCTGGTCGTAGTTTCCCAACTCCGACTGGATCCGGGGCACTTCAAAAATGTCGCGACCGACCGAGGTGAAGCGCTGTGGATTGGCCGCTTCGCCGTCGTCGTTGAAGCCCTCCTGATAGAGGAGGACCTGGCCGAACGCCGCACTGGCGGTGATGGCGGCCGTGGCCGCCGACAGGAGCTTGCGGCGGCGAATGTATGGATGGGGGATGTGCATGGATGTTGCGGGATGGCCTCCATGCCACCACCGGTGTTTTCAGCAGAAAGCCGAAAGACAGGCGGGATCAGGGAGGCGAGTTACGTGGGATTGTGTGAGTAAGCCCACGGGACAGAACCGATGGCAAGGACAAACACGCTCCCAGTCACAGCACCGGACCAGCTCGACCGTTCCAATCAAGGGGCGCAGCCCGGAACTACTCCGCTCGTAGTGCAGGCTTTAGCCTGTTCCCCAGCGACGCGATGACCGCTGCTGGGCGGGGGAACAGCCTGAAGGCTGGACTACAAACGACCCGCTCGTTGTCCCGCCTCGACTTCTCGTCGACTGTCGCCTTGAAAACCACACCCTGATCCACTCTCATCTCCCCAACACAACCCACTCCGAAAATGCGACCCCAGCGTTCCCAGAGCAGCCGCCGGATAGGGATGGCCATGGTGCTTCCGCTGGCTGTCAACAAGGTCGAAGGGGGTG
>JAEUHD010000114.1 GCA_016793645.1 Verrucomicrobiales bacterium
TCCGGCTGGACGGTCGAGGAACTGGTGGTGAACCGCTCCGCGGGGCTTCATGTGTTCTGGCCCTCGTTCACGCTCGACACCACGCCGAAGGAGCGGGCCGCCAACCCCGACGACTGGAAGTCGCCCGAGGACCAGGCCAAGGAGCGGGACAAAAAGCTCCGCGAATTGGATGACTTCTTCTCCGAGGCCGAGGCCTATGCGAGGGCCAAATCCGCCAAGGGCACCAACGACCTGCGTCCCGTCCCCGCCTGGGATGCCATGCTGCCCGTGCTGCGCGGCGAGATCCCAATCGTCCTCCACGCCGACGAGTATCGCCAGATTCACTCCGCCGTGAACTGGGCCGTGCGCCGGAAGTATCGCGCTGTGCTCGCCGGAGGCCGCGACGCAGCGCGACTCGCCCCGCTGCTGTCCACGAACCGGATTCCGGTCGCCTACGAACACGTCTTCACGCTGCCCCCTCGCGATGTCGATCCGTACGACGTCCAGTTCTCCGCCCCCGCCGTCCTCCAGCAGGCGGGCGTCAAGGTTGCCTTCTGCGGAGGCGTCGGGGAGTCCGGAGCCTCCAGCATCCGGAACCTTCCCTACGCCGCGGCCCAGGCGATGGCCTTCGGACTTCCCCGCGAGGAGGCGCTCCGCGGACTCACCCTGTATCCCGCCCAGATTCTCGGAATCGCCGACCGCCTCGGTTCCCTCGAGCCGGGTAAGGACGCCACCTTCTTCGTCGCCGACGGAGACATCCTCGACCTGCGCACCCACGTGAAGCGGATGTGGATTTCCGGGCAGGAGGTCAGTCTCGAAAGCCGTCACACCCGGCTCTACGACCGTTACCGGAATCGACCGAAGTCCCCGCGATAGTCTCCGAACGGGTCCCGCAGCGCGGACTACTTCGCCTGGGCTCGGAGCCGCAGCGCCTCCTTCACTCCCTTGCGCGCGGGATGGCGGACGGCATGACGGATGACCCAGCGCCGATCCTCCGACGCCCGAGTCAGCCATCGACCGCAGATCTCAAACGCCAACTGCGGGTGGTCCTTGGCAATATCGCCCACGTGATTCGCCACACTGCGGCGGACATAGAGTTCGGGATCATCCTTCAGTGCCTCCAGGATGGGCAGGGCCGGACGGGGATCCTTCACGAACCCGGACAGGCGCATCGCCCAGGGAAGCCGGGGACGGGTTCCCTCAGAACAGAGCCGGCGGACATGAGGATCCGGATCCTGGGTCCACTCCATCAATCGGGCCAGCGTGCGCTCCGGCCACCGGATCAGGAAGGGGCGGATCGAAAACTCCGCGCTGAACCGCCGCGTCAACTCGTGCTGGGCCCGCATGGAATCCTCAAAGGGATCCCGCCCGCCATTGTGCGCCGGATCCAGTCCGAACTCCGAGACAAAGAACACGTGCGGCAGGTAGAAGAAGGGAGCCAGCCCATGATCCTCCGTGCCGGTGAGCGGCGGGGTCAGGGAACCCAGCAGGACCGACACGGCCCGGTCATACCGCGACGGCAGATGTCGCCGCAGCACGCCGGCCAGGTGACGACCGCGCTCCATGATTCCCAGCGGAGCCAAGCCGCGGTGGGCGTCGGTCCGGAACGCGTCCGGATCCAGGGTCGGATGGACCAGTGCCAGATTGTGAATGAGACACTCGATCGCATCCCGATCGAGCAGATCCCGAAGGGTGCTGCCCTGCTGGATGGATCGTGGGGCGGAGGGCAGCTTGGGAAGCGGCCGGGTGGATCGGACCTGACGAGAACGCGCCATCGCCGAAAGACTAACTCCCCGCGTCCCCGGACCCAAGAACTGGATCCTTACGCGAGGATTCCCCGCACCACTTCCCCCTCCACATCCGTCAACCGGTAATCGCGACCCTGGAACCGGAAGGTGAGACGCTCGTGGTTGAATCCCAACAAATGCAGGAGCGTGGCCTGGAGGTCGTGCACCCCCACGCGATCCCGGGCCACGCTGAACCCCAGTTCATCGGACTCCCCGTACATCGTCCCTCCCTTGATGCCGCCACCGGCAACCACCATGGAGTAGCAGTCCGGGAAATGGTCGCGACCCAGGATGCTTCCCTTGGCGGTCCGTCCTTCGCGGAACGGCGTTCGTCCAAACTCACCGCCCAGCACCACCAGGGTGTCCTCGAGAAGTCCCCGCTGCCGAAGGTCGGTGATGAGGGCCGCCACCGGACGGTCCATCGTCGCGCATTTCCGCGTCAGTCCATCCCGAATGTCCTCCGACGGTCCGGTCCCGTGGAAGTCCCAACCCCAGTCGAACAACTGCACAAACCGGACCCCCTGCTCCACCAGGCGCCGTGCCAGCAGACAATTGTTGGCGAAACTCGAATCCCCCGGCTTTGCCCCGTAGGCCTCCAGGGTCGCGGGCGACTCCCGCGTGATGTCCATCACCTCGGGAACGGACATCTGCATCCGGAATGCGAGTTCGTATTGCGCGATGCGCGTCTGGGTTTCGGGATGCCCCAGTTCCCGGGCCTGGATCCCATTCAGTTCCCCGAGGGTGTCGAGACTCCACCGACGGAGTTCGCGATCCATGCCCGGCGGATCCGAGGCATAGAGCACGGGCTCGCCCTTGGAGCGGCACTGGACTCCCTGGTAAACGGACGGCAGGAATCCGCTGCCGAAGGAATTCTTGCCCCCGTTGGGCTGCACGCCGCTGGAGATCAGCACCACGAAGCCCGGAAGATTCTGATTTTCCGTCCCGAGTCCGTAGGTCACCCAGGCGCCCATCGAAGGGCGCCCCGGCCGCGGCGAACCCGTGTACACGAGCAATTCCGCAGGGGCATGGTTGAACTGGTCGGTGTTCATGGAGCGGATGACACACAGGTCGTCCGCCACGGAATGGAGATGTGGAATGGCATCGGACATCCACACGCCGCCCTGTCCGTACTGGCGAAAGGTGCGCGGCGTCCCCAGCAGCTTCGGAGTGCCCGAGGTAAAGGCGAAGCGCTTGCCCTTGAGAAAGGCGTCCGGACAATCCTGTCCGTCCCGTTTCACGAGCTCCGGCTTGTAATCCCAAAGGTCGAGGTGCGGCGGCGATCCGGTGAGATGCAGGTAAATCACCCGTTTCGCGCGCGCTGCAAACTGCGGGGCCCGGGACAGCAGCGGATCCGCAAGCCCGTCCGCACGCGCGGGAGCCGCCGAGCGCAGCAGCGACGACAGGGCGATCGCACCAACGCCTCGGGCGGAGCGCCCAAGGAAATGGCGTCGCGTCAGGGCCTGGAGATGTTCGAGCGGCGGATTCATGGAGTGTCGGAATCGGGCGCTGCCCCCGCGGGCATCACCGTTTCATCAGCGCTTCGTCGAGATTGAGAAGAACATTGCCCACGACCGTCCAGGCCGCCAACTCAGCGGCATCCACACCCGCGGGAAGGTCCGACGGGTTCAACGCCGCCAGGGAGGTCGCACGACCCGGATCCTGCCGGAAGCGGGTCAGGGCCCGATCATGAAGCGAGACCAGGCCCGCCAGTTCGGCGTCGTTCGGCTTCCGGGTCAGACAGATTCGGAATCCGAGCGTCGCCTGATCCGCTGGCGTCCCTCCGGCGGCAACCATGCGGGCGGCCAGCGCCTGCGCCGCCTCGACATACACGGGATCATTCAAGGTCACGAGCGCTTGCAGCGGCGTATTGGATCGTTCCCGCCGGACCAGGCAGACCTCGCGGTTGGGCGCGTCAAAGGTGGCCATCGACGGATACGGATTCGACCGCCGCCAGGTCGTGTAGATGGCCCGGCGGTAGCGGTCCTCGCCCATGCTGGTCTCCCAGTCGGTCCCGCTTCCGAAGGCCGCGCTCAATCCGAGACGCGGCTGCTGAGGCTTCACCGGAGGTCCATAGCGCTTGGGACTGAGAAGCCCGCCCGAGGCGAGCGCCTGGTCGCGGATCATTTCCGCGGAAAGACGAAAGCGCGGGCCGCGCGCCAGGAGCCGGTTGTCCGGATCCGCCGCGGCCAGCTCCGGAGTGACCCGGGACGACTGTCGATACGTCGCCGACGTCACGAGGAGCCGGAGCAGGTGCTGCAGATCCCAACCGCTGTCCACCAACTCCACCGCCAGCCAGTCGAGCAACTCGGGATGCGACGGCGGTTCCCCCTGTGAACCAAACTCCTCACTGGTCCGCACGAGTCCGATCCCGAACACCGACTCCCAGAGCCGGTTCACCGTCACCCGCGCGGTGAGCGGATTGCGCGGATCGACAATCCAGCGCGCGAGCGCGAGCCGGTCCGCGGGACCTTCGGGAGGCGGATTCAGGGCCGACGGAAATCCGGGTGAAACCTCGGGTCCCAGATCCAGGAAGTTTCCGCGCCGCTGGACCTGCGTGCGCCGGCGCTGGTCGCCCGACAACTCCTGGAACACGGGAACTGTGGTGTACGGCTTGAGCCCGGCGAGGGATTGCTGCACGGACGCCAGGCGCTCCCGCTGGGGTTGTAGCGCCGGGGCCACTGTCAGGTAGTGCCGCGCAATCTCGTCGCGCTGTGCCTCCGACCTCCGCGCCGGTTCCACGCGGAGCGCCGCAAGGACTGCCGCGGGTGTCCGTGCGATTTCAGGAATCCGTGCATCCCGGGTGAGCGAAACGCGCAGCCGACCGAGGGTCGCATACTCCTGCCGGGAGTTCTGCTCCAGGGTCAGCACCAGACGGCTTCCCGCTCCCGTCTGGAAGGGTGCCGCGGGAAACAGTGTCAAGCCATGCGGCTCACCCAGCCGCGGAACCACCGACCATCCGCGCTGTGCCGGATCCGGGTTGTCGAGCACCAGCGCTGCGCCGAATCCCTCCGCGGCAAAGTCTGAAGCCGCGAAGCGGAACAGCACCGGGCGCGAGCCATCCGGCGCCGCCTCCCAGTTCGGCGACGGCACCGTGGACACCATCTGCTCCCAGACCGGTTTCCGGCCCTCGTCGAGCAGCACCACGCGAAACTCCTTGAGACGATCCGACACGGCATCCGTCCGATTCCAGACGGCCAACCGGTCCACCTGCCGCTCGCCGCCCAGGTCGAGTTCCCACCATGGATCGCTCGTGGTTTCCGTGTGGGTGGTGGACTTTGCCTTCTCGAACTCACCGTCCGTATTGCCGTCAATCGCGAGCCGCGCCGGACCGTTATAGGCCGTGCTGCTCTGCCGCGCCTCGCCGGTCCGGGCCAGATTATTGGTTCCCTGGAACACCTGAACTTCGGCCAGGGACAGAATCCGCTCCTTGCCGGGCAGTTCGATCCGGACATAGCGCGCCGCAGGGGACGAAGGGGCATTCGGAACCACCGAAGCCCGGACACGGGTCAGGACAAACGATCCGTCGGCATGCCCCACCCCGCGTCCCGGCGGGCGTTCATCGGGAAGCACCTCGACGCGGATCCCGGTGAATGGCTCCCCGTCGGTCCCGGGCACTTCCACGGAATAGGTATCCGTCTTCCCGGCCCGCTCGATGCGAACGCTTCCATCGTCCGCCGCCTCCGTGGCCGCACCCGCCTTGGATGTTACCCGCGTCGCCCGGGACACCTCCCAGGTCGGATCTCCCGACAGGGTCCGTTCCCATCCGCCCTGGGCCGCCGCCAATTCCGGAGTCCGGGTCTTGAGAATCGCTTCCAACCGGGCCACCTCCGCGTCCCACTCCGCCCGCTGGCGCCGCTGTTCCTCGGTGAACAGCGGATGCACCGGGCTTTCATCGCCCCGGTCGGCATCCGCGGTGTTGTTCAGGATGGCGAAAAGGCGGAAGTACTCCTCCTGCGTGATCGGATCGTACTTGTGATTGTGGCACTGCGCACAGGCGATCGTCGTTCCCATCCATACCGCCAGCGTGGTGTTGACCCGATCGACGATGGCGACGTTGCGATACTCCTCATCGTTGGTCCCCCCTTCGTTGTTCGTCAGGGTATTCCGGTGAAAGGCCGTGGCGGTTGTCTCCTCATCCCCGGCGTTCGGCAACAGATCGCCGGCCAGTTGCTCCACCGTGAACCGGTCAAACGGCTTGTTGGAGTTAAAGGAGCGAATGACGTAGTCGCGGTAGGCCCAGATCGTCCGCGCCGGATCATCCGCATACCCGCTGGAGTCGGCATAGCGGGCCTGGTCGAGCCAGAGCCGGGCCCAATGTTCGCCGTAGGCCTCCTTTCTCAGCAGGCGATCCACCAGGCGCCCGTAGGCATCCGGGGATCGGTCGTTGAGGAACTCGTCGGCCTCGACCAGCGTCGGCGGCAGTCCGGTCAGGTCGAGTGCCACCCGGCGAACCAGGGCTGCGGGCTCCGCCTCCGGTGCGGGCGACAAACCTTCCTTTTCAAGCCGGGCCAGAATGAAACGGTCCACCGCATTCCGGGGCCAACCGGTCTGTCTGACCGCGGGCAATGCCGGGCGTTGCGGCGGCACGTAGGACCAGTGTTTCGAGTACGGCGCGCCGCCCGCAATCCAACGGGTCAACAACGCCACCTGGTCCGGGGTCAGCGTCTTGCCGGATTCCGGAGGTGGCATCCGGTCGTCGGGATCCTTCGCCCCAATGCGGCGCACCAGTTCGCTCCGCTCGGGATGTCCCGGGACGATGGCGGGGTGCTCCCCCTGCTGCGCCAGCGCACTTTCCGCGACATCCAGTCGAAGCACCTTCCGCCCGCCCTTCTTCGCCGTGGAATCCGGCCCATGACACTGGAAGCAGTTTTCCGAAAGCACGCGGCGAACGTCGCGATTGAAATCCGGAACCGGCGCCTCCGGTGCCGCACCGCCCAAGGCAAACGCCCACCCCAGCAGGGCCAATCCTCCGAGAATCCCCCGAAGCGGGAATCTCGGCTCGGGCCCAATTCGAACGACGGAATGCAGGGACATGGGATCGACGGACGAAAGTATTTCCGTTTCCTGCCATGGAGTACAGGAATCCAGCCCGCTTCTCAAACGATCTTCCCCCATTCCTTCCCTTCCCGGGAGGGGCAGCACCCATTTTTGACGCCACCCGGGTCGCCCGCGATCATCGCGTTCATCATGAAGCCGCTTGCCCTGCTCCTCGCCATCCTGGCCACCACCACCGCGCTGACCACCTTCGCCGCGGACACCCCGAAGGCGGGCGACGCGGCACCCCGGGTCGAGGCGAAGGATCAGGACGGAAACACCTGGCGCCTGGCGGACCAGATCAACAAACAGCTCGTGCTCCTGTATTTCTATCCGAAGGACGACACGCCCGGCTGCACCAAGGAAGCCTGCGGACTTCGGGACCGCATCGGCGACCTGGAGAAGGAGGGCGTGGTCGTGGTCGGGGTCAGTCGCGACGACGCCGAGAGCCACAAACGATTCCGGGCCAAATACCATCTCAACTTTCCCCTGCTCGTGGATGTGGATGGCAAACTGACGGAGGCCTTCGCCGTCCCGATGGAAGGCAAACCCATGTCCCGCCGCGTCAGTTTCCTCATCGGAAAGGACGGAAGGATCCTGCATGTGACCGACAACCGCGACGCCCAGGTTCATCTGGACGAAATGAAGGTCGCCATCGCAGCGGTGAAGAAGTAGGGGTGGGGACGCCGTCCCGTGATTCATTGTCCCTGCCGTCCCGGTGGTTCGTCATAGGTCGCCGGAGTGAGGGGAACTCTCCATTGCCGGTCCTGAGGCGGGGCTCCCTCATCCGACAACGACGGAGAATCGGCGGGACGCAGGTGACGGCAGTCCGTGCGCCCGGGACGGCCGGAGGCCCTGGACGCATTGCGGCACAGGGATGTTTCCCGGTTCCCTGGCGACCAGGATCGGCCGGCATCCCCGGACGGGAGGTGGATCCTGAGAAATGCCCTTGTTCCACTCCCCAGCCGTCCGCACCCTCCGCCCAGCCATGGCGGCCGAGACCCTCATCGTCGTACCGACCTACAACGAGCGGGAGAACCTTCCCCATCTCGTGCGACGCCTCATGGCACAACCGGTCGAACTGGACCTTCTGGTGGTGGATGACAATTCTCCCGATGGGACCGGACAACTTGCCGACGAACTCGCCGCCGCGCACCCGCAGGTCCACGTGCTTCACCGGTCCCAGAAGGATGGCCTGGGGCGCGCCTACCTCGCGGGTTTCGAATGGGCCCTCGCGCGCCGCTACGAGTTCATTTTCGAAATGGATGCGGATTTCTCCCACAACCCCTCCGACATCCCCCGCTTTCTCGATGCCGCCCGCAAGGAGAACGCCGACCTCGTGCTCGGATCCCGGTATCGCGACGGCATCCGGGTGATCAACTGGCCGCTCAACCGGCTCCTCCTGAGCATCACGGCAGCGAAGTACGTGCAGATCATCACCGGCATGCCGGTCACGGATCCCACCGGGGGGTTCAAGTGCTTCCGCCGGGAAACCCTTCTCGCCATAGCCCCTGAAACGGTCCGCTCCAACGGCTACAGCTTCCAGATCGAACTCACCCACCGGGTCTGGCGCCGCGGCATGAAGGTCTGCGAGGTGCCGATCATCTTCACCGACCGCTTCCAGGGCACGTCGAAGATCTCCCGCGAGATCGTGCGGGAGGCCCTCTGGATGGTCTGGAAGCTCTGGCTGGAGAATGGTCTCCGGCGACATCCGGCTCCGCGGCAGAATTAGCGGATTTGCGCCCAGTGGGTGATCCCGATCACGGGAAGCGCAAACTCGAACGCCGCATCCGCATCGGCCGAGTCCGCCTTCAGAAAAACGTCATAGATGCGCTTCCGTTCGCCCGGAGTCGCAATGCTTCCGGGCTGTCGCCGCCAAAGACCGAGATTCAAGCCGCCCTCCTGCGAGTGGTCCACGTGGCGATGGAGGATGAAGGCATCGATCCCGGGAAGCGCCGAAACCTTCTTCCAGGCATAGCAGTAGGCCGCGGCCTGGACCGTTTCCCCGTCCGGTCCCTCGGGGGAATGGAACCCCTGCTCGCTCAGGATGACCCGCCGAACCTTTCCGTCGAAACGGAGCTCCGGTTGCTGGAGATAGGCGATCAGTTGATCCAGGTTCCGAAAAGTGATGCGGGCCGTGGTTCTCCAGTCGGGGGTCGCGGAGGCGTCATTCCAAGTCCGGGGATTGAAGAGGTTTTCCGGATACGGATGGAACGCCACGTTCCAGTCAAAATCGCCCCCTTCCCGGGCCCGGCGCGCAAAATAGTCGAGAAAGGCCCGTCCGGGAAACGCCTGGCGTTCGTCGCCGCCGGGATACCGGAGGTTCCAATGGTGTTCGAGGGAGACATAGACCCGCCCGTGCCGGGAGTGTTCCCTGACCGCCCCGTGCACGATGCGGACCGCCCGGAGATAATCATCGGCAAACGCCTCCATGCCGACGCGTCCCATGTTCGACCAGAACCAGTGGGAGTTGACCTCGTTGCCCACAATCCAGTTCCAGACCCTCCCGTGCGACGAGTCGGGACGCGACCAACGCTCGGCCAGAAACCCCACCGCCGCCTGGAGCCAGCCCCTTGCCTCCGAGGTCGAGGTATTGAAGGCCGACAACCCATTGGGACATCCCGCGTCGTAGGCCGGATGCTGGAGAACACGGCGCACCTCGGGATCCCCGCTGACATAGTTCAGGAGGATCAGGGACACGATCACCCCCCGGTCCGACATCGGACGGATCTGCTGGTCAAGGGCCGCGAGATACTCCCGCCGGAAGCGGTACGTCTTCCCCCCGGATTCCCATGCCGGGTTGTTCGTGTCCCCAAGGGGGTCCATCAACTGCGCGAAATTGAAGTTCAACGCCGCATGCTTCACCCCGAGGGCGAGGGCATCGTCCACCATCTGGACCTGAAGTCCCTTCTTGGAGGACGACGGCGGATACGGCTCGTCGTTGGGGGCACCAAGCCCCTTCCCCCCGGAGGCGAAATGAACCACGGCAACCAGCACGCACCGGCACGCGGATTTCAGAAGTGCACGCATTTGCCGGGTCGGACGCTCCCGGGGAGGATTCCCTTCGAACGTCCGAACCTCCGTTGAACCTCAGTTGAAGTTTGCCCGCCATGGCAACGTCGGGCATGATTCACAGCCGTTCCGTCGGCGTGGGGCGCACCCAGTGCCCGCCACCTTCGGAACTCCTTCATCTCACTATTTCATGGAACTGAAGTCCCGCCTCGTCCCCGCACGATCCAACGTGCCGTCCCTCGCCCTCGCGTCCCTCGCCCTCGCCTGGACCGCCAGCGCGGTGGACGTGCCGGTCGGAAACGCCTCGTTCGAGCTTCCCTCCACCACCTTTGTGAATCCGCAGATCGATCTGTGGAACAAGACGCCGCAGCCGGATTGGTTTCAGCCGCAGGGTGGAATCACCTGGGATCAGTTGAGCGGGGTCTTCGCCAACACGGCGCCGAGCGACCCGAGATACATCGCCAACATCGATGGAACCCAGGCCGCGTTTCTCATCTCCCTGCCGCAGGCGGGAATCACCCAGGTCGTGTCCACAAAGTACGAGGTCGGGCTCCAATATTCGGTATCGGTCGGCGTGATCGCCGGCGGCAACATCACCGAGGGCACCAGCCTGCTGATCGGCTTGTTCTATGTGGATGACGCCGGGTCGCCGCAGACCGTGGCGGGCAAGACGGTGATCTACACCGCAGCCGGGTTTCCCAACTCGATCGAGTTTCAGGATCAAGCGGCGATTTCCTCCGTCTTGAATTCCGGGGACGCCGCGGTGGGACGCAATATCGGGATTCAAATTGTGGGCACGGGTGGCGACGGCGCGGGTTA
>JAEUHD010000141.1 GCA_016793645.1 Verrucomicrobiales bacterium
CAGCCGCAGCGGCGCTGCTGCGGACCGATTCCAGAACCGCGCGGCAGCGCGGCTCCACCCTCAGGTGGCTGCGGGCTGTGCCCGCGGGTGACCTCTCCGAAGCACCCCAGTGCGGAGGAGCTCCGCGCGAACTCCGCCCACGTTCCGTCATCCGCAGCGGCGCTGCTGCGGACCGATTCCAGAACCGCGCGGCAGCGCGGCTCCACCGGGCTATTGCCTCCAAAGCACAAACGGCGCCCCGGTGCACCTTTGCAACGGGACGCCGCTCGCGATGGATGAACAGCGGGCCTGGAATCAGGCCGCCTTCTTGGCCTTGGCGGCCCGATTCAGCTGCAGCTGAAGCCGGGAGCGCTTCCGATCAGCCGTGTTGGATTTCACGGTGCCGGCTTTCACGGCCTTGCCAAAGGCCGAGGTGACCGCGCTGAGGGCGACCTTGGCCTCGTCGAACTTCCCACCGGAGACCAGGGCGTCGAATTTCTTCTCCAGGGTCTTGAGGCGGGACTCAATGGTCTGATTGCGGGCCGCCTTGCGGGCGCTGGAACGGGTGCGTTTTTCTGCAGACTTCGTATTCGGCATATCGCTGGACGAAAAATGAACCGCGACCGTATCGGCCGACACTGGGATGTCAACGGGTTGTTGCCGTCCCTGAAGCCCCCTCAGAGAGCCCTCCGGACGTGGATTCGATCTGGATGGTCTGGGTCGGGAAGGCGAACCGCAGCCCCTCCGCATCAAACCGCTCCTTGATGGTGAGGTTGATCCGCTGGAAGATCCGGGTGAATTCCCGGAAGTCGTTTTTACGGCACCAGTACACCACGTCGAGGTTCAGGGAGAAGTCCCCGAACTTGTTGAAGTGCACAAGGTAATCATGGGTGTCCGGATCGGACTTGAGAATCTCCTCCAGCAGATCGGCCGCCCGGCGTACTCGGGCTGCCGGGGTGTCGTAGGTGAGGCCGATTCCGAAGCAGGCGCGGATGGTCGGGCGCCGGGTGATGTTCACGATCCGGGCGTTCCCCACCTCCTTGTTGGGCACCGTGACCAGAAATCCGTCCACGTTGCGGATGCGGGTCGAGCGAAGCCCCATCTCCTCAATCGTGCCGTCCACCTCGCCGATCCGCACCCGGTCCCCAATCTTGAAGGGTTTGTCGAGGAACACTGCGACGGCACCAAACAAGTTCCCGACGGTGTCCTGCGCCGCGAGTCCGAGGGCGAGGCCGAGGACGGATACCGAAGCGAGGGCCGCCCGGATGTCGAAGCCGAGGTTCCCCAGCACGGAAAAGGTGGCGACGATGGCGATGGAGATCTTGGCCGCCTTCCCGATCAGGATCAGAAAGTGGTCGTTGAAGGCGCGGTCGCCGTCCGAGGGGAGGTTCTTGCGCCAGAGTCGAATCGCGGCGTCCACCGCCTTCATGATCACCATGACCACGGAGACCGCCACCGCCACCACGGTGAGCCGGGCAAACCACAGTTCCACCTGCGAGGGCCAGTCAAACAGTTGCAGGCCGATGTTCAGCAGGATCACGAAGACGATCACCTTCACCGGTCCATCCACGAGTCCGAGCACGATGTCATCCCATTCCGTCTCCGTCCGCTCCGCCAGTTTTCGGAGACGGGTGTGGATCAGCCAATCCACGAACCGCGCCACCTGAAAGGCGATGAGGATGTAGAGGAACGTGGCGAGATACTGCCACAGCGGGCGGTGAAAGACCGTGGTTTGGAGCAGTTCCACGTGGTCGAGTCCGAAGGTCAGCAGCGACCGGTTTTCGGCGATGAAAGCGCGCTGGGATTCGTTGAGGGTCACCGGATTCGCGAGCGCGGGGGACGCGGGGGAGTTGGTGGCGGGGGCGTTGGTCGTGGGCGCCTGGGCCAGGATTGCTCCGGCGAGGAGGGCGCCCAGGACGAGGGTCCAGAGCCGGAGAAACCATTCGGATCGCAGCAGTCGCTTCATGAATTCGAGCGGGCAACGATGGGGCAGCCGGCCCCCGGCTGACAAGCGGGTGTCCTGACTCCCGACAGCCTGAAGGCTGCACTTCGAACGGGGTTTGTTTGTAGTCCAGCCTTTAGGCTGTCCGGAGGGCCGGCATGGTTTTTCTCCGGGGATCCGCCACAAGGGAAAGGGAATGCCCGAACCACCCGCGGTGCGCTGTTTGACGGGGGGAATCAGCCTAAAGGCTGCACTACGAACGGGGCTTGTTTGTAGTGCAGGCTTCAGCCTGTCCGGGATCCCTCGCTATTCCGCACGCCGGAACACGGCGACACCGAGCGGCGGCAGCGTGAACAGGGCCGAGTGCGGCTGATTCTGAACCGCATAGGATTCCGCGGTGACCCCGCCGGCATTCCCAAGGTTCGAGCCTCCGTAGATCGCTGCGTCGCTGTTGAGCACCTCGATCCAGCGGCCGGGCAGGGGCAGGCCGACGCGGTAGTCGCGCAGCGGATTCGGCGTCAGGTTCAGGATGGCGAGGACATGCCCGCCGGATTCGCGGTCATGCCGGACAAAGCTCAGCACGCTGTTGGGATGGTCGCTGCAATCCACCCACCAGAATCCGTCCCCTTCGTAGTCGCCCCTCCACAGGGCCGGTTCCGCCTGGTAAAGGGCATTCAGATCCGAGACCCAGCGTTGAAGTCCCGCGTGATACGGCCCCGCCTCCAGCAGCCACCAGTCGAGGGCGGCGTTGTCATTCCATTCCGCCGGTTGGCCGAATTCGCCTCCCATGAACAGCAGCTTCTTTCCGGGAAACAACCACTGGTACCCCAGCAACGCCCGGAGGTTGGCGAAGGCCTGCCAGTCGTCGCCCGGCATCCGGCGGCGGAGCGAACCCTTGCCGTGAACCACCTCGTCGTGGGAGAGCGGCAGCACGAAGTTTTCGTTGCCATGATACAGCATGGCGAACGTCAGCTCGTTCTGGTGATACCGGCGATAAATGGGGTCGCGCTTGAAGTAGCCCAGGGTGTCGTGCATCCAGCCCATGTTCCACTTTAGGCTGAATCCCAGGCCGCCCAGCCACGGTGGGCGGGTCACCATCGGCCACGAGGTGGATTCCTCCGCGATGGTCACCACGCCGGGATGCTCGGTGCCGACGAGATGGTTGAACTGTCGCAGGAACTCGACGGCGTCCAGGTTCTCGCGGCCGCCGAACTTATTGGGAATCCACTCCCCCTCCTTGCGTGAGTAGTCGAGGTAGAGCATGGAGGCGACGGCATCCACGCGAAGGCCGTCCACGTGAAATCGCTCGCACCAGTAGAGCGCGTTGGCGGTGAGGAAATTCCGGACTTCATGGCGTCCGAAGTTGAAGATGAGCGTGCCCCAGTCCTGATGCGCGCCCTGGCGCGGGTCGGCGTGTTCGAACAGCGCCGTGCCGTCGAACTGCGCAAGGGCCCAGGCGTCGCGCGGGAAGTGGGCCGGCACCCAGTCCACGATCACGCCGATGCCGGCGCGGTGCAGTTCGTTGACCAGATACTGGAAGTCGTCGGGCGTGCCGTAGCGGCTCGTGGGGGCGTAGAAGCCGGTGACCTGGTATCCCCAGCTCGGATAAAAGGCGTGCTCGGCCACCGGCAGAAACTCGACATGGGTGAAGCCCAGTTGCTTCACATAGGCGATCAGCGGCTCCGCCAGTTCGCGGTAGCTGAACGCCTCCCAGTGAGACTTCCGCTTCCAGGACCCGAGGTGGACCTCGTAGATGCTCATCGGACGCCGCAGCGCATTGGATTCCCGGCGGCGCTGGATCCACTCATCATCGGTCCAGGCAAACTTGCGCGTGTTCCAGACCACCGCCGCGTGTTTGGGCGGCAGTTCGAACAGCGTGCCGAACGGGTCGGTCACCAGTTTCAGCGCGCCATGGGCATCGAGGATTTCGAACTGATACAGGGCGCCCTCGGCCACGCCGGGCACAAAGATCTCCCAGATGCCGGAGGATCCGAGCAGCCGCATCGGGTGTCGCCGCCCGTCCCATCGGTTGAAGTCCCCCACCACCGAAACGCGGCGGGCGTTGGGCGCCCACACGGAAAACGACGTGCCTGCGACGCCGTCGGGTTGGCGCGAGTGGGCGCCCAGGACGTCGAACAGTTGCCGGTGATTGCCCTGGTTGAAGAGAAACTGGTCCGTCTCCCCGACGGTCGGCAGGAATGAGTAGGGATCGCGTCCCTGTTGGCGGTTTCCGGTGTCGTCCGTGACGACCAGATCGTAGGCGTAGACCTCGCGGGTCTTCTTGGTGGTTCCCTCGAAAACGCAGGTGTCGCCAATCCGCTTCAGTTCGAATTTTGGGCGCGTGGCGTCGTGGACGGGCACCAGTTCCACCCGCGTGGCCCCCGGGATCATCGCGCGCGCCACGAGGCCCTTGCCGTCCCCGACCGGTTGCAATCCGAGCAGCGAATGCGGCGACTGATGGAGCCCCTGGACCAGCGACTCCAGTTCCGACGGGGAAAGCAGCATGGTGGGAGGGTGGGGGGAAGGGCGGGGGCGGGAAAAGCCCAAAGGTCGAACGGATTCCCGCCCAATCGGGAGGGATGGCGTGCCGCCGTCCGTGAACAAGTCCGGGTTTCGTCCGTGGATGGAGCGACGGGTGGAATCCAGCACGGCGGCCGCGACTTGAAGTGGGCCCGCAACATGCGAGCCCTCCCACGGGCGAGGATGGGAGGGATGGCGTGCCGCCGTCCGTGAACAGTGCCGGGGCCTGATGGTAGTACGAAACGTCGGGTGGGATCCTGGAAGATGTCCGAACGTTGAACCTGTCACCCTGTCTTGGCCCCTTCCCTGAGCGGGAGGGTGAGGACGAACGGGAGTTAGAGCGAAGCGGACGGTGTGGATGGCGGAATGAACACTGAACCTGTCACCGTATTCCGAGGACTTTCATCACGGTCGCAACTACGACGGTGTCCGTGTGATCAATCCGTTCATGTGACACCGGGCATTCTTCAGAAGCATGCTTTGGATCCGGCCGCTGTGCTTCCCGAGTCGGTGATCCTGGTTGATGGAAACGAAGCACGAGCGGATCCTGCCTTGAATCGGATATGCGTCCCTACACCTACTCGGTTTCCCTTCGCGCAAACCATCCGAGGCGGGATCTCTCCTCCTTGTCCGGATTGTTCTCTTTGGAACGTCGTTATGGCTGGACGGCCGGGGAGCTGCCAACAGAGGGATTGGGGCCCACCCGCGGGGAAGTTCGGCGTCAGAGCTACTGGTCGGCGCGCGTTACGCCGGAAGGGGTGTCCTCGGACGACCAACAATTGGAGGAGGCATTGGACCGAGTGGCGTCCGATGTGATGCGTCGGTCCGATGCGCTCGCGGACTTTCATGCCACCGGCGGCACCTTGAACGTCTTTGTCGGCCTCATCGGAGTAGGAAACTTTGGCTTGGTGATGCCGATCCCACTGCTTCAGAAGCTGGCTGCAGCCAGAATCGAACTTCAATTGGATATCTATCCTCAAAAATCTTGATGCCGTCCTTCAATTGGAGGTGGGAAGCGGATCCTTGATGCATCGGTTTTTGCACGTTCGCCCCGGGGGGATGGAAATTGGTAGAGGACAACCACACGACACAGTGCGCTGCGTTTGAGCGGCGATTGTTGCTCGGGGGCGACGGCTTCAATTTCCGAGTAACAGTGAACCTGTCACCTTATCCCTCCGGGATATCGTGATACAGCCGATCACGGGATCGTTTGGAAGTTCTGAGCGATAAAAAAATACTGATAAACAATAAAAAGATATTGCTAAAAACTATCCAGTCAGCGATCTGTAGCGCATGGCAATTGATTCAACGCACCTGCCTGAGCGGCAGGAACGCATCCGGAAGACGAGTTGGTTCTTGAAGATCCTGAGCCTGGCTGGGTGTGGGGTCATGGCAGGGTGCGTGGCCTTGACCCTGCTGGCGCCGATCATCGCCATCGGTCCGAAATACAAACCAGCGTTGCCGCGATCCGAGGTGCGCGCCTCGACGGAAACCGTTGCAAAACGGCGGATGCTCGTTGAATTGGCGGGGAACGGTCCTCGCTTCGTCCTCTTCAACTGGGACGTTGCGGCGGGTGGCACCGGAATTCGGGAGGGGCGGGAGTGGTTGGCGCGGGTCGCAGCGGCTCTGTTCTGCGGCTATGGTTTGTTGGGTGCCTTGTTCTTCTTCGGTCTGTTTCGCGGATACGAGCGTGGGAGCGTTTTCGACATCCAAAGTGTCCGGAGACTGAGGCGTGTCGGGGCATGGATGATCGGGACATGGGTGATGGGAATGGCGTTTCAGCTTTCGAAGGGTTTGTGGGCGGCGGATGTGAACATCAGTTTCGATCTGGGCGCGGGACTGCTTCCGGGAGTGTTCGTTTTTCTGGTGGCCTGGATCATGGAAGAAGCCCATCAGATCGCGGAAGAACAGGCGCTGACCGTTTAGACCCCGCCATGGCCATTATCGTGAATCTCGATGTGATGCTGGCGAAGCGGAAGATGCGGCTCAACGACCTCGCCGCCGCGGTGGACATCACGCCGCCGAATTTGTCCGTGCTGAAGTCCGGCCGGGCAAAGGCAATCCGCTTCAGCACCCTGAACGCGATCTGCCGGGTGCTGGATTGCCAGCCAGGGGACCTGCTGGAGTTCCGCCCCGGCGAGGAGCCCGAGGACGAAGGTGAAGCCTCCGAAGGCGGGCAATCCGAATCCAAACAATGAACCTGTCACCCGATCCTGTTCTTTCCTCGGGATGATTCATGCACTTCCAGGAATGGGAGGGGATCGGCGGATGTATCCGTCCCCGTGGACGGCCATGCCTGGATTTATCGCCTACGACTGGGTACGCCACTCCGGGGAGCGGACACTCCGCGACGTTGCCGAATCCATGTGCATGGCGTGTAACGTCCGCGATGACGACATTCTCGTGGGAGCCTCCTTGGGTGGCATGGTGGCCTGCGAAATCACCAGGATTCGGAGAATTCGGATGCTCTTCCTGATCGGCAGCGCGACCTCCAAGGACGAGGTGAGTCCGGTGCTCGCGGCCCTCCGCCCAGTGGTACGCATCGCACCCGTCGATTGGCTCCGATGTTCCGCACGGAAGCTGCCGTTCGAATTGACCCAGATGTTCGGGGATGCCGAGACCCCGTTTGTTCGTTCCATGTGCGAGGCCGTCTTTGAGTGGGACGGGCTGGGGGCGACGGAAACCCAGGTGTATCGAATCCATGGTGCCCGGGACCGCGTTATTCCGCCTCCTCCGCGGGTTGATTTGCTTTTGGAAGGCGGCCACCTGATCTCAATGAGTCACGCCCGGGAGTGCGTGGAGTTCGTCCATAGCCACGCAGG
>JAEUHD010000144.1 GCA_016793645.1 Verrucomicrobiales bacterium
GGCAGCTTCTGGATCACCCCCTTCAGATCGCCCCCGTGGTAGTACCGGGATTTCTTGCGATCCAGAAGACCGGGTGACTTCGACGGACGGTCATTGGCCGCGTCGCCGTTGGCGAACCGGTCCGGCAGGATCAGGTACACGAAATCGTCGGGTCCAAATCCCTGGAATCGGCCCGCGGTCGGCAGGGGCTCGAGAATCTCAAAATCCGCATGCGTCGTCCCCGCCGCCGTGGTCACCCGGAGTTGGCGGACCCCGGGCTGGGCTCCCTTTCGAACCTCAAGGTCACAAAACAAATGAGTTCCGGACGGGGAAACCATGACGCGGGAAACCGATCCACCGCCCCCCTCCACTTGGACACGGCCGCCTTCGAGGTGCTTTCCAGTGATCAGAAGCCGAATCGGATTCAACGTGTGGCCCGCCCACCAGGAGGGCGGCTCCACCTGGGTAACCACAGGCTGGGCCACGGCCCAAAGGATCGTCGTCCAACCTATTCCAAGGCCGGCAAGGCAGCGTTTCAGGGGAGGGATCATGGGGCGAGATTCCTTTCGAACGGTTGGTGAAGCCTCCCTCACGAGACTGCACCGGGATGCACGTAGTCCACGCGCCGAACGAGAAGGGCCGCCACCGCCATGAGGGCGCCACCGAGGGCCACAGCATAGACGGAATGATTTCCGAAGACGTGCGCCACCAGCCATCCGGACCCCAGCGACACGATCACCTGGGGAATCACGACGAAGAAGTTGAAGACCCCCATGTAGGTGCCCATTTTCTCCTCGGGCAACGCCCCCGCGAGCATGGCATAAGGCATCGCCAGGATGCAGGCCCACGCGATTCCCACGCCGGTCATTGAAGCGAACAACGCGTAGCGGTTGCGGATCACCAGAATGGAGAGAAGTCCCGCGGCGCCACAGAACAAACCCAGCATGTGAATCGTCCTGGGAGACGTGGTCCGGACCAGCTTGATCAGCACAAACGCCATCAGGAGGGCGACCCCGTTGTATACGGAGAAACAGACGCCCCCCCAGGCCGTGCCCTCGACATACAATGCCGTTCCAGGCTCCGTCGCCCCAAAGACGGTCCGCGCGACCGTCGGACTGAAATAGGTCCACATACAGAACAAGCCGCCCCAGGTGAACAATTGGACCCAGGCCAGCTGCTTCATCCGGTCCGGCATCGCCTTCACACTGGACACGATCTCGGCGAGGTTGGATGCCAAGCCGGATTTCTCCCGCTGCATGCGCCGGAACTCCTCCAGGTCCTCCGGCGGATACTCCCGGGTCGTCAGGATGGTCACCAGGACGCAAACGAACAGAACCGCCGCCCCGATGTAGAAGGCCAGTTTGACCGGGAGAGGGATCCGCCCGCCTCCTGTGCCTTCCTGCACCCCGAAGACATTGGCGAGCAGCCAGGGAAGAGACGAGGACACCACCGCACCGATGCCGATGAGCACCGTCTGGACGGAGAAGCCAGCGGGTCGTTGGGATTCCGGAAGCATGTCGGCCACGAATGCCCGGAAGGGTTCCATGGTGATGTTGATCGAGGCATCCAGGATCCACAGGAGTCCCACCGCCATCCACAACGCCGAACTGTTGGGCATCGCCAGCAGGGCCAGCGTGGACAGCAGCGCACCGACGAGAAAATACGGTTTCCGGCGACCCAGTGAATTCCAGGTGCGGTCGCTGAAATGGCCCACGATGGGTTGGACGATCAATCCCGTCAGCGGCGCGGCGATCCACAGCAGCGACAATTCGCTCTCCTTGGCACCCAGCATCTCGTAGATCGGGCTCATGTTCGCCATCTGGAGCCCCCACCCAAACTGGATGCCCATGAAGCCAAAACTCAACTGCCACAGGCGAAGGGGGGAAAGCGCGGGCTTGGTCATGACGCAAAAATCCTCGGGACGGAACGCAGGGTGAACGGCGGCATGGTGCCGCGGGCGGGAAAAGTGGCAAGCCCGGCGGTCCCGGGCCGCAGTCCCGGGCGGGATGGATGAATTCCCCGCGGGAGGAAACGTCCATGGACCATGGTTCGCACGGTGATGGGCCGCTCACGGCGCCTCGGACCCTGTCGCCGAGAGTGGCCAAGGAACGAACGAGTTGGAGTCTCCCCACGTCGAATGCTACGCTGACGGCCTCCAATGAATGGATTTTCCATGCCATCCCCTCCCGGATCGGTTCCGTTCACGCGGCGGCGGTTTCTTTCCCGGAATGCGATGGGCGTGGGCAGCGTGGCGCTCGCCTGGCTCCTGAGGGAGGAACGGCTGCTGGGCACTCCCTCCAACATTCCACGCGGCCCCCAGTCCTTCGACCTGCGGCAGCGCGATCCCGTCCGCCCCGCCCGCGCGCGCGCCATGATCTCGCTCTTCATGCATGGCGGACCGAGTCACATCGACCTCTTCGACCCCAAGCCCGAATTGAGCCGGCGCAGTGGCGAGGACTATTCCGGGGAGGTGACGTTCAGTTTCGTGGATCGCGCGAGCAAGAAGCTCTTCGGAAGCCCGTGGAAGTTCCGGAATTGCGGTGAGAGCGGCACCGCCGTGTCCGAACTGCTGCCCCATTTCTCACGGATCGTCGATGACGTGACCGTGATCCGCTCGATGCACACCGACATCAACGGACACGAGCCGTCGATCTGGTTCATGAACACCGGACGCGCCCAACCGGGACGCCCGGCCCTCGGCTCCTGGCTGACCTATGGATTGGGTGCCGAAAGCCAGAGCTTGCCGGCGTATGTGGTCCTGACCGACCCGGGCGGGCATCCCGTGGACGGCGTCCGAAACTGGTCCAACGGGTTCATGCCCCCGCTCTTTCAGGGAACCGTGGTCCGGTCCGCCGAACCGCGAATCCTGAACCTGGATCCGCCTCCGCGGCTGAAGGGCGGACCCCAGGAGCGGAACCTGGCCCTGCTGGCCCGTCTGAACCGCGAACATCTCGAACGCCATCCCGGGGAATCCGACCTCGAGGCCCGCATTGCCAGTTATGAACTCGCGGCACGCATGCAGACTGCGGCCAAGGAGGCGCTGGATCTCACCGGGGAATCCGAGGCCACCCGCCGGCTCTACGGGTTGGAGGATCCCGTCACCCGCGAGTACGGCACCCGGTGCCTCATCGCCCGACGCCTGGTCGAACGCGGGGTCCGCTTCGTGCAGTTGTTCGTCAACGGACAGATCTGGGACAACCACGAGAGCATCCAGTCGAATCTGGCCACCTGCTGCCGGAAAACGGACCAGCCGTCCGCCGCGCTGGTGACCGACCTCAAGGCGCGAGGATTGCTCGACACCACCATCGTACACTGGGGAGGCGAGATCGGGCGGCTGCCGGTCACCGAGAATCACGGCGCCGCGGAGAAAGCCGGACGGGACCACAACGGCCAGGGGTTTTCCTGCTGGGTGGCCGGAGGCGGGTTCCGGGGGGGCATGACGTATGGCGCCACCGACGAGTTCGGACACCGTGCCGTCGTGGATCCCGTCAGTCCCAACGATTATCACGCCACGCTGCTGCACCTGTTCGGGCTCGACCCCAACCAGTTGGTCTACCACCAGAACGGCCGGGAACAGCGGATCACGGACGGACAACCCTGCCGCGTGGTGAAGGAAATCCTGCGGGACGCATGAGCAGGCTCGGACTCCCCCCTTTGTTCCCCCGATCACCCGGGCGTCGCCGGATCCGCGCCGGTCTGCTCGGGACGCTGCTGTCCGGATCCCTCCTCGCCCCGCACGCCGCCTCCGCCCCCACGTTTGAAAAGGACGTCCGCCCCATCCTGAAGGCGCACTGCTTCGACTGCCACGGGGAGGGTGACCAGAGGAAGGGCGGGCTCGACGTGCGGCTGCGTCACCTGTTGTTGAAGGGAGGCGACGACGGGCCGGTGATCGTTCCCGGGAAGCCCGATCAAAGTGAATTGCTCCGCCGGGTGCAGTCCGGCGACATGCCCAAGCGGGACAAGAAGCTCTCCGCCCCGGAAATCGCCACCCTGAGGTCCTGGATTGCCTCCGGGGCCCGGACGTCCCGCCCGGAACCCGCCGAGCCACCTTCGGGAGTCACCGAGGAGGACCGCACCTTCTGGTCGTTTCAGCCCATCGGAAATCCGCAGGTTCCCTCCGTCGGAAGCGCCGGCCGCGTTCGCACGCCCGTGGACGCCTTTCTCTCCCGGGATCTCGCGCGGCGCGGACTTCAGTTTTCACCGGATGCCGACCGGATCACGCTGTTGCGTCGGGTCACCTTCGATCTGACGGGACTTCCGCCCACCCCCGCCGACGAAGCCCTCTACCTCGCCGATGCCTCGGACCAGTCCTATGAGCATCTCGTGGATCGCCTCCTGGAGTCCCGTCACTACGGGGAACGCTGGGCCCGGCACTGGCTCGATGTCGCAGGATACGCCGATTCGGATGGCTACAGCGATGCGGATCCGCCCCGGCCCTTTGCCTACAAGTACCGGGATTACGTGATTCGCGCACTCAATGCGGACAAGCCGTTCGACCGCTTCCTGGCCGAGCAGATCGCCGGCGACGAAATCGCGCGGGCCCATGCCGGCAATGCGGCGACGGTGGCCCTTTCGGGGAGTGACGCGAGGGATCTTCTGACGGCCACCGGATTTCTCCGCATGGGGGTGGACGGTTCCGCCACCGATGCCCTGAGTGACCGGGACGCCGTTCGCAACCAGGTGGTGGCCGACACCCTGAAGATTGTCTCCACCTCCCTCCTCGGACTCTCCGTCGGCTGTGCCCAGTGCCATGACCACCGCTACGATCCAATTCCACAGTCCGATTACTACCGCCTTCGCGCCGTCTTCGAGCCCGCCTACAATTGGAAGCAATGGCGGACCCCCCAGGAGCGGCTGGTATCCCTGTACACCGACGAGGATCGCCGAAAGTCGGCGGACATCGAAAGGGAGGCCGCGGAATTGGCGAAGGAGCGGGAGACGAAACAAACGCAGTATCTGGCCGAGGCGCTGACCAAGCACCTGGAGAAGTTTGACGCTCCCGTGCGCGACGCGATTCGTTCCGCTCTGGACACGCCCGCCGCCCAGCGCACCGACGAACAGAAGAAGCTCCTGGCCGACAACCCGAGCGTGAACATCCACCCGGGCGTCCTTTACCAGTACAACCCCAAGGCCGCCGAGGAACTCAAGGCGATGGATGCCCGGATCACCGCGATCCGCGGCCGAAAACCCCCGGAGGATTTCCTCACCGTCCTCACCGAGCCGACCAATGCACCTCCCATCACCCATGTCCTCCACCGCGGGGACTATCGCCAGCCTCGCGACGCCGTCCCGCCGGGCGGATTGAGCGTCCTCGGCAATCACGGGCATCCCGATGAATTCCCCTCGAAGGATGCCGATTTTGAGACCTCCGGCCGCCGTCTGGCACTGGCACGCTGGTTGACCAGCCCGACGAATCCGCTGGTGGCCCGGGTCCTGGTCAACCGGGTTTGGATGCATTATTTCGGCAGGGGTCTGGTGGGCACCCCCTCGGACTTCGGGGCCATGGGCGAACGGCCCACGCATCCCGAGCTGCTCGACTGGCTCGCCCGTCACTTCCAGGAGGACGGTTGGAGTCTCAAACGATTGCACCGCCTGATCCTGACCTCCACCGCGTATCGCCAATCGTCGGCAACCTCCGCGAAGGGCGTGACGCTCGACCCCGGGAACCAGCTTTACTGGAGGAAGCCCGTACAACGTCTGGATGCCGAGGCCATCCGGGACGCCATGCTGTCCGTCTCTGGAAGCCTGAACCGGCGGATGTACGGCCCTCCTGTTCCCGTGCGTCCGGACGTCCACGGGCAGATTGTCGTGGGGGAGGACAAGACGGAAGGTGACAACAAGATGCCGGTGGACGTTCCCCTGCAGGGGGAGGAATTCCGGCGGTCCATCTACATCCAGGTCCGGAGAAGCCGTCCGCTGGCCATGCTGCACGCCTTTGACGCGCCGGTCATGGAGGTGAATTGCGAGCGGCGCCAAAGCTCCACGGTGGCCACCCAGTCCCTGATGTTGATGAACAGCGCCTTCGTGCTCGACCAGTCCGTGCGGTTTGCGGGCCGGATCGAATCCGAGGCCGGACCGGACCCCGCGCGTCAGGTGGTCCTCGCGTGGCAATTGGCCTACTCGCGCCCGCCCCGCCCGGAGGAGGCGCGGGAGGCCCTCGCCTTTTTGGCCGATCAATCCGCCGGTTTCCCACCGATTTCGGCGGCCCGTGGCGGGGATTCCCCAAAGGCGAAGGGGGCGACGCCGGAGTCGGAAGCCCTCGCCAGCCTGTGCCAGGTGCTGCTCAGTTCGAATGAATTTCTCTACCTCGACTGATCGCTCCCGCCGTTGGCCCGGTTAGAAACTACTCCGGGGAATCAGTCCACAGTCGCGCGCGGTGCGGGAAAGCGGTTCCCGAAAATCGGGATGCGCGATGGCGATCAATGCCTTCGCACGCTCCGGAACCGCCCGGCCCTTGAGATTGGCCAGGCCCCATTCGGTGGCCACGTACATGACGTCCGTCCGCGGGGTCGTCACCACACTCCCCGCCGTCAGATCCGTCACAATCCGGCTTTCGACCGTGCCATCCCGCCGCTGGCGCGTGGAGGTCACGCAGAGGAAGGACTTGCCCCCGCGCGAGGCGTAGGCGCCGCGGACAAACTGAAGCTGTCCGCCGGTCCCCGTGAGGTGCCGGTGTCCCGAACTCTCCGAGGACGCCTGGCCCTGAAGGTCGATCTGGGTCGTGCTGTTCACCGAAACCACGTGGTCATTGGCCTGGATGAGATGGGGCAGGTTGGTCTCATCGACGGGGAGCGACTGCACCTGCGGATTCTGATGCAGGAAGCGGTAGAGTCGCTGCGTGCCTCCGGCGAAGGTGAACACGATCCGGCCCGGATGCGTCGCCTTCCGGGAACCCGTGACCAACCCCGCCTCACACAGGTCGGCCAGTCCATCGACCATCATTTCGGTATGGATTCCAAGATCGCGCAGGCCGGCCTCACGGATGGCGGCGCAAACGGCATTGGGAAGCCCACCGATCCCGATCTGCAGACACGCACCGTCACCGATCTCCGCCGCGACGAGACGCGCGATCCGGGCCTCGACCTCCGTGGCGGCGGGATTCCTGAGCTCGGCGGGACCCCGCCCCTCGGTTTCCACGACGAAATCAACATCGGACTCGTGGATGCCGTTCTTGGCTCCCGGGATGTACGGCAACTGGGGATCCACCTCCACCACGACCGTCCGGGCCCGCTCGAGAATCGCGCCGTGGTAGGTGCACGCCCCGCTGAAGTTGAAGAAGCCTGCAGGATCCCGGGGGCAAACCTTGACCACGGCCACGTCCACCGGATCCAGAAACCGACGGTAGAGGTCCGGGGCCTCCCCGAAGTTCATCGGGATGTAATGGGCCAGCCCCCGATCATGCAGGCGGCGGTCGAGTCCGGAAAAATGCCAGTTGAGCCATTGGAAATGCCGCCCCTCGGGGTCCGCGTCCACAACGGCGCGCGGTCGGAGGGAGAACGCCGCCCGAATGCGAACGCCCTCCAGGCAGGAGCACCGGGCGGCGAGGGCCTGATCCACGTCGTCGGGCTGGCCCATGCCGAACCCGTAGTCCACCCAGTCTCCGGAGCGGATCTGCGCCGCTGCGTCCGCTGCAGTGATTCGTTCCGCGTTTCGGGGGGGCACGACGCCGAGGATGGGTTCCAACGCCCCGCATGGCGAGCCGGGAACCCATCGAGGATCCGCCCTCGTGCCTCAACGCTTCCGCGGAATTTCCTGAAGTGCTTCGAGCGTGCAGGTGCGGACGACCCGCAGTCCAAGCGCCAGCGCCTCCCCTTCCACCTCGGGAGTATCCGCACCGGGATTCAACCACAGCTCCCGGCATCCCGTGGCGGCAATGTCCCGCAGCAGCGGTTGTGAAACCGCCGCCGGGAGATAGACACTCACGATCTCGGGAGACACCGGGACCTGGCCCACCGTGGCAAACGCCGGAACCCCCGCGATGGCCGCCTCGCGGGGATGAACGGGATAGACCGGAATGCCCCGATCCCGGGCCGCGATCACCGCGCGGTGGCTGATCTTGGCCGGATCCGCGGACGCACCGAGTATCACGATGGAAGTCATGCGCGACGGTGGCGGTGATTGCCAGCGAACGCAATGGATGCCGAAACAAAGGCGTTTCGACCGGACGCTCGCTCCGGGACCCTTCCCGCGTCATTCTCGCCCCATGCGCCGTCAGGAATGCACCCTCATCGCAGGTCTCTTCCTGGCTCTGCGATTCACCGCTCACGCCGCGGAGATTCCCGAACCTCCGACCACGGCAGCCTCCGTTCTCGCCCAGTCCACCGCTTCGGATTGGCGCCGTCCGGATCCCGAAAACCTGTTGTGCCTCGACTTCGACCGGGGCCGGGTCGTGATGGAGCTCGACCCCCGCCTGGCCCCCCGCCATGTGGCCAACGTGAAGGCGCTCGTCCGCGAAGGATACTTCAACGGGATTCCCATCGTCCGCGTTCAGGACAACTACGTCGTCCAATGGGGGGATCCGGACGCTGCGGATCCCGCCAAGGCCCGGCCCATCTCCCGTGCGCAACGCCAACTGCCGGCGGAACTGGAGTTCGGCCTTCCCGAGGGCGTCCGGTTCTCCCCACTTCCCGACGGCGACCTTTACGCCCCGGAAGTCGGGTTTCTCGACGGGATCCCCATCGCCCGGGATCCCGGATCGGGACTGTGCTGGCCCATCCACAGCTACGGAATGTTGGGGGCCGGACGCGACGACGCGCTCGACAGTGGTGGCGGGACCGAACTTTACGTGGTCAACGGACAGGCACCGCGACACCTCGACCGGAACGTCACGCTCTTCGGCCGGGTGATCCAGGGCATGGAACTGCTCTCCGCCCTGCCCCGGGGAACGGCGCCCATGGGATTCTATGCGACGCCCGCCGAGCGGATTCCGATCCGATCCCTCCGGGTCGCCGCGGACCTGCCCGAACCGGAACGCCCCCGGCTGGAAATCCTGCGCACCGACACCGCGACATTCCGTCGCTGGGTGGAGGCGCGGCGGAATCGGCGCGAGCCCTGGTTCCATCGTGCGGCGGGCAAAATCGACATCAGCAATCTCCCCATTCCGATTCGAACGCCCCCACCCTGACGGGGAGCGCACCCGATCCTTCCGCGCTTTTCGCTACCCCGCGGACGGTTCTGCTGCCATGGATCGGGCGTGGATTCTTCACCCTCCGCGCCCGCGCCGGACTCCAATTGGACCGTCTTCATCCTCCGCAATCCGGCGGGCCGCTGCTTCGTCGGTCACACGGACAACCTGGCCGGACTGCTGGCAACCGCCGATGAGGAGGTCCCAAAGTGGACGAAAATCCCGGGGCCATGGCCGCTGGTTTGGAAGCACGAGGGCCTGTCCCTTCCCGCCGCACGCAAGTACGAGGTCAGCCTCAAGCGCGACAAGGACACCCCGCGATTCTACGCCCGCACCGGACTGACCCCGCCGGTGGTGCCGGACAATTCCGACGTTCAAGATGGCGGCGACCCGGCGTAAAACCGGAGGCAGGGAACATCCTGCGACCCGGGGAACACCCTACGTCTTCCCCCGCGGCGACGTCCGAAGTCCCGACAGCGTGGCGGCCGCGAGCGCGATTCCCGCCAGGATGATCCACGTCCAGCGGGAGCCACGCAGCAGTTCCACCACGGTAACGTGACGGGATCCCCCCGTCAGCAGAAGGGAACCCAGGGTAATCCCCAAGCTCATGCCCAGGCTGCGCATCAGATTGATGAGTCCGCCGGCCTGCCCCTTCTCCTCCGGCCTCGCCACCGCCATGACGGAACTGTTGTTGGGGGCGATGAACAGTCCCTGCCCCGCCCCCATGAATCCCAGCCCGGCCATCGCCATTCCCCGACCGCCTGTCTCACCATCCAGGGCAAGTGCGAGCACACCCAATCCCAGCGCGACGAGCAGCATTCCCGTCACGGTGGGCATCCGCGCGCCAAACCGGTCATCCAGGACTCCACCGACCGGTGCCATCAGCGCCAGTGCCGTTGGAATGATCGCGAGTTGGAGTCCGGTCGAGAAGGAGGTGTCCCCGTAGGCCCGCACCAGCACAAAGGGCAGGACAAGGAAGGCTGCGAACAAAATGACATAGGAAAGCAGCCCCGCGACGCTGCCGGCGGCAAACGAACGGTCGCGGATCAACGCAAGATCCAGGAGTGGACTCGGCGCCCGCAGTTCCCGGCGAATGAGTCCGAACAGAAGGACCGCCGCGCCCAGGGAATATCCCACCAGGATTGCAGGAGCGGTTCCGACATGACCGGCCCCATGAAGCGCAAGAAACAGGAGGGCCAGGCCTGGCACGAGACAGGCCACGCCCAGGACATCCAGGGGTTTGGGGTCAGGCAGATCGGCCGTCCGCGGCAGGATCCATCGCGCCGCCACCCATCCTACGACGCTGATCGGGACGTTGATCCAGAAGACCCAGCGCCATCCCAGCGTATCAAGGAGCAACCCACCCAGGGCGGGTCCGACGCAAAGGCCGACCGCCTGGGCCGCCGACTGGATTCCCAGCGCCCTGCCCCGGTTTCCGGGACCCACGGCGGATACAATCAAGGCCACGCTGTTGGCACTGAGGAGCGTTCCT
>JAEUHD010000174.1 GCA_016793645.1 Verrucomicrobiales bacterium
TACAACTGGTCCGGCGGCAAATCGGTCTCCGTCTTTGACAGCACGGTGGTCCGGGTGGAGACGGATGCCGGACGGGCGGGACACGGCGAGGCCTGTCCGCTCGGCCCCGCCTACCTGCCTGCCTATGCGGGTGGCGTCCGCGCCGGCCTGCGGGAACTGGCCCCGCATCTGATCGGAGAGGATCCCCGACAGTTGATGCGCATCAACCGCCGCATGGATCAGGTCCTCAAGGGGCATCCCTACGTGAAAAGCGCCGTGGACATCGCCTGCTGGGATCTCTTGGGACAGGACGCCGGACTCCCCGTTTGCGAGTTGCTCGGAGGCCGCTACACGCCGGAGGTGCCGCTGTACCGGGCCATCTCCCAGGAGGCCCCGGACGCCATGGCCGGACGCGTCGCCGGATACCGCAGCGAGGGCTACCGGCGATTCCAGCTCAAGGTGGGAGGCGATCCGGATGTGGATGTCCAACGGATCCAGGCCGTCGCGGCCCGGCTTCAACCCGGAGACCGGCTGATTGCCGACGCCAATACGGGATGGCGCCAGCATGAGGCCGTCCGCGTGGTGCGGGCCGTCCGGGGCGTCGATGTCTATATCGAGCAGCCCTGCCTCACCTACGAGGAATGCCTCGCGGTCCGGCGCCAGACGGACCATCCGTTCATCCTGGATGAGACGGTGGATTCCCTGGAACGACTGCTGCAGGCCCGGCGTGACCTCGCAGCCGACGTTGTGAATCTCAAGATCAGCAAGCTGGGGGGGCTCACCCGCATCCGCCAACTCCGCGACCTCTGTGTCGAACTGGGCATTGCCATGACCCTGGAAGACTCCTGGGGAGGCGATATCGCCACGGCCGCCATCGCCCACCTGGCCCAAAGCACCCCGCCGGAACTCCTGTTCAGCACGACGGATTTCAACAGTTACGTGACCCTCAGCACCGCCGAGGGCGCACCGCAACGAGTGGACGGCCGCATGGCGGCGTCCACGGAGCCCGGGTTGGGCATCCGTGCGACGATGGAGGTGCTCGGCCCTCCCGTCCTGGTGGTGCCCTGAAACCCCGGTCCAACTCAGCCTTCCAGGAGCACCGGGCGCCCGCCATCCCTCGCCGACGCGAGACAGGCATCCATGATCCTTTGCGTCTTGAGGGCGCGCAGCGGCCAGTCGGGATTGAGCGATCCCGACGCCACCTGCGCGGCGAAGTGACGGAACAGGCGCGTTTCCTGCGCGGTGGGGTGGTTGTTGCCATGCTCGGGGACGGCAACCCGACGCGCATGGGATTCCATGTCAAACCGGCAGCCCTGCAGGTGAAACTCCGGGCGGTCCACCTCAAACACCGACTCACAACCGACAAAGGGGAGGACAAAGTCGCGGACGCTCAGGGACCCGTGGGCGCCGCTGACATGGGCCCATTGCTGGTTCTCGGTGATGAACGCGTTGTAAAACGCGGAGGTCACGCCGCCCTCATAGGACAACTCGGCCGAGAACTCGGTCGGGACGGGCTCCGGACTTCCGGGATGATGAAACGACGAGAGGATGCGTCCGGACACCGACTGGGGCATGCGTCCCTCGAAGGCTTCCAACGCGAAGGTGATGGAGTACCAGCCCAGGTCCCCGAGGCATCCCTGCGGTTCCATCGCGCTGTGGAGTCTCATGTTCTCCGAGAAGAAATGCGCGTCCCCGTTGAAGCTGAATTGCGTCGTGACCCGCCGGACCTCGCCCAGCGTGGTCCTCTCCGCGACCAGCGCCCGGATCCGCTCCATCCGGCCCGTGTGGACGAACATCACACCGTCCATGAACTGAACTCCATTCTCGGCACAGGCCGCGGTCATCGCCTCCAGATCCGCCAGGGACGGCGCGCACGGCTTCTCGCAAACCACGTGCTTTCCGGCCCGGGCCGCGCGGATCACCCAGTCGCGCCGCAATCCCGTGGGCAGGGGGACGTACACGGCGTCCACGTCCGGAGACTCCAACAACTCCGCATAGCTCCCGACGGCGCGGGGCGGAAGCGGGACGGGCACGCTGGACTGGCACTCGGCAATGAAGCGTTCGGCCCGGCCCCGGTCCCGGCTGGCGACGGCGGTGACGACGCCATTGCCGCTGAGATGGATCGCCTGCCAGTTTTTCCGGGCAATGTTTGCCGTGCCCAGGATGCCCCAACGGATCGGTGACGTGCTCACGGCCACCAGCCTGCGTCAGTCCTTCGGACCGAGACAAGCGCAGGAAGCAGGGTTGGGCCGCGAATCCGGAAATCAAGGATGCGCCAGGGTCCGCCCCAGCCATTCCACGGCGTGGTCCGCCGTGAACCCGAAGAAGGGATTGTGTCGCAGACGCAGCACCTGGCTGTCGGAAATCCTCAGGACACCGGATTCCCCGTGGACGCTCAGGGAACCCAGCGGAAGTCCCGTCTTCTTCGTCGCCTCCGCCGTGCCGTAGACCGGGTCCTCCTCGGGAAACGGAACGGCGACGTGGGAGAGGGAGAAGACGGCGGGCGGCCAGGAGGTGCCCAGCGCGTTGGTGGACCAGGCGCCGCGCCGTCGGGATTTCGAAACCACGCGCACGGAATCCACGGATTCATTGGTCACGAGGGTCAGGGTGAACTCGCCATTGGAGGTACGCAGAAGCGGCTCCACCTTGCGTTCAAATCCGAGGTTCACCAGGTTCTCCAGCCAGCCGGCGCGGTTGACGTCGAACAATACCAGTTCACTCCGGTCGGTCCCGATCCGGTCGAACAACTCGGTGACGAGGCGGGGCACGACCACCGTGGAGTCGATGGCCGACTGGAAGGCGATCATCGGGGGCAGTTCGGCGATCCTTCCGGCCAACGTCAACCGCCGCAGACGCTCCTCCACCCGCTGGGTCATGCGCCAGGCCTGCACGCTCGCGTTCATCGGCCACCCGCCGTATTTGTAGGGATCGATTTCCGCATCCAGGGCGGACCAGTTGGCCCGGGGATCCCCGGAGACTGCGGCAATCGCGGTGTGGAACCGTGTGACCTTGGCCAGTGGATTGATCCCGATCATGGGCGAGAACAGCACCAGCGCCTGGGGTTTCGGCAATCCAGGCTGCTCCAGCGCCTCCAGCGCATAGTTCACGCTCAACGCCCCTCCATTGGAATAGCCCACCAGAACGAGGGGCGCCCCCTCGGGAATCATTTTGCGTACCCCCGCGGCGGCGACACGCACGGCGGCCGTCCAATCGGTCCAGGACACCGCCGCCAACGCTCCCGGACAGGTCCCGTGGCCTGGAACCCGCAGGCCCACCACCGTGTAGCCCCGTCCGTGAAGCCTCTCCGCCATGGCGCGGAGGGAATACGGGGAGTCACTCAACCCATGGAGGAGCAATGCCCCGCCCACGGGATTCGGGGACTCCAGCACATAGGTCCGGTTCCAATTGCGGTTGAGAAGGCGGGCCGGATTGCAGACCGATTCCGCGCCGAACCGGTTGAAGCGTCCGTCCACCTCGGACGCCCAGGGCCCCCGGATCAGCGTGTCGAGCTCCTCGAACACCTGGTCCTCCTGCTTCCGATACGCCGTCAGATCGTACGATGCGGTCGCATCCGAGGCGGCAAATTCCGACCGGGGACGATCCCGATGCCACCCCTTAAGCGGCGGCAGTGTCCGGGCAAACTGCGTCCAGCCGTACGCGAGAATCACGGCGCCCAGCACGACGAGGACCATCACTGCGGCGACGCCGAGCAGCACCCAGCGCACCAGGCGCCGGGTTTGGTTTGGAAGGGATTTCATGAAGGGATCGACGGGGGGCCACGCCGGGAAACGGTTGGGGAACGCGCGGATCGCGGACCCACTGCAACAGCCGGACTGAATCCGTCAACGCAGCTTTTCTGATTCCAGGGCGGTCTGGAGTTCCCGGGAGGCGGCCTCCACGGTCTGAAGCGGCTGTGCCAGGTCCGAGGTCCCGTTGGCCGCGAGCACCTCCAGCTCCGCACACAGCGCCGCCAGCCGCCGTCCGCCCACGTTGCTCGCACTGCCTTTCAAGGTATGGGATGCCGATTTCACCCCGGGAGGATTCCCCTCGGCGACGGCGGAACGGAGCGCCGCCAGACGGTGGGGGAGATCCGCGAGGAACAGGTCGACCAATTCCGCCACCGGGTCCGGCTGTCCGGGAATCCGGAGCGACCGAAAACTGTCCAACATCGTCGGATCCAGCGTCACCACTTCCGGAACCACGGGGGGCGGTGCCGCGGGAGCCTCCGCCAGGGCCACTCCCTCCCGGCTTTGGATGGCGCGCTGCAATGCGGACCGCAACTGCAGTTCATCCAGGGGCTTGGTGAGAAAATCGTCCATGCCGCAGGCGAGGCAGCGTTCCCGGTCGCCGGCCATGGCGTTGGCGGTCAGGGCGACGATGTACAGCGGGCGCCGGTCTCCGAGCCCGCCCGAGGCCTCCTCACGACGCAACTGCCGGGTCGCTTCGTAGCCGTCGAGTTCCGGCATCTGGCAGTCCATCAGCACCACGTCATACCGCTGGCGCCGGACGGCCTCCAGGACCTTCCGGCCATCCGCCACCAGGTCCGTCGAATACCCCAGCTTCCGCAACAACCCGACCACCACCTTCTGGTTGACCAGATTGTCTTCCGCCAGAAGGAGGCGGAGGGGGCGAACCCCCACGCTGCCGGGCGAAACCGGGGACAGCGTGCGCTCCTCCGATACCGCCAGCACATCCTCGCCCCGGAACAGCCGGCCCAGAACCTCCCGGAGCCGCGACAGCCGGACCGGTCGGACCAGGGCGCCGGCCACGCCGACCGTCCGGAGCAACCCGGGATCGAGTCGTTGCCCCACCGGCGCCATCAGGATCACCCGCAACCCCTCCAGACCCGGAAGCATGTGGGCATCGTGGGCAAAGGTGAGGCCATCCATGTCCGGCAGTTGCAGATCGGCCAGGACCGCGGTGAAAGGCGTTTCCGCGGCATGGGCCCGGGCCAGAAGGTCCAGGGCTTCCGCCCCGCAGGACGCCAGTTCCGTCGGGACGCCCGCCTCCTGAAGATCGTATTGAAGGGACTCCCGGGTGGCTGCGTGCTCGTCCACAATCAACAGCCGCGTGCTGATGCCGGAGTCCGGGGCGAAGAGGGGTTCCGCCGGCGGCACGGGATGGGAGGGGCGCCCCATTCTCACGGTGAACCGGAAACACGATCCGTGCCCTTCCGTGCTGTCGAATGCGATGTGCCCTCCCATCCGCTCGACGAGCTGCTTGCTGATGGAAAGCCCCAGTCCGGTTCCCCCGAACCGTCGGGTCGTGGACATGTCCGCCTGTTCAAAGGCACCGAAGATGTTCTTCTTCGCGGTCTCGGGAATTCCGATGCCGGTGTCACGGATCTCGGCCTGGACCGTGAGGGAATTTGCCGAGGACGCCACCTGTTCCACCCGAAGCGTGACCTCCCCGTGCAGGGTGAACTTGATCGCGTTGCCGAGGAGGTTGGTCAGGATCTGCCGGAAGCGCGCCGAATCCCCGTGAACCCGCGGCGGCAGCCGGTGGTCGACCCAGACCGCGAAATCCAGCCCCTTCTGGTACGCGCGCTCCGCGAGCAGCTCCGCCACGTCCTCAATCGTCTCGCGCAGGGGGAAATCCTCGGCCTGGAGGGAGATCTTGCCCGCCTCGATTTTTGAGAAGTCGAGGACGTCGTTGATGATGGTCAGGAGGGCTTCCGCGCTGTGCTGGACGGTCTCCGCATACTCGCGCTGCTCGGGGGTCAGGGGCGTCTCCAGGAGCGCCCGGGTCATCCCGATGATGCCATTCATCGGTGTCCGGATTTCATGGCTGGTGTTCGCGAGGAACTGCGACTTTGCCTTGGCGCTCTGGAGGGCCACGTCCCGGGCCGCGGACAACTCGATGTTGGCGCGGCTGAGATCCTCCTCCGCGCGCTTTCGCGCCGTGACATCCTCCACGGTGCCCTCGTAGCAAAGAAGCCGGCCCGCGGAGTCGCGCACGGCACGCGCGTTCTCCGAGATCCAGATGACGCTTCCATCCTTGCGGTACACCTGGCTCTCAAACCCGTCCACCCGGTCGGATCGCTGCAGCGCCTCGACAAACTCCTGGCGGCGGTTGGGCTTCAGGTACAGCTCCCGGCCGATGTTTGTCCGGGACCGGATGAGTTCCTCCGGCGTGTCGAAGCCGTAAATGCGCGCCAGCGCCTTGTTGGCCCGGATGTATTGTCCGTCCGGGGTGGTCTGGAAGATTCCATCGACCGCGTTCTCGACAATGCTGCGGTAATTGCTTTCCGCCTCGGCCAGCTTTTCCGCAGTCCGCTTTTCCTGGGTGACATCCCAGAAAATTCCCTGCAATCCGACCGTCTGCCCGGTGGCATCCAGAATGGGCGCCTTGATGACGTGAACCCAGTGGGTCTGCCCATCCGGGGTCACGTGGGCCTCGATCGTCTCGAAGGCTTCACCACTTTCCAGCACCCGGCGGTCGTCGGCCTGGTATTGCGCCGCGAGTTCCCTGGGAAACAGGTCGAAATCGGTCCGCCCGATGATTTCCTCCACGGGCTTGTTGACGGTGGCGGCGAAACGCCGGTTGACGAAGGTGAACCGTCCTGTGAGGTCCTTGCGCAGGATGTTTTGGGGCAGGCTTTCCACCAGGGCCTGGTAGAACGCCTCCGAGTGCCGCAGCGCCGCCTCCATGCGACGGTGGGATTCCTCCGTCGTCGCCACGGTGGAGGCATGGTGCTGCAGATCCAGTTGCAGCATGACCTGTCGCGCAAGGGTCTGCATGGCCGCCCGCTGACGGGTGGTCAGGCGTCGCGGGGACCGGTCCACGAGGGCGAGGGCCCCGACGGAATCACTGACCGTCGAGTCGAGCGGCAGGGCGGCGAACCATCGCAGGCGGCTTCCGGTCAGTTCGGGTGGATCCCGGAGTTCCAGCCATTGACCGAGCTCGAGCGAACGCCGGCAAAGCCCCAGGAGGGCTGCTTCATCCTCCCGCGTGATGCCGAACTGTCCGTCGATCCGCAATTGATCCCCGTCGGCCAGCACGACCATGGAACCGGCCACGAAGGCGACCTGAGCCGCCAGGTTGGCGAGGTCGTTCATTGGCCCGCCCAGCGGTGCTGCGGACGGGGTCTCGTCGGTCTCCACCGGCGCACTCTTCGCAGCCGCCGGCCGGGTGTCAATGCAGCCGGCCGGGAACCGGATTTGGGCGCCGAAAGGAAAAAAGGTCTTGTCGAATCGGCCGCGCACGCCTATTTCCCCCGTCGCTCCGAGCTTGCGCCCGTGGCGGAATTGGCAGACGCGCTAGATTCAGGTTCTAGTGACTAACATCGTACAGGTTCAAGTCCTGTCGGGCGCACCATCCTCCGGAAACACCGGCTACAGCCCTCCCGAGAATTGCTCCCCCTTCCGACGTGAGCGTGCCTGGTCAGGAAGAGCGTCCCGGCAGTGAGGCACTCCATCCCACACCTGCTGGCAACGGTTTCCCGCCCTCAGGAAATTCCCCCCGGGAAATACACGCACCAGAAAACCTCCCGAAGTCCCCCTCCTCTGCGGACAATTCCGGTGACACCCAGGAATCGACGCAAGGGGGAGAGACACGACTCGCACGCGTAGTCCGGATTGGATCGGGAATCCTGCTGGGCGCAGCGGGATTCCTGCTGGCCCTGTGCCAACTCCTGCTTCTCGGGACGTCCGGAGCTACGTCCTGGATCAACACGCTCTGGGGCCTCGCCGTGGCCCTGTTTTCGATTGGAACCGCGTTCTATTTCTCTCGCCCTCGGGACCATTGGAATGCCCGGCTCCCATGTCCGCGCTGCCACCGCAGGCAGACGCTTCGCCGAACGGTGATTGGTCAGCCCAAGATCAGCGCTCTCGCCTGGATTCTGGGCGGTTTCATCGGCTCCGTCCTGTACTGCCACGCCCGGAAGCAACGATTCCGCTGCGACGCCTGTCAGGCGATGAGCAACCTCCGGACCCCCGGTGGCCGACTCGCTGCGGCCTGGCTGTTCCTGTTGATCCTCTCCCTGGGACTATGCGTCTGATCCCCGCTCAGGACTTCCAGTCCACAGCCACGGACAGCATCGCGCCGAAGCGGTTCTTGTAGAAGAGCTGCCGGTTCTGGACCCCAAATTCGTGGACGAGCTTGGTGATTTTCACGTCAAAGCAGCAGTACTCGGCGATCTCGAGCATCTTTCCCTGCCGAAACCATTCCAGCGCCTGGAGTCCCTCGCTGGTCTTGTTCAATCCGAAGGTCGCCTCGGCGATGGAATCCAGTCCGAGCCGATGTCCCAGCCGCTCCTTGAGATCCACCATCATGTCGAGATTGGGATTCTGGGTGAGGTCCACCGGGGAGTAGCCCTGCAGCACCTCGTAATCGAAGCGCAGGTGGTTGAAGCCCACCACCAGGTCGGCCCGCTGCAGTTCCCGGAGCAGTTCCGCCACCTCGGGCTCGCCGTAGATCCGGTATCCGCCCCGCGCCGTGGAATACGTCACCCCGAGACTCATCCGCATGTCGCGGATCCGGTCCCAGCCGCCCACCTCCTCGGCCGACTTCTGGGTCTCGAGATCGAAGTACACGATGTTCCGCACCGCCCCGGGTTGCCCCAGTCCCCACCCGGCGTGCAAGCGGAATCTGCCCGGACCGCATTCGGAGACGGGACCGCTTCCCGCTTCCTTCCGGTTCCCGCCTTTTGCATGCTGTCCCCCACACATGGGTGCTCAATGGAAACAGGCCGGCCGTGAGGCCGCCGCACACAAGAAGGGGCAGGTCGTCGGAAAGCTCGTCCGCGAGATCATGATCGCGGCCAAGCTCGGGGGCGCCGAGCCGGACCTCAACGCACGCCTCCACGTCGCTGTGGAAAAGGCCAAGAAGGCGAGTGTCACCAAGGACACCATTGAACGCGCCATCAAGAAGGGCGCGGGCCTGCTCGATGAGAAGATCGAGTACGAGACGGTGGTCTACGAAGGCTTTGGCCCCCATAAGGTGCCGGTGATCGTCGAATGCCTCACCGACAATCGCAACCGGACCGCCCCCGACATCCGTCATCTCTTCAGCAAGGGCGGCCAATTGGGCCAGCCTGGGTCCATGGGATTCTTTTTCGACCACCTGGGCGTTGTCGAAGCGACTCACACGGATTCCAAGCGTGACCCCGAGGCCGACGGCATCGAGGCGGGCGCCGAAAACCTGGAACCCCTCGACCCTTCCGAAGTACCCGAGGGAGCTCAGGGGACCCGCTTCTACACCGGTTTGAAGGAACTCGCCCACGTCAGCAAATGGCTGAAACAGGCCGGGTGGAACATCGTCGCCAGCGAAATGCGCTACGTGGCCAAGAATCCGGTGGATCTCACCGGAAAAGACCGCGAGCACGTCGTCGAATTCCTCCACACCCTCGACGACCACGACGACGTCCACCAGGTGTTCGCCGGCCTGAAGTAATGGGTAGTCAGACGGCCTTGGAATCCCACTCTACGGAGCCAAGGACGGGGGATTGGTCCTTGGTCCTTGGTCGTTCGGCGGTTTGTGGACCAATGACGAAGGACTGATCCTTATGCCACCGTCACATCCGGGCACAGATAGACGTCCTGAATCGCATTCAGCAGCTTGACGCCCTCCGCCATCGGACGCTGGAAGGCCTTTCGTCCGGAGATGAGCCCCATGCCGCCCGCCCGCTTGTTGATCACCGCGGTGGTGACGGCCTCGCCAAAATCGTTCGCGCCGGAGGCGCCGCCACTGTTGATCAGGCCGGCGCGCCCCATGTAGCAGTTCGCCACCTGGTAGCGGCACAGGTCGATCGGGTGATCACTGCACAGGTCGCTGTACATCCGCTTGTCCAGCTTGCCGTAGCTTGAGTCGCCGCTGTTCAAGGCGAGGAAACCGCCATTGTTCTCAGGCAGCTTCTGCTTGATGATGTCCGCCTGGATGGTCACGCCCAGGTGGTTGGCCTGGCCGGTGAGATCGGCGGAGACATGATAGTCCTTGTCCTTCTTGAAGGCCGGATTCCGGAGGTAGCACCACAGCACCGTCGCCATGCCGTACTCATGGGCCAGTTGGAAGGCCTGCGCGACCTCCACGATCTGGCGGCTGGCGTTGTCCGATCCGAAATAGATGGTCGCCCCCACCGCCGCCGCCCCCATCTCCCAAGCCTCCTTCACCGTCCCGAAGAGGATCTGGTCGGCCTTGTTGGGATAGGTCAGCAGTTCATTGTGATTGATCTTCACCAGGAACGGAATCCGGTGCGCGTATTTCCGCGCCACGATTCCGAGGACTCCATACGTGGACGCCACCGCATTGCAGCCGCCCTCGACGGCCAGCTTCACGATGTTTTCCGGATCAAAGTACGCGGGGTTCTTCGCGAAACTGGCGCCGGCGGAGTGTTCAATGCCCTGGTCCACGGGCAGGATCGAAAGGTATCCCGAGCCCGCGAGGCGGCCGGTGTGGTGCAGACGATGCAAATTCGCGAGCACCCGCGCATTTCGGTCCGAGGGGGCAAAGATGCGGTCCACGAAATCGGGCCCGGGCAGATGCAACTGCGCGCGGGGGATCTTCGGGGAGCTGAAGTTCAGGAGGGAGTCGGCGTGGGTTCCGAGGGCCTGGCGAATTCCGTCAATCATGGCGGGGAGATCGTATCAACTCGCCGCGGACCTCCAAGCCCCGACTTCATCGGAGGAAGCAGGCGTTGGGAAACGACCCGGACGTGCGTCCCCCGTCCTGCCGCAATCCCCGCGGGAAACGGTTTCCCCCCGGGGCCGCCCTGTGGTTATGATCGGGCAATGGCGTTTACCACACTGGGGCTCG
>JAEUHD010000180.1 GCA_016793645.1 Verrucomicrobiales bacterium
CCTTCCACCGTCAGGCCCAGCTGGTTGCCGGACTTGTAGATGTCGGTGATGGCGGTGCGGACCTCAGCCACGTCGCCGTAGCCGCTGGGAACGACCTTGTATCCCTTGGACTCGATGGCCTTGGTGAGGGATTCGCGGATGTAGGCGGCCGCCTTGTCCTTCTGCTCGGCGGTGACCGGCTTTCCTTCAAATTCGGTCACCGTGATCTTCACGGGAGCGATGACAAACTTGCTGTAGAGCGCCAGGCGGTTGGTGTTGACGTAGCGCCAGGTGGTGTCGTCGACCTTCTGGAGGTTGCTGTAGTTGTACAGGAACCCCGAACGCTTCGGGGGCTGCGGCGTGCCCGCGCAGCCAGCCAGGAGCAGAAGTCCGGTGACGGCGAGCGAGGCGGTGATTCCAGCGGTAATGCGGTTCAATTTCATGGTCATTTACAGGGCAATCAGGGGGCGGAACACAAGGACCACCCCGTTTCCAAACCCGGAACTTGGTCCTCCCGGGGCAACGCTGTCACGCAATTTCGAGAGCGCCAAACGCATCCCCAGGGAGGGATGGCGTGCCGCCGTCCCCATCTCGATCCCCGTTCCACCTGGCCCCAAATCGTCGGATCCCTCCCACGCCCAACCCGCGGCCGATTCCACGGACCGCAACATGCGGTCCCTCCCATCCTTCCCAGGGAGGGATGGCGTGCCGCCGTCCAGGACTCGATCCCGGGTTCGCCCGCGGCGGGGATTGGTATAGGGTCAACCCATGTTGCGCCGGACCTCCCCGTGGGCCCTCCTCGCCCTGGTCACCACGTTCCTTCCGATCAAGGCCCTGGCTGGACGCCCCATGACGCTCGCGGACCTGATGGCCATCCGCCGACTCTCCGAGCCCGTGCCATCCCCGGACGGACGCTGGGTGGTATACGTCGCCGGTGCCGTGGACCTCGACGACAACCGGGTCAACTCCGACCTCTGGTTGGTCCCGACAACGGGCGGGGAGCCACGGCAACTCACCCAGGGTGCCCGCCACGACCGCCACCCCGCCTGGTCCCCGGATTCCCGCTGGATCGCTTTCGAATCCAACCGGGACGGCGAATTCCAGATCTACAGCCTCCGCCTGGACGGCGGGGAGGCGCGCCGCCTCACCAGCCTCGCCACCGGTGCCTCGCAACCCCAGTGGTCTCCCGACGGCGCCCACCTCGCGTTCGTGTCCTCCGTCTTCCCCGAGTTCTCGGACCGCCCCTTCGCCGAAGCCGACCGCCTCAACCGCGAGCGCATCGCCGCCGCGGAGAAGAGCAAGGTGAAGGCGCGCGTGATCACCAACCTGCTGTACCGCCATTGGGACTCATGGGTGGACGGACGCCGCCAACACCTGTTCGTCCTGCCACTCCGCGACGGCGCCGCCTCCGGGGATCCGCGCAATCTCACTCCCGGCAACCGGGACGCGGTTCCCACCTCGTCCACCTTTGCCGCCGGAGATGAATTCGCCTTCTCTCCCGATGGCGCCGAACTGGCCTACACCGCCACGCCCACGCCCGTGCACGAGGAGGCGTGGAAGACCGATCATGACATCTGGGCCGTGAGACTCTCCACTGGGGAGCGACGCCAGCTCACCCACAATCCGGCGGCCGACGGTTGTCCGAAATACTCCCCCGACGGCCGCTGGCTGGCGTTCCGCGCCCAGAGCCGTCCCGGCTTCGAGGCCGACCGGTGGCAATTGATGATTCAGGATCGCTCCACCGGAAAGACGCGCAGCCTGACCGCCGACTGGGACCGGTCCGTCGAAGGACTCACGTGGAGTCCGGACAGCCGCACCCTGGTGCTCGAGGCGGAGGACCAGGGAATGAAATTGCTCTGGCGACTGCCCGTGGACGGCGGGGTCCCGACGAAACTGCTGACCACCGGCACCAGTGGCGAGGCGGGCGTCCTCGCCGAGGGCAATGGTACGGTCATCTTCTCCAGGTCCACGATGCGATCCCCGGCGGAGATCTGCTCCGTGCCCCTGGCCGGCGGCAATTTCATCGCCCTTACCCATGCCAATGACGCCCTGCTCGCAGGACTCGACCTCCCGGCGCCGGAGTCCGTCACCGTTCCCGGCGCGGGTGGCGCGTCGGTGCAGATGTGGATCCTGCGTCCGCCCGGATTCGACCCGGCCAAGCGCTGGCCGCTCGTGTTCTGGGTGCATGGAGGTCCGCAAAGCGCCTATCTGGATTCCTGGTCCTATCGCTGGAACGCGGAACTCTGGGCCGCGCAGGGCTACGTGCTGGCGATGCCCAATCCGCGCGGCTCCACCGGATTCGGACAAAAGTTCACCGACGAAATCTCAGGCGACTGGGGAGGGAAGGTGTACACGGACCTCATGGCCTGTCTCGCGTGGGTGGAATCCCAACCCTACGTCGATTCCAAGCGCATGGCCGCCGCCGGGGCGTCCTTTGGCGGCTACATGATGAACTGGTTCCAGGGCCACACGGACAAGTTCCGCACCCTCGTGACGCATTGCGGTGTGTACAACTTCGACACCATGTACGGGACCACTGAGGAACTCTGGTTCGACGAGTGGGACCACGGCATTCCCTGGGAGAATCCGAAGTTTGGCGAATTCTCGCCCCACCGGTTCGCCGCGAACTTCAAGACGCCGAATCTGGTGATCCACAACGAACTCGATTTCCGGGTTCCGGTGGCGCAGGGCATGGATCTCTTCACCGTGCTGCAACGGAAGGGTATTCCCTCCCAGTGGCTGTATTTCCCGGACGAAGGCCACTGGGTGTTGAAACCCCAGAACAGCGTCCTCTGGAACGAAACTGTCTTCGACTGGCTGGCGAAGTACCTGAAGTGATCCTGGGTGGCTGCGGGCTGGGTGGCTGCGGGCTGGGTGGCTGCGGGCTGGGTGGCTGCGGGCTGGGTGGCTGCGGGCTGGGTGGC
>JAEUHD010000206.1 GCA_016793645.1 Verrucomicrobiales bacterium
AGTGAGGGATGGCCGCCACCAATCTGCGCAGCCACGACAGGTAGGACGCTTCAGTGGCGAGCGCCTTGTGCTGGCGCTGAATGACTTCTCGGGTTCTGTCGATGGCTTCTTCCGCGTTCCTCTGGAGGGCAGCGTAGCCACCTTGGTAGGACATCGGCTGCTCAACCCGGAGTCCATTTTTGCCTTCCAATATACGACGTCCCAGTCGTATATCGGAACCAGCCCGGTTCACCATGAATCACTTACAACCAAAGCATCCGACCGGTCTCAGGAGTCAATTTCAGGGGGAAACCATCGCCCATGTTTGCCCGTTTCTCCTCGTGGAGAACCAGTTGCAAAGACCAGGCCCGGAATGTGCTCCAGAACTGGATATACGACCGCCGGTCGCAGATTAAACGTTGGGCTAGGGGATGATCATTAACGGCAAAGCAATTCTGGTGATCTTGCTGACAGCTCTTGTCGGCTGTTCTCGGCGGCCGGTTGCGCCGGTTACGGCCAACCCAGGCGCAGATTCCCCATCTCCAACGAACGCGACCGGAACGCCATTTGGCTCTATGGCGGTCGCACCGCCCCCCAAGCATCTCGAGTTGATTGACGTGGCCCGGACGATCCACCTAAAGAGTGCCTATGCGGAACGCTATCCGGCTCTTCGAGGAGCAGAACCGACTCCTGACGGGGGCTACGAAGTTAGATTTGGACGAGAGGGTGGGTTCGGTAGAATTGGCGTCTCCTACTGCTTTGATGCATCCGGCCGTTACGACCATTCCAACGTTTCGCTGTGTGATGGATTTTAATCAGCCCAACAAACCGCCCGCACCGAACGCCGTGCTCACGCCTCAAATGAAGATCGCACACCTTTGGCCCGGCGTCGGTGAGCCGGGTCGTTCTGCTCAATAGCGTATGCCTGCGATTGCGAAGATTGGAACCGAAGTAAGGGTGACACCTGGCGATGACGTGCAGATTATTTTTGCAGCAGGAAAGCACGAGTTCGCCGATGACCGGTCTCCCTTTTTCCTGCGGGTTGGTGGCGTCATGGAAGAGGCAGGCGAGATCATTGGCGTGTTCGGCGATGTCATATCCGGTCACCAGAGATATTTGGGCCAGATTGCAACTCTTCTCGTTCGCTTGGACCACTCCGATTGGCGGCGGGACAACCGTTCGGGTGCCAATTTCAAGGTTGGCCGGAGCGTGGCTCGCCCCAACGGTAAGCATCCATTTTACCATCCCGAAGGCACGGACATTGACGGGTTTCCATTTGTGATTCGATATGGCTCACTCGAGTCACGGAGCGCAAACGAGCCCGAAGTGAACTCCGCGCTGGAAGCATTTCACGAGGGAAGAGCAGAACCCGACGGCACAGCGAACGGGAGCCAGCCGTTTCCCTCAGGGACAAATCCAACGTTACCGGCGGCTGGCTCCCGTCGCTGACCTTTGCGTTCGGCGCCACTTCCCCCGTGAAAGTTTTGGGCTCAGTAAGACGATGGGGTTTCCCCGCAATCGCAGTGGCCATTCCGTTCGTGTATTGGTACGCGGCTTTCGCTGCACTCGGTCATTTGCGCCAGGAGAGGACGAGCGGGACGGATTTCTGTTGGTGGTCTGAGGTAATCTTGGCTGGAGTTTTCCTCGTTGCCTACTGTGCGACATCTGTCCAGGACAAGACCTACGTGCGCATGCCGCTCTTTGTCGGCTATCTCACGGTGAGTTTTGCACTGCTGACGTTCGCCCTCATCACCCAGATCATACTGCTGGCGCCGATGTACTGATGCCGACCTCGCCGAACAAGGCTGCTTCAGTGAACGCGCCGATTGTGCCTCGGCTCGTTTCGGAGCGTCCTTGTCGCCGCGTCACTGAGCAGCAACGTGATCACGATCTCTGAATCAGTCCGCCGCCGCCTCCTGCTGACCGTCCTTGCAGTCTTCAGCGCTCAGCTGGCCGTGGGAATGGCCCTGGCCTTCGGGACGTTGCGACATGATCGTTCGGACATCGGCGAGGCTGGTGGTGTCGCATGGTTGCTGGCGGTCGTCGGGCTTCTCCTGATCGCTCATCCACTCAGAAGATCATCGCGCCCTGCGTGTGCAGCATCGTTGATACTCGGCACCCTCGGCTTTCTTTGCTTTCTCTTGGTTCCCGCAAGATGACAGAGCCCAGGTGGCCCAAGAGCCGAACCGTCAGCCGCTGCCAACGCCGAGACGAAAGGAGGGGACAGGACATCTGTTGGTGGATGTTGCGATGGCAGCGAGCGGAGACTGTTGTCCTGTCCCTCCCCCGACGGAACGGAGATTGCGGGAAGTTTGGAGGCAAACGAGGAGGGGTTCCCGCCTGCTCCAGGCCACAGGGACGGCGTGATTGCAGACTGAATATGGATATTCAATCTGCAAATAATTGAAAGGGTACCTGCCCATCAACTGGTTGAGCGGCAGAGACTGGAGCCTGCCGCTGTTTTGCTGGGACCGAGGCCATGTGGAAAAACGACCCTGGCCCGTTCGTTGACCCATCACGATTTCGATCTGGAGCAAGCGTCCGAACAAGCCCGGCTGGATGCCCAGTGGCCTGCGATCATGGCTTCGCCGGGGTTGGTGGCCTTCGATGAAGCCCAGGCCTGGCCGGAGTTGTTTCCACGACTGCGGGGAGGGATCGACGCCGACCGCCAGCGGGCGGGGCGGTTTCTCCTGCTTGGCTCGGTTTCCCCGCACCTGTTGCGGGAAATCTCCGAATCGCTGACGGGACGGACGGCATGGTTGGAGCTGACTCCGTTTTTGGCGGTCGAGCTTCCCGGAATGCCGCTCGCGGAACGGTGGCTGCGGGGTGGACTTCCACCCGTGACGCTGGAGCCGGCGCGCTTTCCCGCATGGACGCAGGATTATCTTCGCAATCTTTCCCAGCGCGACCTGCCGCTCTGGGGATGGCCCGCGACACCCCAGGTTACGGATCGCTTTCTGCGGATGCTGGCGGCGGTCCATGGCCAGATCTGGAACGCCTCCCAACTCGGAGCCAGCCTTGGCCTCAGCCATCCGACCATCAATCGGTACCTCGACTTTCTGGAGGGGACCTTCCTGGTTCGGCGACTCCCGCCCTGGTCGGGCAATCTTCGCAAACGTCTTCTTAAATCCCCGAGGATTTTCTGGCGCGACTCCGGCCTGCTCCATGGACTCCTGGGTGCCGCCACGTTCGACCAACTCCTGGTGCAACCCTGGGTGGGCGCGAGCTGGGAAGGGTTCGTCATTGAGCAGATCCTTGGATTGCTCGCCGCGGACGGTCATCCCGTCGAACCCAGCTATCTCCGGACGTCGGATGGCTTCGAAATCGACCTCGTCTTCACATTGGGAGCCAAAACCTGGGCCGTCGAAGTCAAGCTGACCACGGATCCATCACCCCAGGAATTGAGCCGCCTTCACCGAGCCGCGGACTTGATCCACGCGGACTACCGGTTCTTGGTTTCGCAGGTGCCGATTTCCGCCATTGGGGAGGGCCAAGGTTCCTGCAATCTCATGGATTTCCTCACCCTGCTGCACAGGCAGGCGGGTTAAACGGTTCAGGGGCGCGACCCATTTCCATCCGAAGGGCCTGCTTGGGACAAGGCGGATCCATGTCCTGTCCCTTGCGTTTTTCTTGATCCACGGCGGCGCGCACGCGGGTCTCCATTTCAGGCGCCCCGGCACTGCGCGTCGTGACACCACAAACCCATTCCCTTCCTTCGCCATTCGCTCTCCCCGAAGGTAAACGGTCCGCAGTCGACACCCCTGGGAACCACGCGGTGGACATGGTCCGCCCCAGGTGGCCCGATTGGCCGGTCCGGAACGGCGCCCGGAAACTCCAACGGTTCGACCCGGGCGGCCAACGGGGGATTGATGAACGTCGGGACGGATATCCGGCGCCGGCTTCCGGGGTTGATGACCCGATGCGGCGCCGCCCGGTACCGTCCCCGTGTCAGGATCTCCAGCAATTCACCGGTGTTGACGGCAAGCACGCCCGGTTCGGCCGGGACGGGCAGCCAGTCACCACGGGAGTCCTGAACCTCCAATCCACCCGTCGCGTCCTGAAGCAACAGGGTGATCCAACTCCAATCGCAATGGGGTGCCACCCCACTGCGCGGCGTGGACCCTGATTGCGGATAATAACAGATCTGCTTGAGCAGGAGGTAGGGCGGTTCATCCGGGGACGGATCGAAGTACCCGGTCGGCAGGGAAAGACACCCGGCCAGCGCCCGCAGCAGCAGCAGCCCCACTCCCTGGGCGGCCTTCATGTAGTCGGAGACCACGAGGGCAAACGCCGGATCCGGCCACGGATTGCCTCCCGCCAGCCGGTAGTACTCCGGCCTTCCCTCCGTCCACGCCCCCTGCGGCCACTCCCAGCCCCAATGCAACTGCTCACGCCAGTCCCGAAGATTCTTCATCCGGGAAAATCCGCGGAAGTTTGAGGAACCACGGAGATCGATGGCCTCCTTCTCCTCCGCGGGTCGTTCAAAGAACCGGACGCTCACCTCCAGCATCGCCTCCCACAGCCCGCCGGGGATTCCATGGTTTCTCAGGAGGAAGAAGCCCGCATCGCGACACACGTCGTCCAAATCCCTGAGGACGCCGGCACGGCCGGGGGCACCGTCGCGCAGCGCCGAGGCGTCAAGGGTGACCAGGGTCGCCATGGGACGGAAACGCGACGTGCGGATCGAAGACGCGCCGGCCTTCAAACAGGAACTGTTCCCGGATCTCATGCTCCTGCCAGGTCAGCACCGCCTTGAGCAGAGTCCGGACGACGTCCGACTCCGAGGCGCCCCGTTCGATCAACCACCGCCGGCCCAGCATGGGCGTCACCACCCCGCGTTCGTGATCCAACTCCGCCCTTTGGATCCGGACAAAGAGTTCGCCGGATATGATTTCGGGGATGAACTCGAACCCGGGCAGCGCGACCCGCTGGAGCACCGCGCGCAGGCACCCCAGGTCCAGCTCCCCGCGGGCTTCGCGGGCAAGATGGACGGCATGTCGCGTCGCCTCGGCGACGGTCTCGAAAACCGGCACGGAATGTTCCCGGGCCATGGCCCTGAGGAAGACACGTCCCCGGTTGAGGTCGTCCACCTCCCGCGGGGTCAGCCGGACCCCGCCCAAAACCGCGTCCGCGGGGAGATCCATCAGCGCGAGCGCCAGCCGCCCGCGCTGGCCGATCCGGTAGGCGCATTCGGCGACGGCGGCCACGCCGCGGGTCTCCGCCGTGACCACAAACAGCCACACGTCGGCCCGGGCCTTCGCCTCCATCTCCGCAAATTGATCCTCGGGCGTCCAGGAGCCCTCCGGTAGCTGCGGATCATGGAAGGTGATTCCCGCCTCCCGCAGCAGGGGGATGGCCGTCTCCGCCCTCCATCGGGAGCTGCCGCAGGAACCACCGAGGAAAACCTGGGGGGGGATGTTCACGGATGCGACGGTGTCCGTCGTGGCAGGGCCGGGGGACTTCAAGGCCGGGTCATGCGCTCCGGGCGGACCCAGGCGTCGAACTGCTCGGCGGTCAGGTAACCCAGCGCGAGGGCCGCCTCGCGGAGACTGGTGCCCTCCTTTTGGGCCTTCTTGGCGATGGCCGCCGCCTTTTCGTATCCGATGTGCGGATTCAGCGCGGTCACGTTCATGAGGCTGACGTCGAGGTAATGGGACACCACCTCGCGGTTGACCTTCAATCCGTCGAGACAGTTCCGCGCGAAGCTCACCATCGTGTCCGACAGCAGGCGCACGGAATTCAGGAAATTGTACACCATCACCGGATTGAAGACATTGAGCTCGAAGGCGCCCTGGCTGCCGGCGATGCCGATGGTGACGTCGTTGCCCATCACCTGCACGGCCACCATGGTCATGGCCTCGCTCTGCGTCGGATTCACCTTGCCGGGCATGATGGAGGAACCCGGTTCGTTCTCCGGAAGTTGGAGCTCGCGCAGTCCGCAGCGCGGACCCGACCCCAGCCAGCGGATGTCGTTGGCGATCTTCATGAGCGTCCCCGCCAGCGTCCGGAGCGCGCCCGAGGCGAAGACGAACTCGTCGTGGGCGCTGAGCGCGGCAAACTTGTTGGGATGGCTGGTAAAGGGAAGTCCGGTCAGCTCGGCAATGCGCCGTGAGGCGCGCTCGGCGAACTCCGGATGCGAATTGAGTCCCGTCCCCACCGCGGTCCCGCCGATGGCCAGGTCAAACAGTCCGGGCAGGGTGGTCTCGAGCCGCGTCAGGTTGCGGTCCATCAGGGACACGTACCCGGAGAATTCCTGTCCGAAGGTGATCGGCGTGGCGTCCTGAAGATGGGTCCTGCCCACCTTCACGATGTCCGCAAACTCCACCCGTTTCGCCTCCAGCGCCTCCCGAAACGTCCGGCAGGCCGGCAGGAGCCGCTGGACCACCTCCTCCGCCGCGGCGATGTGCATGGCGGTCGGAAAGGTATCGTTGGACGACTGCGACATGTTCACGTCGTCATTGGGATGCACGGGGGATTTCGATCCCATTTTTCCGCCCGCCATCTCGATCGCGCGGTTCGCGATCACCTCGTTGGCGTTCATGTTGGACTGGGTGCCGGAACCGGTCTGCCAGATCCGGACGGGGAAATGTTCGTCGAGCTTGCCCTCGATGACCTCATCCGCAGCCGCGATGATCAGGCGGGCCTTTTCCGCCGACAGTTTGCCCAGCTCAAGGTTCACCTGGGCGCAGGCCTTTTTGAGCAGGCCCATGGCGCGGATGACGGCGCGCGGCTTGACGTCATCACCGATGTTGAAGAAGTGGACGCTTCGGGCGGTCTGGGCGCCCCAGTAGCGATGCTCGGGGACTTCAATCGAGCCCATCGTGTCGGACTCGAGGCGGGTCTGGCTCATGCGGAAAAAAGAGTTCTGGGCCCGGACGCGGCACCATGCCGCCTCTCGGGGACCGGCACTTTACCCGGGTCCACGCCCCGGCCGCAAACCGGCTTTTTTCCCCGACCTGTATTCCGGGCGCATCCTGACCCGATCCCTGAACAGCCGGATGGCGGGACGGGGTTCGTCGTGCAGGCTTGAGCCTGTCATCCAGGGCTTCGGGGCGGCGGCGGTTGCGCGGGCGGGGGAACAGCCTGAAGGCTGGACTACAAACGGGGGGCAGCGGCGATTCTGCGCACCTCACTTTCCGCCGAGACCCAGAGTCTCCCGGACCCGATCCGCCGTCTTTCGAACCTTGGCTTTGGCAATCTCGGCAAGGGCGGACGTCAGGGGCGTGATCAGGATGGCCTGGCATCCCGAGGGTGAAACCAGGTCGTGATGATGGGTTCCCGGATCGGCATGGACGAAGTCACCCGCCTGAAGGTGGCGTCCTTCGGTCACCAGGTCCCCCTTGACGACAAACAACTCCTCCGCGCCGCTGTGTTCGTGCGACGGGTAAACCGCCCCGGGATCCAGCTCGATGTAGAGCATCATGTAGTTTCGCCGGACATTGGAGGCGAGGACCTGGAGCCGGGTGCCCGGATGCAATCCCTCGCTCCATTCACCCGACGCCGGTCGCAGGAAACGGAACCCTTCCGAAAACGAAGGGACCTGGGGAATCGGCGCCGTGGGAGGCTGCTGCCGGGGCAGTTCCCGGATGCGGGCCAGGACCCGATCGCGAACGCGCGGAGGCGGTGGGACGGCTGGAAGGTCCCGCAACAGCGACGCAGTCACCGCCAGGAAGGCATCCACCTCCATGCGAATCTCCGGGTCGCTGGCGGCCATGGCCTCGAGGTGTGCGGCTTCCGGCGCCTCCAGGGCGCCCAGCGCATACGCGGCGGCGAGTTCCTGCAATTGGGTGCAATTCATAGCTGGCCCTCCAACATGTCCTTCAACGCCAGCATTCCCCGGCGAATCCGGGCCTTGATGGTCCCGAGCGGCTGCCCCAGCCGGATGGCGATCTCCTGCTGGGTCAATCCTCCCAAAAAGGCGAGCTCAATCGCCTCCCGCTGTTCCATCGAAAGCATCTGAAGTCCCCTCCGAATCGTGTCCCCGGTTTCCGCAGCCATGGCCCGAAGCGGGGAGGAGGCTTCCGGGGCCGGTGCGGCGACGGGTTCCGCCGCCGCGGATTCGTGCACCTCCGTCCGGCGCCGGACGGATCGGAGTCGGTCGATCGCCTTGTTGCGGGTCAGCGCGACCGACCAGCTCAGGGGATGGCCCAGCTCCAAGCGATACTGGGGGGCCCGCTCCCAGATCTGCACCGCGGCATCCTGGAGAACATCCTCCGCATCCTGCTCATTGCCGAGGATCTTGAGGGCGACCCCGTACAGCAGCGGTGCGTGCCGGTCGTAAAACTGGGCAAAGGCGGCGGCATCCCCATCCCGAAGCCGGGCAAACAGCTCCGCGTCTTCGGGGACTCCGGTTGATTCCGCGTGGGGGGACACAGCCATGGACGACGGCGGCATCCTGTGCCCGGACCTCGAAAAACGAAAGCCCGGGATGGCCCAGCCTTCGGCGGCGTCGACGGTCATGACACTTCCCTGCATCCCCCGAGGAACGGCCCGGAGCCCCCTTCAGATGCACGGAATCGCACCGGAACCCGAATCCTCAGAGTCCCAGCCGGACCAACTCCTTCTCCAGGGCCACCTGGAAATCCTGCATATCTTGCGGACTCGGACGATACCCCTTGGTGTCCGCAACGAGTCCGGGGCGCCCATACTGGTCCACCAACCACGCCGCCCCCTCGCCATCGCTGAACACCACGCGCCCGCTGACGAGCGCGTTGGGACGCGTCACGGCATCCACGGTCACACGGACACCCCCCAGGGCGCCGGCCGGCCCGGACGCCGGGGCGGACGCGGGGGACGCAGGCGACGGTTCGGGGGTCTTGGGAGGATCCGGATCCTTCGGCATGACCCGAAGGTCATCCACGAGGAAGCGCACCTCCATGTAGGTGGGGCGGAGTCCAAATTCCGTCTCCAGACGTTTCTGCACATCGGACAGCTTGAGGCCGTCCGCGATCCACTGACGCACCCGATCCTGCTGTTCTGCGGTCAACTGCATGCGCGCACAGTAGGAAGGGCGCGCCGGGCCGGCAAGCCGGGGGAATCCCGTCCGTGACCCAACCCGCCTTCCGGTGATTCGGAATCGAACCCGGGACCGGGGTGGGGTTGCCGCCGGCGCCACGGATTCCAGCATTGAAGGGCCGACGATGGCCGCCTAGAAGGAGCCCCTCGCCTTCCATGGAATCCGTGCCCGACCCCTTCCGCGAACGACGCAACGACGACGGCGTGCTCCCGTGCGAGTTCCAGGGGGAGGTGGTGCCGATGATCCTCCGCCACGAGGACGTCCGGCGCGCGGCCAAGGACTGGAAAACCTACAGCTCCGACGCCCCATTCCGGGTGCCGATTCCCTCGGAGGAGGATGTCCGGACGATGCGACAACTGCCCGTGGAGACGGATCCCCCGGATCACACGGAGTACCGGGACATTGTCGAACCGTTTTTCCGCCGGGCCCGGGACCCGGAAATGATCGCCCGGGTGGAGGCGCTGCTGGAGGAGATGGTGCAGGATGCCCTGACCCGGGACTCCGTGGAGGTCGTCCGCCACTTCGCGCTTCCGGTGCAATCGCGGGCGCTGGCGTATCTGTTGAACGTGCCGGAATCCGAGGCCGATCTCTGGATTGGGTGGGGAACGCACGTCTTTCGCGACGGGGGATCCAAGGGCGCCGATCTCGAAGCCTACCTGCACCGCCGACTGGACCAGGCCGCCGCGGAGCCCGGAGCGGACTTCTTCAGCGCACTCACGCAGGCGACGTTCCGGGGCCGTCCGCTGACCCGGGAGGAGATGATGGGATTCGCCAACCTCACCTTCGCGGGCGGGCGCGACACGGTCATTCACAGCATTTCGCACGTGATTGGCTATCTCGGGCGCCATCCCGAAGCCTTGGAGCAACTGCGCGAGGATCCACGTCGCATCGTCAATGCGTGCGAGGAGTTTTTCCGGGTCCTGTCCCCGTTGACCCACATCGGACGCGTTTGTCCGGTGCACACCGAGGTCCAAGGCGTCCCGGTTCCGGCGGGTGGACGGGTCTCACTGTGCTGGGCCTCGGCCAACGTGGACGAAGCGGCCTTTGAGGCACCCGGTGAGGTTCGCCTCGATCGGAAACCGAATCCCCATGTCGCCTTCGGCAGTGGAACTCATCTCTGCCTCGGAGCCGCCCATGCGCGATTGATCCTGCGGTCCCTGCTGCAGACCTGTGTCCAGCGTGTATCCCGGATTACGGTGATCGACGCGAAGGAACACCTCGAGGTGGCCGCCGCCTACCAGCGTCCAGTCGGCTTCGAGTCGCTCCGCGTGAACTGGAAACCCCTTTCCGTCTGAAATTCCCATCCCGCACTCCCATGAACTGTCCCACCTGCAATTCTGAAATGGATTCCGGATACCTCTCGGCGACCGGAACCTCGATCGCGTGGTTCTTCGACGCCCTGCCGGGCTGGAAGAAATTCATCGGCGACGGTCAGAACGTGACCAAGCGCAACGGCAGGGTGCCCGGGGCAAGCTGTGCCGCCTGCGGCGTCGTGGTGATTTCGGGACTGAAGCTGAAGCGTCCGTCCGCAAAGGTGCCGTCGGCGAAGTCCTGACGCCGCCGGCGCCACGCGACCGTCCGCCGGGCGGACCTCAATTCCGGCCTCCAAACCGGGGGAGGCATCGCTTGACGGGCCCGGCTCGCCCTGAGCGAATGCCGGGGATGAACCCGGACCCAATTCCCGCCGACCCGGCATCCACTCCTGCGGCCTTCAAGGACCGACGCGCCGGGTTGATCGTCTTCGGAATTTTCACGGTTTGCCTGGGAGGCCTCTGCGCCCTGTTGGTGCCGCTGATGCTCTTCGGGCAGGCCATGGCCCGCTCCACGGCCGGAGGAACTGCGACCGGCGCGGCCCCCTCGATCCTTCCCATCATTCTCGTCTACGGAGGACTGGCGGCGGTCCTCGTCTGGTTGGGAATCGGCTCCATGCTGGCCCGCCGCTGGGCACGGGCCCTGATCCTGATCTTCGGCTGGTCCTTCCTGGTCATGGGGGTGATGGCGATGGGGGTGATGGGACTTTTTCTTCCCCAGATCCTCCGGTCCGGTCAGCCCGGCGGGACTCCGGCGCTTCCCGCCGGCGCAGAGACGACCGTGATGGTAATCTCCTTCCTGTTTCTCGGATTCATCTTCGTTCTGATTCCCGGCATCTGGGTCGCCTTCTACGGGAGTCGGCACGTAAAGGCGACCTGTGAGGCCCGGAATCCCGCACCTTCATGGACCGATGCCTGTCCACTGCCGGTGCTGGCCGTCAGCTTGTGGTTGGGTTTCTCGATCCCCGGGATGTTGAGCTCGTTCCTGTCCTATCGGGCGGTGTTTCCGGTGTTTGGAATCCTCCTTTCCGGGCCCTGGGCAGTTCTCACCTCGATGGGGTTGACCCTGGTCTGGGGATTGGGCGCGTGGTGGCTCTACCGCCGGGAGGTCCGGGGTTGGTGGCTGGTCGTCGGAGCGTTCCTGATTTTTGGAATCTCCAATTTCGTCACCTACTCGCGGTTGGACCCGGTCGAGATCTACGAGCAGATGGGTTTTCCCGCCGCCCAAATCGACGCCATGAGGGGAACGCCCTGGATGTCGGGTGCCACCATCCGCTGGCTCACCACCGCCGTTCTCGTCCCCATTCTTGGCTACATGCTCGCGATCCGGCGGTACGTTCGCAAAGAAGGCGCCGGGATTCCTTCCTGAAACCCAACCTCGTCCTTGCCGGCAGAGAGGGGCGGCCACCAGACTCCGCCGTGCACTTCTCCCGCCGCAGTTTTCTCCAGAAGTCCGCCGCCGCCTCCTCCGCCGTCCTGATCGGGGGCTGTGCCTCGGCTCCCAAACGCACCCCCCGGGTCCTCTCCGCGAACGACAAGCTGAATCTCGGCGTCATCGGGGTCGCCGGGCGGGGCGGCGACAATCTGGCGGGAGTCTCCAGCCAGAACATCGTCGCCATGGCCGACGTCAGCGGCGCGAATCTGGCCGCGGTGGCATCCAAATATCCGTCCTCCCGGCTGTACTCCGACTGGCGGAGCGTGCTGGACCACGCGGACATCGACGCAGTGGTGGTCAGCACGCCGGACCACAACCACGCGGTGATCGCGATGGCAGTGCTGGATAGCGGGCGCCCGCTGTATTGCGAAAAGCCGGTCACCCACACGATTGAAGAGGCGCGAATTCTCGCCGCCAAGGTGAAGAGCACCGGACTCGTCACCCAGACCGGCAACCAGATCCATTCCAGCACCAACTACCGGCGCGTCGTGGAACTGATCCGTTCCGGGGCGATCGGTCCTGTCCACGAAGTCCACCATTGGGCGGGCTCCGTCTGGGACACCAAACCCTGGCCCAAGCCGGAGCCGGTTCCGCAGGGCTTGAATTACGACCTTTGGGTGGGACCGGTGAAGTGGGCGGACTACAGCCCCGAATGGGTCCCGTTCAACTGGCGCCGGTGGTGGCACTGGGGTGGCGGAACGCTCTCCGATTTTTGCTGCCACCACATGGACCTCAGCGTGTGGGCGCTCGACCTCGGCCTCCCGACGGTCATCGAGGCCTCCGGTCCGCCGCCGGACAAGTATTGTGCGCCCCCGTCCCTGAAGGTTCGGTACGAATTCGCCGCCCGCGGTGCCCAGCCGCCGGTGGTCATGCATTGGTACAGCGGACCGGAACGCCCAAATGTCCCCGGCACCCCCGACCTCTCCAAATGGGGCGGCGGCTCCCTCTTCATCGGATCCAAGGGCATGCTGCTGGCGGACTACGGACGCCGCATCCTGCTGCCGGAGGCGACCTTCAAGGACTTCGTACCGCCCGCGCCCACGATCCCGGATTCGATCGGACACCACGAGGAGTGGATCGCCGCCTGCAAGGGGATCGGCAGGACCGATTCCCCGCTGACCTACGGCGCGCAGCTCACGGAAATCGGCGCGTTGGGGAACGTGGCCTATCGGACCGGGAAACGCCTCGAATGGGACGCGCCCCGGATGCGCGCCCGGGGATGTCCCGAGGCGGATCCGTTCATCCGGTATCACTACCGTTCCGGGTGGTCGCTTTGAACCGGTTCACCCCATGCGCTTCCTGGGACTGACGCCCGAGGCGGTGGCCGCCCGCAGTCCCGGAGTCCCGCTGCGGCGAATCCAGAGGACGGCCGGAGGATCCACCGCCTTCGGGGCCCTGCAGTTTGGAATCGCCAGCCTGGTCGTCTTTGGCACCTGGGCCGCGGGAGGATCTCGTCTCTACGCAGCCATCGGCGAGACGGGGGCCTTCGTCGCCTGGGCGGTCACGTTCATTCTGTTGGCCGGAGTACTATTGGCTCCGCTGGTGATCGGCTCCGGGAACCGTGGACGCTTCCTCGCCTGTTTCGCCCTCGCGTTTGCCGCCTATTCGGCCGTGTGGATCGCCTCGTGGATTGCCATGCCCAACCGCAGCGGGGAGATCACCGGAGCCATGGGGGGGACCGCCCTGTTTGCGCTCGTCCTATGCCACGCCTTTGGGGCGCCCCGGCTCTGGACCGACACCGCGCTGTATCTCTTCATTGGCAATGCCGCCGGCTATTTCCTCGGGGACTATGTCCACGGCCTCCTGCGCGGGACCTCCGGCAAGCTTGCGTGGGGACTCCTATACGGAGCGGGATTTGGAGCCGGAATCGGAGCCAGCCTGTTCGCGGTCCAGTCCGGAATCCGGTCGCGAATTCAGGCGGGCGAACTGCGTTGACCCGCATTCCGCGCGGCCCCGTAGGCCCCCGCCCATTCGCCCAACTCCGCAGGAACGAGCTTCAGTCCGTGTCCGCCCGGACGCCACTCCCATTCGTCGAGCAGGGATCGCAGCGGACGAAACAGGCTTTCGCCGCTGCGTGCCACCCCTCCGCCCAGGATCACGAACTCCGGGTCGAGCACGTTGCCGAACGAGACGATGGCCGCCGCGAGCGCCCGTACGGACCGAATCCAGACCGACGCGGCGAAGGGGTCCCCCGCCTCATAGGCGCGGACCAGATCATGGGTGGTGGCGAACCGGCCGCCGGTGCGTGCGGTGATGTTGTGATTGCCCATGGCGTCCTCGAGGCTTCCGGGCGTTCGACAGATATCCGGGGGGGCTTCCGGGTCCAGGGAGACATGCCCAAGGTGTCCCGCCTTGCCCACGGCGCCCCGGAGCAAATGCCCATCCACCATCGCAGCCCCGCCCACGCCGGTCCCCAGGGTCAGCAAGACGACGTTCTGCGCGCCCCGGGCCGCCCCGAAGGCCACCTCCCCCAGAAGGGCCGACTGGGCGTCATTGAGCACGGGCACCCCGTCCTGACGGCCAAGGTGCTCGCTCCAATCCAGACCTTCCAGCCCCTCAAAACGTCCGGGCATGGAGGCAATGGAGCGTCCATCCCGGGACGCGATCCCCGGGGCGCTGAGACCGATCCCGCGCGGGGAGCCGTGGACGGCCGTCGCCCGCGCCACCACCGTGCGGACGGCCCGGGCAAATCCGAGCTTCTCCCCCAAATCAAAGGGCTCATGGAATCGCTCCAAGAGAGTCCCGGACTCGGCCACGGCGACGGCTTTGACGCTGGTCCCCCCCAGGTCGAGGCCCAGGCGATACGGTTTCGTTTCCATCAGCAATTGGGTTCAGTCCGGCACCAGGGTTTTTCCCCCGCCCGGGTCATCCTTCCGTGACACTCCATCCGCCGTCCACGGCGATGACCTGTCCCGTAACAAACCGGCTTTCCCCGGAAAGGAGCCAGACCACCGCGGCGTCGAGATCCTCCGGATGCCCGATCCGCCCCCCGTCGAGCGGCTGTTTGGTTCGTACGAAGTTCAGGATGGCCTCATCGCCCTGGGCGCGTTCGGACATCGGAGTCGCCACCAGGGCGGGAGCGACCGCATTGAAGCGGATGTTCTGGGGGGCGTAATAGGCCGCGGCGGACCGGGTGAGTCCGAGAATGGCCGCCTTGGCGGCGGCGTACGCATGGGTTGAGAAAAAGCGCGGCGAGGGGGAGAAGCCGAGGACGGAGCCGCAATTGACGACGCTTCCGCCGCGTCCCTGATCGCGAAAGGCACGGACCGCGGCCCGATTGGAGTGGAACAGGGAAGTCAGGTTCAGATTCAGGGTGTAGTCCCATCCCTCATCCGTGAGTTCATGCAGCGGGCCATCCCCGTGGCGGCGTCCGCTGCCTCCCGCCACGTGGTACAGCGCATCCAAGGTGCCCCAGGTGTCCCGGGCGAGTTGCACCGCGCGTTCCGCAGTCGCGGGCTCCGTGGCATCCGCGGCCAGGATCCGCACCGGGTCGCCGAGTTCCGCGGCGAGCGCCGCCGCCTTGTCCGGACTCCGCCCGACCACGACCACCCGGGCGCCCTCGCGGACGCAGGCCCGCGCCGCGGACCGGCCGAGTCCGCTGGTTCCACCGACGATGACCACCACCTTGTCCGACAAGCGGCCGTGCATGCGGCGGACTGTTTCCCAGGAGGCGTGGGGAACTCAAGCCGTCCGTCCCCCCGGTCACCTTGACTTCGAGACCCTTCGCCCGGACTGTGCGGACCTACGGGTATGCAATGCCAGTTCTGCAAGAAGGCCGCGGCCACGGTCCATCTCACTCAGATCGTCGAAAACGAGGTCAAGAAGGTGGATCTCTGTGAGGCGTGCGCGAAGGAGAAGGGGGTGAACGACCCCACCGGATTCTCGATCGCGGATTTGCTCCTGGGATTGGGGGCTTCCCAGAAGATGGAGGAGGCCAACGCCGCGGCCGGCAACGAGGTGGCGTGTCCGAGCTGCGGATTCACCCAGGCGGACTTCAAGAAGACGGGCCGCCTGGGATGCGCGCGGTGCTATGAGGTCTTCGCCGAAGGACTCGGTGCCCTGCTCAAGGGCATGCACAAGGGGACCCAGCACAAGGGCAAGGTTCCCCCGGCGCTCCGGAAGGCGGCGGCCCAGAAGGCGGAACTGTCCCGACTCGAATCCGACCTGAAGGCGGCCATCGGGCGGGAGGATTTTGAGACCGCCGCCACCCTTCGCGATCAGATCAAACAGGCCAGGAATTCCGCGGATTGAGACCCATCCCCCCCGACTTCAACCGATGAAGATCCTCGAATTCCTCATCCCTGCCGCCGATGCCTGCCGTCGGAGCGGTCCGAACGACAAGATCGTCCTGTCCTCGCGCGTCCGTCTTGCCCGGAATCTGACGCAGCTTCCCTTCCCCGGTCACGCGCGGAAAGCCGACCGCATGAAGGCCTTTGAGCTTCTCGTGCCGGCGGTGGCGGAGCTGCCCCAGATGTCCCCGACCCCGTTTGCCGAGGGCATGGACAAGCTGACGGCCCTCGACAAGCAGGTGCTGGTCGAGCGCCACCTCATCAGCCGCGATCACGCCCAAAAGAACGCAGGCAGCGGGCTCGTCCTGAACCATGAGGAAAGCCTTTGCGTGATGGTCAACGAGGAGGATCACCTCCGGATGCAGGCTCTCCGCCCGGGACTCCAGTTGAATCAGGCGTGGCTGGCATTGGAAGGCGTGGACACGTCCCTGCAGGAGCGGATGGAATTCGCCTTCTCCGACGAGTACGGCTACCTCACCGCCTGCCCCACCAACCTGGGAACGGGGATCCGGGTGAGCGCCATGCTCCACCTCCCGGGACTGGTGCTCGCGGAGCAGATCAACCAGATCATCCAGGCCGTCAACAAGCTCGGCCTGGCGGTCCGCGGCCTGTACGGGGAGGGCACCGAGGCGCTCGGGAACATCTTCCAGGTTTCCAACCAGCAGACCCTGGGGGAATCCGAGGGGGAGATTGTGGACCGCCTGAACAAGGTGGTCCTGCAGATCATTGAGCACGAGGACAACGCGCGGCTCGCACAGATGGAGAAGAAGCCGACCGTGCTCCTGAACCATATCGGACGCGCCTACGGCATTCTCCGACATGCCCACAGCATTTCCTCAAAGGAGACCATGAATCTGCTGAGCCTGCTTCGACTGGGGGCGGATCTCGGAATGTTCGGCCCCATTGAGCGGGCCTTCGTGGACGAATTGTTCCTCTCCAGCCAGCCGGCCCACCTCCAGATCGCGCATCCGGGCAAGCTCGACGCCGAGCAGCGCGATTCCGTCCGGGCCTCCATGTTGCGGTCCCGCATGGCGGGGGTTCCCAGCCCCGAGCCGCCCCGGACGCCGCCGCCCCAGGTCGCCTGACCGATGCCGGCGCACCCGTCCGCAAGATATTTTGACCTGCTGCCGCCAATTCCCCAGATTCCATCGGCGAGCGATCCAGGAGGTCCGGAAACCCCGCCATCGAAGTCATGAGCGAAGAGAACTTGAACAACTTCACGCCGCGGGCCCAGCAGGTGCTGGCCCTGGCCCGCAAGGAGGCCGACCGCTTCAACCACAATTTCGTCGGCACGGAGCACCTGCTCCTTGGCCTGATCAAGCTGGGACAGGGGGTTGCCGTGAACGTGCTCCAGCGCATGGGGCTCGATCTGGACAACGTCCGCCAGGAGGTGGAGAAGGAGGTGCGCACCGGCGGGAACGAGAACAAGTCCTCGGGCAACATCCCCTACACGCCGCGCGTCAAGAAGGTGCTCGCCCTGGCCGCCAAGGAGGCCAAGGCACTCAACCACACCTACGTCGGCACCGAGCACATCCTGCTCGGTCTGCTGCGCGAAGGCGACGGGGTCGCGGCCAAGGTGCTCAAGACCCTGGATGTGGACATCGAGGCCTGCCGGCAGGAGATCCTCAAGGAACTCGATCCGGGCTTCCAGCCGGGTGAGGGCGAGGAGGGCGCCGAAGCCCCCAGTGAACCGGTGAAGGCCGGTAAGTCCGAGGAGGGCCGCAAGGCGGTGAAGACGCCCGCGCTGAAGGCCTTCGGACGGGACCTTACGGAACTCGCGCGCAAGGGGGAGATGGATCCCGTGATCGGGCGCCAGCCGGAGATCGAGCGCGTCATCCAGATCCTCTGCCGCCGCACCAAGAACAATCCGGTGCTCCTCGGCGAAGCCGGTGTCGGCAAGACCGCCATTGTGGAGGGACTCGCGCAGGAGATCGCCCGCGGAAACGTTCCCGAACTGCTCGCCGAGCGCCGGGTGATCACCCTGGATCTCGCGCTCATGGTGGCCGGGACGAAGTACCGCGGCCAGTTTGAGGAGCGGATCAAGGCCGTCATGGACGAGATCAAGAAGGCGCGGAACATCATCCTCTTCATCGACGAGCTGCACACCATCGTCGGGGCCGGGTCGGCCGAGGGCACCATGGATGCCTCCAACATCTTCAAGCCGGCGCTGAGCCGCGGGGAACTCCAGATCGTCGGAGCCACCACGCTCAACGAATACCGGAAATACATTGAAAAGGATTCCGCCCTCGAACGCCGCTTCCAGACCGTCAAGGTGGAACCCCCGAGCGTCGAGGACGCGATCACCATCCTCAACGGCCTGAAGCCGAAGTACGAGGAGCACCACAAGGCCGAATTCGCCCCCGAGGCGATCACCGCCTGCGTCCGGCTTTCGGACCGCTACATCACGGCGCGGTATCTCCCCGACAAGGCCATCGACGTCATGGACGAGGCGGGCGCCCGGGCGCGGATTGCCGCGATGCAACGCCCCCCCGACGTCAAGGACATCGAGGCCGAAATCGAGGCCGTGAAGCAGAAGAAGGAACAGGCCATCAAGGATCAGGATTTTGAGGGGGCCGCCCAGTTGCGCGACCGGGAGAAGGCGACCAAGGACCGGCTGGAGAAGATCCTCAGCGAGTGGAAAACCAACAAGGACGAGCGCCGCGTGCAGGTGGGGGAGGACGACATCCTGCAGGTGGTCGCAAAGTGGACCGGGATTCCGCTCCAGCGCATGGGCCAGACCGAAACCCAGAAACTGCTCATGGTGGAGCAGGAACTGGAGAAGGTGGTGATCGGGCAAAGGGACGCCGTGACGTCCCTGGCAAAATCCCTCCGGCGCGCCCGGGCGGACCTCAAGGATCCCAAGCGTCCAATCGGCTGTTTCGCCCTGCTGGGGCCCACCGGCGTCGGCAAGACCCTGCTCGCCCGCACCCTGGCGGAGCAGATGTTCGGTTCCGCCCAGAGCTTCATCCAGCTCGACATGAGCGAGTACATGGAGAAGTTCACCGTGAGCCGCCTCATCGGCTCGCCGCCGGGCTATGTCGGCTATGAGGAGGGCGGGCAACTGACTGAAAAGGTCCGCCGCCAGCCGTATTCCGTGGTTCTCTTCGACGAGATCGAAAAGGCGCACCCCGATGTCATGAACATGCTTCTCCAGATCCTGGAGGAGGGGAAACTGACGGATTCGCTCGGGCGCCAGGTGGATTTTCGCAACACGATCATCCTGCTCACCTCCAATGTGGGTTCCGACGTGCTGCGCAAGAACACCACGATGGGATTCGCCAAGCAGAGCGACAGCCAGGATTACGAAATCATGCGGGGCCGGATCCTGGACGAGGCGAAGAAGTTCTTCCGGCCGGAATTCCTCAATCGCCTGGATGACATCATCGTCTTCCGGACCCTCGGAAAGCCCGAACTCATCCAGATTCTGGAGCTCGAGGTGAAGAAGATCCTGGCGCGGATCGCCCGGCGCAATGTCCCGGTGAACCTCGACGAAAAGGCCCGCGAGTTTCTCATCGAGAAGGGATTCGATCCCCAATACGGCGCCCGGCCCATGCGGCGCGCCGTGGAGAAGTATCTCGAGGACCCGCTCGCCGAGGAAATTCTGCGCGGAACCCTCACCGAGGGCGAACCGGTCTACGTCACGGCCGACAAGGAAAAGTTGTCCTTCACCCAGCAGAAACCCTCCCAGGAGGATGCGGCCAAGGGGGCGCTGGCCTCGTAGGATCCGCCACGGGACCGTCACCGCAGGCCCTCGCGAAATTCACGTGCAGGCTTGCCACGCGGCCCGGCAGGATTCATCCATGAGCAGGATGACGTCGGTTCCTGACACGGCCCCGGCCGGCCCCGAGCGTGGGGAGCTTGGTTCGCGCATGCTCGCGCGCACCGGCTCCGACACGCCCTACCGCATGCGCATGGCCGAGACCGCCGAGGACCTCCGCGCGGCTCAAACCCTTCGGTTCATCGTCTTCAATCTCGAACTCAACGAGGGACTGGAACAGTCCTACGCCACGCTTCGGGACGAGGATCCGTTTGACGCGGTCTGCGACCACCTGCTGGTGGAGGACAAGGCGTCCGGCGAAGTGGTGGGGACCTACCGGCTCCAGAGCGGCACCAGCGCGGCCCGCAATCGCGGGTTCTACTCGGAGCAGGAGTTCGATTTCACCCCGTTCCGCCCGGTGCAGCATCAGATCGTCGAACTGGGACGCGCCTGCGTCCACAGCGAGCACCGGAACCTCCCCGTGCTGGGGCTGCTCTGGCAGGGAGTCGCCCAGTACGGGCGGCGCCACGGAGCCCGCTACTTCGTGGGATGCAGTTCCCTCACCAGCCAGGACCCCTCAGTCGGGGCTGCGGCCTACCGGGAGCTGAGCCGCGACCACCTGGTCGAACCGGCGTTCCGGACGGAACCGCTCCCGCCCTTCCGGTGCGGTCTCGATTCCCCCGCGGCGACGACTCCCAAGATTCCCAAACTGCTGCGCGCCTATCTCTCCTTCGGCGCCAAGATCTGCGGTCCGCCGGCCATTGACCGCGAATTCGGGACCATCGATTTCCTGACCGTGGTGGACATGGACCAGTTCCCCGCGGCGGCCCGACGCTTTCTGGGAGAATAGTCGCATCGAACCGCCGTTGGGCGGCGATCCATCCTTCCTTCCGAGTCCGCGGATTGGTAGCAACAGCGCGGCATGTCCTCGGCTCCAACGGTTCCCCCCTCGAATCCAAAGCCGTTGACCAAGGGACAAACCTTCGTCCGCCGGCTCGCAAGCACCCTCGTGCTTTGGACCATCGTTCTGACCGCGATCTTCTCCACCCATCCCGTGGTGGCGAATTACGTCTTCCTGTTGCTCGTCACGGGCCTGGCCGCCGCCGGACTCTGGGAGTTCTACGGCCTCGTGGAACAGCGCGGATTGGTCTGCTTCCGTGGCTGGGGGCTGTGCGCGGGGGTCGCCCTGATGGCCAGCACCCATTACTACGTGACCCACGCCCGCGGATTCCAACTCGGCCCGGGCAAGCCCAATGACTTCGAGACCGGCGTGCTGGTGCTGTTCGTCCTCGGACTCTGCCTGCGCCAACTGTTCGATTCGCGCAATCCAAACGGCATCGTGGCCATCGCCACCACGCTGCTCGGACTCATGTACGTGCCGTGGCTGCTGAATTTCATCCAGAAGATCAACTATCTGGACGGCGTGGACGGCCGGTTTTATGTGCTGTACCTGCTGATCGTCACAAAGTTCTCCGACGTGGGGGCGTACTGCGTCGGCTCGCTGATCGGCCGCCACAAGATGATCCCCCGGATCAGCCCCGGGAAGACCTGGGAGGGATTTGTGGGTGCCGTGGTGGTTTCCACCGGCGCCAGCTTCTTGATGGCCCATTTCGCAGGCGGACGGTTGAAGGAAATGAATCCGGGCCACGCCCTGGCCATTGGACTCATCCTCAGCCTCGGCGCCGTGGTGGGCGATCTGATCGAGTCCGCCTTCAAGCGCGAAGCCGGGGCGAAGGATTCCGGTCGGCTGTTTCCCGGAATCGGCGGCATCCTGGACCTGATCGACAGTCCGCTGTTCAACGCCCCCCTGCTGTACCTCTATCTCCGACATGTGCTGACGCATTGACCGTCGGCGGGGCGGCCGGTCACTGTCCCCGGCTTATCCGCCATGCCGCGCATGAAAAACGTCGTTCTGCTGGGAAGCACCGGATCCATCGGCACCAGCACGCTCAAGGTCGTTGAGGACCTGCCGGATCAACTGCGCCTCATCGGACTTGCGGCCGGAGGCAACGCCACCCTGCTCGAACAACAGGCCGTCCGTCACCGGCCGCAGGCGGTGTCGCTTCAGGACCCCTCCGCAGCTGCCGCCCTGGCATCCCGTCTCCCACAAATCGCGGTCCACTCCGGAACCGACGGATTGGTGACCCTGGCCACCCTGCCCGAGGCGGACATCGTCCTGATTGCCATCGTCGGCACGGCGGGCCTGGCACCGGCCCTCGCGGCCATCCGGGCGGGCAAGGACATCGCCGTCGCCTCCAAGGAAATCCTCGTCATGGCCGGCGAGATCGTCATGTCCGAAGCGCGACGACACGGGGTCCGGGTTCTGGCGGTGGACAGCGAGCATTCCGCCATCTTCCAGTGCCTCGGCGACCGCCCCCCCTCCTCCGTGCGTCGCCTGATCCTCACCGCGTCCGGGGGACCGTTTCGGACCACCCCGCGGGAGGCATTCGCCGGGATCACGGTCGAGCAGGCCCTGAAGCATCCATCCTGGGTGATGGGACGGAAGATCACGATCGACAGCGCGACCCTGTTCAACAAGGGGCTGGAGATGATCGAGGCCCGGTGGCTGTTCGATATCGAAATGGACCGGGTGGACGTGATCGTCCATCCCCAAAGCGTGGTCCATTCCATGGTCGAGTTCGTGGACGGCTCGATCGTGGCACAGTTGTCCACCCCGGACATGTGCCTTCCCATCCAGGTTGCGCTCTGCCACCCGGATCGCCTGCCGAGCCAGCGGGTGCAAACCGATTTTGCACGCCTGGGTTCGCTGACCTTTGAGAATCCCGATCCCGTCCGGTTTCCCGCCCTCTCCCTGGCCCGGCGCGCCGGGGAGGTGGGTGGGACACTCCCGGCGGTGCTCAATGCGGCCAACGAAATCGCCGTGGAGCGCTTTTGCCGGCGTGAGCTTTCCTTCCCCGGGATCTGGGAAACGGTGGGCCGCGTCATGGAGACCCATGCGGTGGTCACCCACCCGGGTTTGGACGAGATTCTTGCCGCGGATCGGTGGGCCCGGGAGGCGGCATCCCGGTAGGGGGACCGTGCCAAAATGGGTGGCCCGCCCCCCCCGGGGACCCTCCGGTCGAATGCCGATGCCGGCGGAAGCGTCTTGACGGTGGGTCTCAGCCCTACCAAATACGCCCGTCCCATGGTTCACATGCTCCGCCGCGCCCTCACCCTGCTCCCCCTCCTGTCGCTGGCCCTGGCCGGTTCGGCCCGCGCCGACGGCACCAACGAACCCCCCGCATTCGTGGATCCGCAACTGGAGGCTGCGGTCCGGCAACAGGTGTTCTCCAAGCGGAATACCACCAATGCCCTCACTCCGTCCGATGTGGCCCAGGTTTCCGTGGTGGTGGGCAATTTCAGGGGCATCACCAACCTGTCCGGACTCGAGCACTGCAAGGCCATCGCGTCGTTGGAACTCGCCGGGAACCGCATCACGGACCTTTCGCCCCTTCGCGGGTTGAAGCAGTTGCAGTTGCTGATTCTCAGCAGCAACAAGATCACGGACATCTCGGTCCTGGGCACCGTTCCCGCGCTCCAATACATTGAACTGTCCCACAACCAGGTGAAGGAGGCGGCCGCGCTGGCCGCGCTCACCAACCTGGCATCCCTGTACCTCGGCGACAATCGGCTGACCTCCATTGCCGCGGTCACCAACCTGCCCCGACTGGTCACGTTGTACGCGGAACGGAACAGCCTGAAATCGATCGCCGGGGTCGAACGGCTTCGCGGACTGAGCAGCGTGTCCTTCTCGGGGAATCAGATTTCCGACGTGACCCCGCTGGCGGGCCTCCGGGCCCCCTCGTTCCTGTTCCTTGAGAAGAATCGCATCCGGGACCTGACGCCCCTCAACGCGTGGATCACCAATGACGTGGCGGGTCCCCGCGGCTTCGCCCCGTACCTGCAGCTCTTCATCAAGGACAACCCGCTGTCGTCCCGCAGCAAGAAGCTGCTGACGGAATGGTCCAAGGACGGCGTCCGGGTGAACCCATAGTCAGGGCGCCTCCGGATCCGGCGCTGAATCCTTCGGGGGTGTTTGGACACGACCCCGCCGCGGTCCATGAACCAGGGCTCATGGGTTCTGCAATTCCCTGACCGAACCGCCGTTCACCGCCCCGAGCCGCCTGAAGGCGGGACTACCAACGGGGGCGATTCCGTCGGGGAATCGTCCCGCGGCTTGCACCGCCTCGTCACGGTCGCCTAGGGTCTCCGGACTTCGACCATGAAGGTGTACATTGACGGAGAGTTCCTCGACGAGGCCCATGCCAAGATCAGCGTGTTCGATCACGGACTGCTCTATGGCGACGGCGTATTCGAAGGCATCCGGATGTACCACAACCGGATCTTCAAGCTGCGCGAACATATCGAACGGCTTTACTGGTCGGCCAAGGCCATCCTGCTCGACATTCCGATGACGCAGGAGGAGATGATGCGCGCCTGCGTGGAGACCTGCCGCGCCAACGGACTCCGCGAAGGCTACATCCGCCTGATCGTCACGCGCGGCAAGGGGACGCTGGGATTGGATCCGCGGCGCTGCCCGAAGCCTTCGGTGGTCATCATCGCCAGCACGATCCAGCTCTATCCTGAAAAGTACTATCAGGAGGGCCTGACGATCATCACGGTGCCGACCACGCGCAACCTGGTGAATTCCGTCAACCCGGCCATCAAATCGCTCAACTACCTCAACAACATCCTGGCCCGCATCGAGGCGAACAACGCCGGGGTGGAGGAGGCGATCATGTTGAACAGCGAGGGCTTCGTGGCCGAGTGCACGGGCGACAACATCTTCATCATCCAGAAGGGCCGCCTGTACACGCCCCCGCTCAGCGCGGGTGCACTCTACGGCATCACCCGAAACACGGTGCTCAAGTGTGCAACAGGACTCGGCATCACCTCCGGTGAACCCAACCTGACCCGGTACGACATTTATAACGCCGCCGAAATGTTCCTCACCGGGACCGCGGCGGAGATCGTTCCCGTGGTCCGCGTGGACGGACGCGTCATCGGGGACGGCAGGCCTGGCCCCGTGACCGCGTCCCTCACCGCCGCGTTCCATGAGCGGACCAAGGTGGATGGCGAAATCATCTTTGAATGACCGGTCTCCCGACCCGCTGAGCCGTCGCCGCACCCCGGGGCCGGCGAGCGATTCCCCGCGGGATCCCGCCCCACGTCCCCCCGCATGAACACCCCGGCCGACGACACATTCCTGTCCGGGGTCATCGAGGGCTTTTATGGCGTTCCCTGGACCCTTCCGGAACGCCGGGAACTGCTGTCCTGGATGAAGGCCTGGGGCCTGAACACCTATGTGTACGGTCCCAAGGATGACGTTCATCATCGGACCTTGTGGAGGGAGCCCTATCCGCAGGACGATGCCGAGGAGTTGCGCTCCCGGATTGAATCCTGCCGGAACCACGGGGTCCGCTTCTGGTATGCGCTGGGTCCCGGCCTCGACATCCGCTTTTCGAGCGACTCCGACCGCGCCGCGCTCCGGGGGCGCATCCGCCAACTGCTGGATCTGGGGTGCCGGGATTTCTGCCTCCTGTTCGATGACATTCCGGATGTCATGGACCCCGGGGATCGCCAGCGCTGGGGATCGTTCGCGGCCGCGCAATGCGACGTCGTCAATGACGTGTACCGCTGGACCCTCACCCGGAACCCGCAGTCCCGGTTCCTGTTTTGCCCAACCCCGTATTGCGGTCGCATGGCGCTTCGGGAACTGGGCGGCCCCGACTACCTGGGCGTCGTGGGACGTGAACTCGATCCGGCGATCGGAGTCTTCTGGACGGGACCCGAGATCATCTCCCGCGAGATTACGGTGGAGCACGTCCGCGAACTCGAATCGGTGCTCCGGCGTCCGGTGGTGATCTGGGATAATCTCCAGGCCAACGACTACGACGGACACCGCTTTTTCTGCGGCCCCTATTCAGGACGTCCCCCCGCCCTGCGCGGGGCGGTCTCCGGGATCCTGCTGAATCCCAACACCGAGTTCCCCCTCAACTTCGTCCCGTTCCGCACCTTTGTGGACTACCTCCGGTCCGACGGCTCCTGGAACCCACGAGCCGCCTACCGCGCGGCCATGGCGGAGTGGCTCCCGCATTTCGAAACGGTCGCCGCCCCGCTTAAGCTCGATGACCTGATGCTGCTGGGGGACTGCTACTACCTGCCGTACGAGGACGGGGACGCGGCGGTGGAATTGTGGGCCGTGACGCAGCGGCTGATCTCAAAGCCGCGAAGCGACTGGGGCGCGGACCTCCAGGCATTCGAGTCGCTGTCCGGACGGCTCCGGGACACCTGCGTTCGCATGACAGAACTGCGCCGCCGTCCGCTGTTCCACGCGTTGAACCGCCGGATCTGGGAATTGCGCGAGGAACTGGATCTCCTCGCCCGGTTCGTCCGGCATCGGTCGGATCCCGCTCTGGACACCGTTCCATTCGAATCGGACTTCCATCGTCCGCAGACCTACCGCGGAGGCCTGGTGGCGAGGCTTCAGGGATTGCTGCAGGCGCATCCGGACGGTTCGTTCACTCCCTCTCCCGAGGCCGCTGCCGCGGGTCGCCCCGGCATTTCCCAAAATTCCCCATGAGCGAAGTTCAGATCCGCCCCGCCCGTCCGGGCGACGAAGCCGGCGCCTACCATGTGTGTCTCAAGACGGGAAACTTCGGCGCGGACGGGGAGCCGTTCTACCGGGAGGATCCGGAGGCGCTGGGCCGGGTGTTTGTGGGTCCGTATCTCGCGTTCGAGCCCGAGTTCAGCCTGATCCTGGAGGACGCCGCAGGGGTTTGTGGTTATGCGCTGGCCGCCCTGGATTCGCGGCAGTTTTTCGCCCGCTATGAGGCGGAATGGAGACCCCGGCTGTGCGCGAGCCATCCGGAGCCCTCGGGGGATCCGGCGGGCTGGACCCGCGTGCAGCAGGTCTATTCCTGGTACCATCATCCGGACTATTACTGTCCGGAACCGTATGAACGATACCCATCGCATCTCCACATCGACCTGCTGGAGCGCGCCCAGGGCCGCGGGTTCGGACGGCGCATGATGGAGGACGTGATGGATCGGCTTCGACGCAAGGGGTCTCCGGGCGCCCATCTCGGTGTATTCCAGGCCAACACCCGGGCGATGGGTTTTTACAAGGCCCTGGGATTCTCGGAACTGGTCCGGGTCGGATCGGGCGCGGAAGCCTGCGTTTACTTCGGAAGGACGTTCGCACCATGAAGGCCGCGTCCATGGGTTTCCTCAACCGGCGGGTGATCCCGGTGCTGACCGCGCTCGGGGACAATCCCTACCTGTCCGCCATCCGGGCCGGCATGGTCTCGGTGGTTCCCCTGACCATCATCGGGGGTCTGTTCATGGTGGTGGCCAACCTGCCCATCTCCGGATGGGAACAACGCATCGCCCCCTGGCTTCCCCTGCTCAAGGTGCCGATGACCGCAACGTTCGGACTCATCGCCGTCTTCGCCTGCTTTGCCGTCGCCTACGACCTCGGCAAGCAGATGCGGCAGGAGGCGGTGGTCAGCGCCTCCATGGCGACGGTCGTCTTCCTGATGATCCAGATGGGCTACCGGGAAGCGGACCAGGAGTGGTTCCTCCAGATGCCCGGTCTGGGTTCGCAGGGCTTGTTCACCGCCATCCTCGTGGCCCTGGTCACTGCGCGCGTGCAGAAGTTTTTCACGGACCAGAACCTCGTGATCCGGCTTCCGCGCAATGTCCCGGAGGTGGTGTACGAGTCCTTTCTCTCACTGACCCCGTTCCTCACGCTGATCCTGGCGTTCTGGGTCGTCCGGTATGTGCTGGGAGTGGACATCAACGCGGGCATCCAGAAGGCCCTGTCCCCTCTCGTCTTCGCCCTGAACACCCTTCCGGGAATTCTTGTGTACGCCTTTCTCGTGACCCTGCTGTGGTCGGTCGGGATCAATGGGGACAACACCATGGACGCCATCGTGGCGCCGATTTTCCTCGGTTACCTGACGGACAACGCTGCGGCCGCGACGCACGGACAACCGCTGCCCTACATCACGGCCAACGGGTTCTTCACCAGCTTTGTCAACGTGGGGGGCACCGGTGCCACCCTCGCCCTCGCCCTGGTGATGTTGAACTCCCGGGAGCCCGGCTACCGGAAAATCAGCCGTGTCTCCCTGCCCACCCAGATCTTCGGCATCAATGAACCCATCTTCTTCGGATTCCCCATCGTCCTCAATCCGGTGTTCATGGTGCCCTACCTGCTCAATGCCCTGATGCTGACCACCGGCAGCTATCTCCTCATGGAATGGGGACTGATCCGCCGGCCCTCGGTCGGCGTGCCCTGGACCACCCCGCCCATCATCGGCCATTATCTGGTCACCGGAAACGACTGGCGGGCGGCGGTCTGGGGAGCGGTGTCCATCGTTCTCGCGATGGCCGTGTACTACCCGTTTGCCCGCGCGGCGGAACGCCAGCGCCTGGCGGCCGAGTCCGTGTCCGCCCCCGAAGCACCCGTTCCTCCCGGTCAGGGATAGGATCGGAACGAAGTCCCCACGAAGAACAGAAACGCGACGACCGCCAACGACACCCCGAGGCCCTGGGCGACGCGGACGGTGAAGGGAAAGCGATTGAAGTGCTCGGACATCTTCGCGAAGGCGATCCAGACCAGCGGGGCCGCAAACAGCCAGTACCACTGGTGGATGACGATTTCCACGAACTCCGACGGCACGGTGTTCCCATGAGCCCGGTAGAGGATCCGCGTCAACACGACACCCAGGGTCAGGAAGGCGAGTTGCGTCAGGGCGAGGACGTGGATCATGGGAGAACCTTTCGCTCCGATGACGCCACGGGGACGGCCCGATTGCAAACCCGGTCACGAAACCGCGGCCGGGATGGGGTGCCGGTCCTGGAGGAACCCATCGGGAAATCTCGCCTCCCCGGGGCAAGCTCCCCTAGCGTCGGCGCATGAAGGTGCATGCCGGCGATCATGGGTTCCGGCGGTTTCCGTGCGTTCCGCTCGGGCTGACCGGAATGGTGCTTGGGGTGCTTCTTGCAGTGCCCACTTCCGGGTGCCGCCTGGTGAAGAACGAGACCGTCCAGACGAAGACCATGCTCGAGTCGCTGGTGGGCAAGAATGACGGTTCCAATGCGACCAATGCGTTCGACATCCTCCAGTCGGAAGTCATGCGATCCGCGGACGTGTACGTCGGCGCCGTGGCCAACGCCGCGGACGCGTTTCGAAGACAGGTGGGAACCCCGGAGGCCCGGCAGGCAGGCCTGCAATGGAAGCTGCTTCAGGGAACCGCGGCCTACATCGACGCGACGGGGGAAAATCCGCTGCTGGACGCGGTGGACCTGGCGGTCCTGGCCACCCTGTCGCGCTATTTCATTGAGGACGAGTGGGTGGGTAAACGGTTCGGGACCGCGGCCCGCCCTCTTCTCGAGGCCCATGTCCGATTGGAAGCGGAGGCCTGGAAGGTACTGTCACCCTACCTGTCCCCGGAACAGGCCCATGACCTGAAATCGACCCTCGACGAATACCGGCGGAAGTTTGCCGGCACCGAGTTCGTCGCAGCGGTGCGACTGCCGGAACTTGCGGAGGCCTTGGGACAAAATCGCGCCCCCACCGCCGCCCGGAAGAGCACCAGCATCTTCAACCTCCTGTACCTCGATCCGCTGGCCGGGTTGGATCCCGCAACCCAGGCGGTGGAGCAGACACGTCTCCTCGCCCAGCGGGCAATCTATTACGCCCAGCGGGCACCGCTGCTCCTGGGGTGGCAGGTGGAGCTCACCACCTACCAGATCTCGGCCCAACCTGAGGCCCGGCAGGTCCTCGGGGATCTCAGCGGGGTTTCGACCTCCGCCCAGTCCTTCGCACGGACCGCCGAACTGCTTCCCGGGCTGATCCACAGCGAGCGCGAAGCGGCCATCAACCAGTTCTTCGACGGAGTCACGCGTGAGCGCACCAATCTGGTCTCCGACCTCGTTTCCCAGGAGGGACGCCTGCGCCAGATGCTGCCCGAACTGCGGCAAACCCTGGACGCCGGAGGCACCATGGCCACGTCCGTGCAGAGCGCCATCGCCTCCCTGGACGGCTTTGTGCGCTCGGTCTCGGCCCCGGACACCAACGCGCCCCCGTCCTCGACGCCGTCCCATCCGTTTGACGTCAGGGACTACGGAGCCGCCGCGGAACGCATTGGTGCCGCGGCCAGGGAACTCAACGCCACCCTCGCGTCGCTGGACCGCGCCCTTCCCGGGGTGACGAAGGTGGGCGATGACGTGACCGCGGATGCCAAGGCGGTCGTCACCCACGCATTTCTGCTCGGTCTTGTCCTGCTGGTCGCCGCCGGCGGGATCACGGTGGCCACCGTCCGCCTCTGCCGCCGCCCGAACTAGCCCGGATCGTTCACAAGCTTTCGTCACGAGGCGCAGCGAATGCCCGTCGGGCAAGGCGGCCGAAGCGATTCCGAACCGGGCTGTAGGGGGACATACTGTCCGGTGAGGAACGCGAGGCCAACGCCGCCCGACGGGCGTGCAGCCAGCCGCAGTAGAAGGAGTGTGACTTATCCGGCCCGGATTTATGCGGAAGCCACCGGAAGGGAAACCGGAGGCAGGAGGATCGGGGAGAGGGACAGCGGCTCCGACGCCACGGAGCGCCGCGCGAATGCCTGCAGCCGCTCCTCGACCGACCGGATCAAGTCGTCGGGAGTGCTGGTCCCTGCCGTCAGTCCCACCGTATCCGTGGGCCGAAACCACTCCGGATCCAGGTCGGCGGCGGTCTGGATGTGATGGACCCGGGCACAGGATCGCAAACACGTCGCCACCAATTCGCGCGTGTTGTTGCTGTGGGCGCCACCCAGGACGACGACCACGTCGGATCGTCTTGCCAGGGATTCGGCGGCGGACTGGCGTTGCTTGGTGGGCAGACAGACGGTATCCCGGAACACGACCTCGCTCTGCGGAAACCGTCGCCGAAGGACATCGACCAGTGTCCGAACCCGGTCCAAAGGCTGGGTTGTCTGGGAAACCACCCCGAACCGATCCCGGGGCGCCATTCGATCCACATCGGACTCGTGCAGGATCACGTCGCACTGCGGATGGTCCCCGGTCAGTCCCCGAACCTCCACGTGATCCCGCTGTCCGATCACGACCGGGTGATACCCCCGTCGCACGAGGTCGCCCAGCGCGCGGTGGGCCACGTGGACCAGCGGACACGTGGCGTCCAGCATGCGCCTCCCCGAGGCGCGAATCTCCTCCCGATGCCGGTCGCTCGTCCCATGGGCGGTGACCACGACCGTCTCCGTCGTCACGACCGCCAGATCGGTTTCAAGCCTCAACCCCTGCGCCCGGAGGCGTGCGAGGACGTGCTCGTTGTGGACCAGCTGCCCCAGAATCGTCGCCGGCCCCCGCGCGGCCTCGGCCTCCGCCAGCGCCAGGGCGTCCCGCACGCCGAAGCACATGCCCAGATGATCAGCACGAAGTAGGTTCATGGTGGATTCGCTTTGAATGGCAAAGTAATTGAGTCTCTCCGGGGAGTGAAACGGGTGGGATCAGGAGTGGCGCGCCTGGGCGACGATTTCCGCGAGGCGTTCAATATGGCGCTGGAATGCAGCGCGACCCGCCGTCGTCAGGGAGCACGTGGTCAGGGGACGATTGTCGCGGTACTCCTTGGTAATGGCGACGAACCCGGCCTCCTGGAGGGTCCGGATGTGCGTGGTCAGATTGCCGTCGGTCATCTGGAGTAGGTCGCGCAATTCGGTGAAGGACAATTCCGGTGTGGCGGCAAGCGCCGCCATCATGGCGAGCCGGCCCTTTTCGTGGACCACACGATCCAGTTGGAGGAAAGGCTCGGGGTTCACTGGTCCCGTTTCCTCTCCACCAGGAGCAGCCAGGCCCCGGCCGCGAGGTGGCCCAGGCCAAACGTGAGCGCCATGGCGAGATGTGCCTCGCGGATTCCGGGACCGCCGACCCAGGGTCCCACCCCCAAGGAGATCAACCCGGCCGCAATGAACGCCCATCCGAGCAACCGGATGCCCCGGAGCGTGAAATGTCCCGCCGCATGCAGACCGAGACCGTACAGGATCATCCAGGCCCCCGAGAGCGTCTCCGCCCGCGGAGGCGCGCCCTCCAGCAGCCGCAGGGCCGTTCCGACGACGGCGACCGCGATGGGAGGAGTCATCGCGGACAGCACCCGCCGCGTCGGAGGCGTCCAGAACGGCTCCGCCGCCCCGAGGGCCTGACGCCGCACCCGGAACCCCGCCCACGCCACGGCCAGAACCGCCACCCCGGTCCAATACAGAACACAGTCCCGAGCCCCCCGCCCCCCCCAGCCCGCCGCCCCCGCGGATCCCGCCGCCATCCCGAGAATCCCAATCCCGACCAGCGTGGGCCCCAGCGCCCGTCGATACAGGGCCGCCCGCTCCATCAGGAGGCGGATCGTCTGCAATTGCTCCGCCGCCTGTCGCTCGTCCATGGATTTACTTTGAGGCTCAAAGTGAACATGTCAACCGGGAAGCGGCTGTCGTGGATTCGCGACTGGGCAAGCCGGGGGTGGGCCTGATACCACTGGACCGGTCACCGGTTCATCCAGACCGGCGCCACACTCATGAACTCCGCATTGATGTTCCTCAGAACGATCGGAACCCTGCTTGCATGCAGCGCACTGTGGGCCCAGCTCGCTGCCCAGTCGCCCGCGGCTCCTCCCCAGCGCAGCCAGGCGGAGCTGGAGACCCTGCTCGGTCCGATCGCACTGTATCCCGACCCACTGCTGTCCATCATGTTGCCGGCGGCGTGCTATCCCCTGGAGATCGTCGAGGCGGCGCGCTTTGTGGCCAACACCAACAACATCCCCAAGATTGATGCGCAGTCCTGGGACGTGAACGTCAAGAGCGTGGCCAAGATCCCGGCGGCCCTGGCCAAACTGAATGCGGATCTGACATGGACCTCAAACCTGGGCCAGGCGTTTCTGGATCAGCAAAAGGACGTCATGGACACCGTCCAACTCCTCAGGAACAAGGCCCAGGCTGCGGGAACCCTCAAGACCTCCGAGCAACAGATCGTGATCGTGACGAACATGGTCATGGAGAAGACGGTGGAGACCAAGGTCGTCGTGGTGACCAATACCATCGTCCAGATCGAGCCGGCCAATCCCCAGGTGGTGTACGTCCCGCAGTACGTCCCCTCCGCCGTCTACTACCCTCCGCCGACCTACAACCCGCTGACGCCGCTGATCACCTTCGGGGTCGGTGTGGCCGTCGGGGCGATCGTCGCCAACAACTGCGATTGGCACTACGGGGGCATCTATGTTGGCGGAGGCTGGGGCTACCACGGCGGCTACTACGGCGGCAACAACAACGTCAACATCAACATCAACAACAACAACACGATCAACAATATCGGGAACAATAATAACATCGGGAACAACAACCGCCCCGGGACGGGTCCCGGGCAGGCCTGGAAACCCGACAGCTCCCGACTGCGAACCGCCGGAGCTCCCGGCTCCGCAACCGCCTATCAGTCCCGGGAGGCGCGCGGGTGGGGTTCGTCGGCATCGGCACCCTCCGCGGCCACGATGCCCGGCTCCGGCAATCGCCCGGCCGCCTCGTCCTTCCCGGGAGGAGGTTCCCGGCCATCCACGGGCAC
>JAEUHD010000214.1 GCA_016793645.1 Verrucomicrobiales bacterium
GTCCGCGCCGGATCGCACTGGGGCAATCCCTTCAACTGGCGGAGTGCGGCGCGGACGCGACTGCGCAGGAGCGCCCGGTCACCCTTGTATTGTCCCGCCTGCTTCCCCGCCTCCTCCACGGTCTGCGGCCGGACCCCCTTGCCGTAAATGTCGGCGCAGAACGCCACATAGCCGAGCTGGGCCAGCATCTCCGCCCGCTTCCGCTCGTAATCGCCGAGTCCCCGCCACTGATGGACCACCACGACGCCCGGTCGTGGACCCGACGTCGCGTCGTCGTATACGACCAATCCCTCCAGGGTCGCGGCACCGTCCTGGTATTCGACCCGGTCCATCCGGATCTCCGCCCGACCCGCCACCCCGACCATCAACCCCACCGCCAGTATCCAAGTCCGTTTCATGGGAACGCAGTCTAGTCATCCTCCCCCTCACTCGGCCAGTCTGCAGCGTTTCGCGGATGAACGATTGACGCCCCACGGGAGGTTCCGCGGAATGGTCCCGTGCCAACGACGAACGCGGACACCGCGATCCGGAAACTCTCCCGATTCTGGGGACTCCTGGCGGCCCTGTGGATCACCGGATGCGCCTCCCATCCGCGTCCTGGACAACCCCTGTCCCGCACCGGCGACGAAATCATGGCCGCCGGCCAACTCTTCCACACCGGAACCCCGGTTGTGCTCTGGACCGACCCCGGTGGCTACGATGGCTACCGGGTGGAACGCCGCTTCGCCCCCTACGACCGCAGCAGCTGGGATCAATCCCGCCTCGAGCAACCCTCCCTCGCCACCCCGAACCGTTACGGCCTCCGGCGCGATGGACTCTCCACGAACCAGCTCGAACATCTGCGGGGAGGTGGCTGGTCGCTGCCCGAACTTCAAGGCGTCGTAGACCAGTTTGTCCTGCATTACGACGCGTGCGGATCCAGTCGCCGTTGCTTTGAAGTGCTCCATGACCAGCGCGGATTGAGCGTCCACTTCATGCTCGATGTGGACGGCACGATCTACCAGACGCTGGACCTCAAGGAACGCGCGTGGCACGCGACGTCGTCCAATTCCCGTGCCGTCGGGATCGAAATCGCCGCCATCGGTGCGGTTCCGCTGGCCCAGCGGCGAACCTTGGAATCCTGGTACGTTCCCGACGGAGACGGCATGCGTCTGGTCTTCCCGGAATGGGCGGGGAATCCGGAGCTCCACACCCCAAATTTTGTCGGGCACCCGGCGCGCCCCGAACCGGTCACCGGCCGGATCCAGGACGAGGAACTCATCCAGTACGACTTCACTCCGCAACAATACCAGGCCCTCGCCCGTCTCACCGCCACCCTGTGCCGGGTGTTTCCCAAGCTTCCCTGCGACTACCCCCGGGAACCGGACGGCTCCGTCGTGACCCGAGCACTTCCGGAAACGACCCTGGCCCACTACCAGGGAATCCTGGGCCACTACCACGTCCAGACCAACAAGGTGGATCCCGGTCCCGCGTTCCAATGGGAACGCGTCGTGAACGAAGCCCGGACGTTTCTGAAGTAACCGCGCCGCCCTCCGGTCGTGGATCCCTCAAAAGACCTCGGCCGGGAAGCAGGTCTCGTGTATTCCTTCCTCACCGGTGCCGGCCACCCAGGCCCACGGCGCCGGTTCCCATTTTGTGAGCGTCTCCGATTCACCGTTGATCACCCCGGAACACCCCACGTTTTCCGGATTCATCTTCAAGATCCAGGCCAACATGGATCCCAAGCACCGCGACCGCATCGCCTTCGTGCGCGTGGTCAGCGGCCGGTTTGAGCGGGACATGGTCGTCACCCACGTGCAGTCCGGACGCAAGGTCCGCCTGAGTTCCTCCCACAAGCTCTTCGGGAACGAGCGGGAAACCGTCGATCAGGCATTTCCCGGGGACATCATCGGCCTGGTGGGACATGACGGCTTTGGAATTGGCGACACGCTCACCACCGATCCCGCCATTTGTTACGACGAGATCCCGCGATTTGCCCCGGAGGTCTTCGAGTATTTCCACAATCCCAATACGGCCAAGTTCAAGCAGTTCCGGCAGGGCCTCGACCAGCTTCTCCTGGAGGGCGTCGCCCAGGCGTTTCATCTCAAGGACACGGCCAGTCGCGTGCCGCTGCTCGCGGCCGTGGGTCCCCTGCAATTTGAGGTGCTGCAGTATCGGCTCGAAACGGAATACAACGCGGAAACCCGCCGGGAATCCGCACCGTTTCAAGCGGTGCGATGGCTTCCCACAACCCTCAGTCCGGAGGATCTGGACACCCTCTCCCTGCCGACCGGAAGCCGGATCGCCTTTGATGCGGACCGAAACCCCGTGGCGTTGTTTCCCACCGAGTGGTCCCTCAATTATTTCGCGCAGAACAATCCGGCAATCCCGCTGAATCCGCTGCCCCCGAAAAAATAGGCGGCTTCAGGGCCTCCATTCCGAGGTTTCCTCCGGATGGGGAACCGGATTCCGGTGGATTCACGATCCCGTAACATCGCATCGTGAACCCCCGTAAACTTCCCCCTTGCATTCCCGAACCCCCTCGGAATGCTTCCGTCCCGAATTTGCCTCCCAATCCTTGAACCAACCAACCTTTTGCGCTCCTGTCGGGGCGGATTTCCGAAAATGCGTCGCTCCCTGAGAAGACTTGGACCCGCCTCCGACTGGACTTCCGCAGGCGTCGTCAGGAGGGTCATCCGCGGTTTTACATTGATCGAACTGCTGGTGGTCATTGCCATCATCGCCATCCTGGCGGGCATGCTGCTTCCAACCCTGGCCCGGGCCCAGCGGAAGGCGAAGGGCGTTCAATGCATGAATCAGCTCCGCCAACTCGGCATCGCCACCCTGTCCTATGCGGCGGAGAACGGCGAAACGATCCAGTTGCTGGCGCCCAAGGACCCGGAGGTGACCTGGGGTTCGATCCTGTCCACGAATGCTTCGGTCAAGCCGTTCGACCTCTTCGTGTGCCCCATCTACAAGCCCAAAAAGTTCATCAACTGGTTCCAGACCTACGGTGTGCGGGTCGATCCCCCCAAGGAATATACCAAGGGAACGTTTCGGGAGTTTCTGAATGTCGGCGCCGTGGAACGTCCATCGGACTACATGCACCTGGCCGACACCACCAGCCGCGGGCGTCTCGGCTTCGAGGCCACCCAGTTTCACATGTTCCGGGCCACCAACAAATTTGAGGTCCACGGACGACACGCGGGCTCCGCGAATGGGATGTTCCTCGACGGACACGCGGAGGCCTGCCGTAAGAAGCGCCTCGAGGATCTGGGGATCACGGGGCTCTTTGATCGGGACGGCATCACCGGCTACTACTTCCCATGATCCCTTCCGTCCGCTCCCCAGCCCCACCCTCCGGCGCCATGTCCCGCCCCCTTCGACGTCTGCTCGCCTGCCTCGCCCTGGGTCTTTGCGGCACCCTGCCCGTGCTCGGGGAACTTCTGGAACTACCCCCCTTTGAGCCGGACCCCGCCCAAGTCGCCTACCTACAACGCAGCATCACCCTGTTGAACTCCGGGACGCCCACCCACCGGCCGGCGTTCCGACTGCTGTTCTACGGCAATTCGCATGTGACGCGACCGTGGGTCTACCATCTGGCCAACGATCTCCAGAAGGCCTTCCCGTACGTGGGCTTTTACTTCACCAACAAGGCGCTGGTCGCCTTCGACACCGCCAAGCTCACCCGCACCGCCGTGGCCGATATTGGACAGTGGCAACCCGATCTGGTCGTGGTCACCAGCTACGGCGCCTTCGGGGAACCCGACCTCGGCGAGAAGAATGATTTCATTCCGTTCTATCGAAAGCTTCGGGAACTGACCACTGCGGATGTCCTGGTGTTCCCGTCACACCCCATCTACCCCGAGGAGGCCAATGAACCCTCGGTCCCCATCGACGACCCGGATCTTAATCCCTGGTACCCCGACCAGGACCCCATCTACACCCTGTATTATGTTTCCCTCCCCAAGTGGGCCAATGCGTCGGGACACGCCTGGGCCAACATCCGGACCCCCTGGAAGGAATACCTCCGGATGCACGGGATGGCGACGACCGACCTCCTTTTGGAGGACCAGTGGCACACCAATGACGACGGCGGGGAGTTCATGCGAATCCTCCTCCGCGCCCACCTGCTGGGAAGAACGTTTCCCACCCCGATGGACCCATGGAACAACGCCCGGATCCGGACGGCCACGGTGGGCTCGGAGATCCATTGGGACGCCAATGCGCTGGACCTGCGGTTTGTCGGAAACCGGGTGGATGTGATCTACGACCCCGAATCGCCTTCGGATTCGCCCACCTTCAGCGTCCAGGTCGATGGCAAGGATCCCAAGGACATTCCTGAACTCTATGGATTTGAACGCGCGAGTTCCTCCTACGGGGTCGTCTACCCAATGCCCGGGGTTACCGAAGTCCAAAGTGAGGCATTGCTTCAGGAGGAGAAATGGCTCCTGCACATCAACAGCATCGACAGTTCCTCGGGCGTGGTCGGCTACTCCGTCACCGGGACCAAGACCGGATTTGATGGCAGCGGCACCACACGCGAGACCTTTGTTTCCAATTCCCGGCGGATCCGCCTGCAGCCCGAGGTCGTGACGGCATGGTGGGCGTTTTCGCAGACGCAGAAGACGCCACCCGAGGATTTCAATGTGGAATGGAATGTAATCCGCAACTCCATGTCCACGTTCAAGCCGGTCCCCCCGGTGTCGCCCATCCTGGAGTCCAGGGAGACCCTGTTTCTCGGAACAACGGACCCGGTGGAGCACCGGCTGAAGATCACGCCCGTGGCGGGAACCGCCCGGGGAATCCGCGCCATCCGCGTTTATAGTCCGTCCGGCGCAGCGCTGGTCGCCGATGCAGGAACCACCCTCCAGGTGTCGCTCTCGGGAGATTACGTGACCCTGTCCTGGCCCGTGTCCTCGGGTGGCGGCCGGATTGAAACGGCGGCATCTCCGTCCGCATCCGTCCCATGGAAGCCCGTGGCGGGCGTCCCCCTGGTGCAGGGGAATCGGTATGTGATCAGCCTTCCCGTCCTGGACGAATCGGCGGTCTATCGCTGGCGGAACTAGCCCGACTTCCGCTACTGAAGGGTTTGGCAGTTGTAAGTGGCTGGTAAACGGGACAACGGACGCCGAAGTCGCCACTACACTGCCGTGCGGGAGGGCATCCGGATTTTTGGGGGAGCCTGCGGGGGGAGCGTGCGCCCGAGTCGTTCGAGCAGGAGGGCAACATCGCGGTCCGGTTCGGTGCGGCGGACCAACAGCAGTTCCCGCCCGTCGGTGGTGGGGACCAACACGTCGAGCATCTGCAGGGTGGCCAGCTTCTCGAACACGACCCGGGGCATCAGGCCGGGGGCCAATCCCCTGAGT
>JAEUHD010000260.1 GCA_016793645.1 Verrucomicrobiales bacterium
TGATCGCCGAGGCCGTCTTCGCCCGCTGCGTCAGCGCGATGAAGGACGAACGCGTCAAGGCGGGCCGCAAACTCAAGGGCCCCCGCCCCGTCCTGCCCCAGGCCAAGCATCCCGCCAAGCGCGCCGCGCTGATTGCCGACATCCGGGACGCACTCTACGCCTCCAAAATCGTCAGCTACGCGCAGGGCTACATGCTCATGCGCGCCGCCGGACAGGAGAACGGATGGGCCCTGAACTACGGCGGCATCGCCCTGATGTGGCGCGGCGGCTGCATCATCCGGTCCCGGTTCCTGGGCAAGATCAAGGAGGCCTATGACCGGAATCCGAAGCTCGCGAACCTGCTGCTCGACGACTATTTCCGCGGCGAGATCAAACGCGCGCAGAAGGGCTGGCGCAACGTGGTGGCCCTGGCGGTGAAGCGCGGCATTCCGGTTCCCGCCTTCTCCACGGCCCTGGCGTTTTACGACAGCTACCGCCAGCCCCGCCTGCCGGCGAATCTCCTCCAAGCCCAGCGCGACTACTTTGGCGCGCACACCTACGAGCGAGTGGATCGTCCGCGCGGGGAATTCTTCCACACCAACTGGACCGGCACCGGCGGCCGGGTGAGTTCCAGCACCTACAACGCGTAGCCGACGCCCGACGGCCGGGGACTTCGTTTCCCCGGACCTTCCGCCCCTCCGCAGCGCCACGCCCAAGACGCGAAGTGCGCCTCCTCCCGTCGGCGGCTACCACGTAGCCGCGGAGGGGACGACGCGCTGCCGACTCATCACCGGGATTTCGGCTCCCAAACGTGGTTCTTCCGGGCCTCAAGGAAACCCTCGTTCGTCGGCCGGATCTTCCAGAATTCGACCGAACGGAAGGTCGTCGGAGCGCCCACGCAAAACGCGTCGAGTCCGCGCCCGTCTCGAGGCCCCACCTCCGCCGCCACCAACGCCTGACGGTCGTTGGCGAAGACTTCCACGAGATAGCGGTCGATAAAGATCCTCAGCTCCACGGGTTCGCCCGCCGGGAGATCAGCCACCGCAAACGGCGCTTCGACATTGCCCACGCGCAGTGTACCGGTTTCCGGACGCAGCATCACCGGAAGCCCGCCTCCCTTGCCGTCGGAGAACAGCACCACCCCGAACAACTTCCGGGCCGCCTGCTCGCGGTCCACCGTGATCCGGATCTCCACCGATTCCCCGGGAAGTTCCGCGACGCGCTGCAACGCCGGCGCCGCGGCGGGTGGAACGCGATCGCCCAAGCCGGTCACTGGAGCCGTTAGGGTCACGTCCTTCAAATGGACGGGATCCGTCCGCTGCCCCTCCAGTTCACGAAGCGGACGCATCCGCAACATGCCGTCCGCCGGCAGGCTGAGTTCCCGGGGCAGCGACTGGACGGTCCGATTCAGCAGCGGATTCCCCGTTCCCACGGAGGTCAACCACGCCCACATCACCCGGCGACCGTCGGGAGTCCGCACCGTCTCGGGCGCGAAGAAGTCCGTCCTCTGGAACAACCCCCACGCCGGCTCGTCAGTGCGGGCCCAGTTCATCCGCCCATGCTTCCTGGGAACAAACTGCTCCGCCTTCGCATCCCAATCCCCGAGGTAATACCGGCATCCCATCGGATGACTGATGCAAAGCAGCATCCATTGGTCGCCGAGCGGAAAAAAGTTCGGGCAGGAGATGTCCTCCCCGACGGTGACATCCGGCATCTGGTGCCGCAGGAAATCGCCAATAAACGTCCAGTGCCGCAGGTCCTGGGATTTGAACACGGGCGGATTGGCGCCACCGGAAATCGCGTAGTAGGTATCCCCGATGAGGAAGCAGTCCGGGTCCCAGTGATTCATCGTCGCCACGCTGCCATCGGCCTTCCGCACCTCCACCGGGAACGGCTTCTCCCAGTCGGTGAGCAGGCGATCCCGGGCGAGGGCGATCTGGTTTCTGCCCGAGGATTCCCCGTGATAAATGGCCGCCGGACGCCCCTCCTTGGTCTCGAATCCCGTCCCGCTGAACATGCCGTGTCCCGTGAAAGAGCGCTGCAGCTTCGTCGGCTGCCACGTCCAATGCAGCAGGTCCGGACTGGTCACATGGACGAAGGCAAACGTCTGCCGCCCCTTCCACGGATGACGCAGGATGTAATGCAGGTGGTACACGCCCTCGAGACAGAAGGCCGCGTTGGGATCCCCGGGCATGCTCTCCGCTCCCGGATGCATCAGGTGATAGTTCAGGACCCACTCATCAGGAACATCCGGACCGGGCGGCGTCTCCGCGACGAGGGCCGCCACCGGCGGCGTGACCAGCGCGCTCTCCTCGCCCCCAACGATGAGGCGCCCGAACTCAATCCGGGCCCCGCCCACCAGCCTGGCCTCGGGGAATGCGCCCAGGACATCCTCCGCCTTCCCATTCTCAAAATTCCACCAGGCGATGGGCTGTGGATCCGACGACGCATTGGGACGCAAGGCGGCGATCTGCTCCGGGGTCAGGGCGGTCCCGTAGATGCGGGCGTCATCAATGGCGCCGACAAAACTGGAGCCGTCCTGCGCCTCGAGGTGCCGGGGTCCGATCACCACCGCGCTGTCCGGACCAAACGCCTGCGGCGCGGAAATGGTATGCCGGGCGTAAGGAACTCCATTCCGGTAGAGCGAAACCTCATTCCCCCGGTACACGATCGCGATCTGCACCGCGGTCCGGGCATCGGCGGCTTCGGAGGCGACCGTCGCCTGGTCCCGCAGGGTCCGCCGGTAAAAATCACTCCCCGCCATCCACCGCGCCGGCTCCAGCTCCCCAAAAACAACCCCGTCAAAATGGGAGTGGCGATCATCCAGGGTCAGGACGCTGCCCCCGCGCTGGTCGAGAGTCGCCGGAGCGGCCCAGACCACGAACGTCTTGTCGCCGGTCAATCCGGGAAAGGCCGCGAAGGCGCGCGGGGTTTCGGCGGCAAGTGCGAGGAGCAGGATGGTAGGGATCGCGGGGGAGTTCATCGATCAAGCCTCGTTGAGGTACAGGCTGGGAATACGGAGTGGCGCACCCGGCGTCGATGCTGAATGCGCCGGACTCCGCGATTGCCAACAAGGCTGAAGCCATGAACATCTCCATCCCGTTCCCGACGTGCCATGACGGATCTCCGACTCGCAGCCCGGCAGATGTCCCGGAATCCCGGACTGTCCGCCATTGTCATCCTGACCCTCGCCCTCGGCATGGGCGCGACCACGGCAATCCTCAGCATCGCAAACGCCACCCTCTTCCGACAACCCGCGTACACGGACCCCGGGAGGTTGCTGTGGGTCATGGAACACGAACTCCAGGGCGGCTGGCATCGGATCCCGGTCGCACCGTCCCGCTATGCGGCGTGGGTCCGGGAGTCCCATTCCTTCGAAGGCCTCGCCGCCGCCCGCCAACAGGATTTCGGAGTCCTCCTCCCCAACCGCTCCGGCTCCCTTCCCCAACAGGTTCACGGCGGACGCATCTCCGCCAACCTCTGTACCGTGCTGGGAATCCCCCCCGCCCTCGGACGGTCGTTTCGGGAGGACGAAACCACCGGGGACGGTGACGCCGTGGCCCTCATCAGCGACGAACTGTGGACGAACCTGTTCGCGCGCGACCCGGGGATCCTGGGTCAGTCCCTGCTGCTCAACGGACGAAGCCATACGGTGGTGGGCGTGATGCCCGCGGGTTTCGAGTTCCCCCCCGGCGCCTTTCGCGGACACGTCTGGACGCCCCTGATGCTAAAGGGGGATGCCGGTGCCGATCCAAGGGTGCGCTCGCTTGGGGTCCTCGCCCGGCTCAAGCCCGGGGTGACGCGGACGGAGGCGACTGCGGAGTTGAATCACCTCACCGACCTGCAGGCCCAGGCCGATGGACTAAAGCCCGGCTCTCTCGGCGTTTCCACCGGTCCGCTCAACACCTGGTACGGCGGCTCCTTTCGCCGGCAGAGCGTGTTCCTCCTCATCGCCGCAGGCGTATTGCTGGTCCTCGTGGCCGCCAACGTCGCCGGACTGCTCCTGACCAAGTTCCTCGCCCAATCCCGCGAACTGGCGGTCCGATCCGCCCTCGGCGCCTCGCGGTTCCACATGGCCCGCCAATGCCTGGTCGAGGGCGCCTTGATGACCCTGGTCGGAGGGATTGCAGGACTCCTGCTCGCCCCCTCCTGCGTCCGCGTCCTCGTCGCCCTGCTCCCCGAGGGCACCCATCACATCGGTGCGTTTGAACCGGACCTCTCGACCTGGATTCTCGGATTCGGTTTGACCGCGCTGGCCGCGATCCTGGTGGGTCTGCTGCCGGCCATCCCCGCCTCGCGTCCCGATCTTGCCGCGGCCTTTCGGGACACGGCTTCGCTCGCGGGAACGCCTTCCCAGGCCGGGATGCGTTCCGCGCTGGTGGTCGGGCAGGTCGCATTGACGGTGGTGCTGGTCTCCGCGGCGGTGGTACTCCTCCAAAGTCTCGCGGATTGGCGCACCACCCCATGGGGCTTCCGACCGGAGGGACTCCTGACCGCCGAGTTGAATCCGGATCCCCGCCGGCACCCGGACGCCGCGTCCATGGACTCCCTGCATGCCGGCCTGCTGGAGCGGCTTCGCGCCATTCCCGGGGTGCAGGACGCCGCGCTGGCCACGGCCATGCCCCTGGTATCCGGGGATGTGGGACGCCCCTTCGAAATCGAGGGCACGACCTCGGGGCCCCAGGACCGGACGGACTTCATCGAGGCGGAATGGGTAAGCCCCGATTATTTGCGCACCCTCGGGATTCCCGTTCGCAAGGGCCGAGGGCTTCTCGCCTCCGACTTCGGAGGCAGCCCGCGGGTCGCGGTCGTCAACGAGGAGTTTGTCCGGAAACATTTGCACCACCGGGATCCCCTGGGAGCCCGGATCCATCTGCTGCCGCCGAAGTACCTCACCGCGGAGGGGGACGAAGCCCGGGTGGAGATTGTCGGGGTGATTGCCGACCAGAAGCGGCTGCATCCCGGCGAGCCCCCGTGGCCGGCGATCACGCTGCCCCTGACCGGACAACGGGCCCGCCCCCTGTGCCTCGCCGTCCATTCGGGCACCGGACCGCTCCCCAGTGCGCGGGCGCTCGCCGAAGCGGTGGCACAGGCCGATCCCCAACTCGCCGTGGACACGGTTCGCAGCATGCCCCAGCGCCTGGTGGCCTCGGTGTCCGAGGATCGCCTGATGGCTTTCCTGTTCCAGTGCTTTGCGGGACTCGCCCTCGTGTTGTCGTCCCCTGGACTGTACGGAGTGCTGGCCCTCCAGGTGCAACGCCGGACCCGCGAACTGGGGATCCGGATGGCTCTGGGAGCCGCCCGTCGAAATGTCCTGTGGCTGGTGTTGCGCAGCGGCCTGAAACTGTTCCTGCTCGGAATCCTGGCCGGGGGACTTTGCGCCGCCCTTTTGGGGAAAGGCCTGGCGGGCTGGACGAGTGATCTCCGCGCACCGGATGTCTGGACCATCGCCTGGATTGGAATCGCCCTGATGGTCCCGGGAATCGCCGCCTGCTGGATTCCGGCCCGGAGGGTCCTGTCCCTGGATCCCATGGCGGCCCTGCGCGCCCCTTGAGAACACAAGCCCCGGCGGTACGCGAAGCGTCTTGGACTGCGGTAGCCCCCTACCGCTTTCCGTCCCGGCGGGACACATGTTGAAGAACCTCACGCTTTGGCCGCACGTTGAGCGGGATTCCAAAGCGGAGGAGGACCCCGTCCCGCCGGGACGAAAAGCGGTAGAGGACTACCGCACTCCAAAGCGCTACGCGCCGGGGAGCGGCGGCGGCAATGCCGGGGTCTTCGGTGCCGGCTTCCGCGAGCGGGTGAATCCCCCGACACTGAAATGCTGCCACCCGAGCCGGAGCCTCCTCACGCGTCCGACACGCATCCAAGGAGCCTCTTGATCCGATGTGAGGTCCCGAATACGGTCGCGCCATGACCCAGCGCGCACCCAAGCGTTTCCTCCGGAGACTTCTCGAGGTGCTCATTCTGGGGTCCGTGCTCCGTGCGGATCCGATTCTTGGAGATCCGGTGTCGGCTCCATTTCTGGGGACTCCATTTCCGGTTCCCGGGCGCATTCAAGCGGAGTTTTGGGATATCGGGGGCGAAGGCGCGGGGTATCATTTCTCGGGCAACCCGATTACAAACCTGTTCTTCCGATTCCCGGAATCCCAAGGACGTCCGGGGGAGGCGATGGTCGCCGCCCGGGGTTGCGCCGTCCTGCAAAGCACGGAATGGCTCAGCTATACGATCGACTGCAAGGAGGACGGAACTTATGCAATCCAGCTGAAGACAAAGGGGCCGCCCACCTGGGTCGAAGAGAGAATTACAGGGTCGACGGAATCGTGGACCTTTCACGACGACGAAGCTTTTCTCCACGTGGAACTGGACGGGCAGTCATTCCCCTCTCCGGTACCGGTCCAACGAACAATGGTGATGCCCCGGATCTGGATTTCGAAAGGACTCCACCACCTGCGGCTGGTTGCGGACGGCATCGCCGACACTTCAGACCGCCAAGCGGGTCCCACCATGCCCGAAATGGGCTCGTGGGAGTTCTTTACGGTTTCCGTGGACTGGATCGAGCTGGCTCCATCCATGCCGCCACTCCATCCGCAGGAGATCGCCGGGAGCACCCTCGGATTTCGTGACGGGCCGGGGACGGAAGCGCAGATCGCAGGTTCTCCACAGCTCGTGGGAGAAATTGCCTCGGGGGAAATCGTCTTTCTGGACGGTCCCAACGGGGCCATTCGCGCTGTCACGGCGGATGGCGTTGTCCGAACCATTGCCGGCCACCCTGGTAACCCGGTTCAGGATGGCCGGGGTACGAATGCGGGATTCGGGAGTATCGTCGAGGTGACTTTCGAGAATAATGACACCCTGCTGATTCTCGAGAAGGTTGCCACCGGTGAAGCGCGCATTCGCAGGCTCACTCCCGAGGGCGAGGTTTCCACGATCTATCTGGGGCAGCCCACCGCGTCCCTCGAAGACCTCCGCCCCGGGGTCTATCCACAGTCACCGCCGATCATGACCAACCGCGCGGTCGTGCTGAACCGGATGATCGTGAGTCCTTCGGGTGAGGTTCAGTTGGTGGGAACCGTGCAGGATTATCGCTTTAACATAGTTGGAGGCTCCATGTTTTTCCCCGTGTGGATTCCCTACACGCGATACGTCTGGTTTCGGTTGGTTAACGGCGAAACCGAGAGGCTGACAGACCGCGATGGAGTTGAGCCACCCTCCTCACTGACCCGCGAACTTGGAGGCGGAACTCGCCTTGAACGCGAATATGTCGGCCGGATCATCGGAGAGGATCCGCCCGGATTCGTTCAGGATCTGCTCCCGGGATACAATGTCTTTTCCGCGATTCGATCTCGGGAGGGCGTTCTCTACGCCGCAATCCAAGCAGGGCGCCTCCATCGCCTCGACCCGGACTCCAGCCTCTCGCGGCTCCAGATTGCGGTCGTAGGCCATGGCGAAGTCACCGGGGCACCCACCGGCTACGTCTCCAGTAGCGAGGAAGTTCAGATCACGGCGCGCCCGTTGGGAAAATTTTCGGTCTTCAGCGGCTGGTCGGACGGGGTTACCGAACCGTCCAGGACCCTGCATCTCCAACATGATCTTCGGCTCACAGCTCGCTTCGAAATTGAGCCGCATTGGCCATCCGGAATTATCCCGGGGACCATCCGGAATCTTGGCAATCGCAAGCTCCAGTTCTCCATCAGAGGCGGCGGCAATCAGGGGACGTACTTTTACCGCTTGGAGCGGTCGTGGAACCTGCACGACTGGCAGCCCGTGCCAACGTACGCCATTCAGGTGCTGGAAGGATGGGCAGGCGGTACGTCAGAGCATTTCTATGTTTCAACCTCAGAGGCAAAACTCGCCATGGAGGTATCCGACGCGCCCTTCTTCTACAGGGCTGCCCTGCTCTCCCAATAGGAATTGATCATTTTCTGTTACAGAGCGGTGCACCTCACTCGTCGTTCGTCCCAAGTGAAGCGTGTCATTCCCTGGAACGTGTCCCACCGGGACGAAGATCGGGAGTGAACGGCCGCACTCCAAACCCTGGCGGACTCCCCACGCCCCAACCCAACGCAAAGCGTCTTGGACTGCGGTAGCCCCCTACCGCTTTCCGTCCCGGCGGGACACGTGTTGAAGAACCTCACGCTTTGGCCGCACGTTGAGCGGGATTCCAAAGCGCCGGCGGACCCCGTCCCGCCGAAGCGTCTCGCGGAGGAGGACCCCGTCCCGCCGAAGCGTCTCGCGGAGGAGGACCCCCACGCCCCAACCCGACGCGAAGCGTCTTGGACTGCGGTAGCCCCCTACCGCTTTCCGTCCCGGCGGGACACGTGTTGAAGAACCTCACGCTCTGGCCGCACGTTGAGCGGGATTCCAAAGCGGAGGAGGACCCCGTCCCGCCGAAGCGTTTCGCGGAGGAGGACTCCGTCCCGCCGAAGCGTTTCGCGTAGGGGGACCCCGTCCCGCCGAAGCGTTTCGCGTAGGAGGACTCCGTCCCGCCGAAGCGTCCCGCGGAGGAGGACCCCTACCGCTTTGCAACAACGCGCCATCCGCGATCACGGATGTGGAGTCTTCCACCGCGCGTCCCGCCGAGACGAAAAGCGGTAGAGGACTACCGCACTCCAAAGCGCTACGCGCCGGGGAGCGGCGGCGGCAATGCCGGGGTCTTCGGTGCCGGCTTTCGCGAGCGGGTGAATCCCCCGAGGCTGAAATGCTGCCACCCGAGCCGGAGCCAGCGGATCAGCGCCGTCGCCAGCCACAGTGCCCACAACAACATCAGGAACCGATACCACCAAATGGACACCGAAATGCACCCGGGCTGCGGCAACAGCGCGGCGCTCCGGTCCAGGTACCAGCGGAGCATCGTGCGGGTGGATCCGTTGCCGGTGATGAACATCTCCGGACTCCCCAGCAACCCCTCGCCGACCGCGAAAACCAGGATCCCCAAGGCGACCGCCGTCAGGATCACCAGCAGGCCCTGAAGCGCGTTGTAAGCGAGGTCTCCGACACCCTGGAAGGCGGGACGTCCGCGCCAGGCGATGAAGAACAACCAGCCCACCACGGCCAGGGCCGCCGGCAGGGGAACCTGCGTCAGTCCCATGGCGAGCAGGACCCATTCGACCGTCTTCAGCGGGGATGCCGGGAGGCGACTGAGTGCCACCGCCGCCATCAACGAGCAGGCCAGGATCACCCAGAAACGGACGGCCGGTCCCCGCTGGGGCCCCGAGGTCCACAGCACCCAGCGATCCTCCGGCACCGTGATCACCGTATCGATGTTGGCGCTGCCCACGGGAAGCTGCACGCCCCCCGCTTCCACCCGCGCCACGAGTTGCAGGTCGTTCTTCCAGCCGATGGTGACCGAATGGTCTCCGGGGCCCAGCGGGAGGACCAACTTCTGGCCCTCCTTCCGCACCGGCTGGGTCTTTCCGTCCAGGGTCAGTCCGGTGACCTCGGCCTGCGGGGGAAGGCCCACCAGGAAATCCTCGGCGAGACTGCAGCGGAGCGACAGCTCCAGCTTGGAAACCCGCTGGCGCTGGCCGAGGTTCATTTCGTGAGTGACGCGATTGACCGTCTCGGTCGCTCCCGCGATCGCCTCGGGACGGCTGATGCCCAGGGACACGGACTCCCCCGGCCAGGGTTGCCACACCGGAACGAGGTTCGCGTTGCCCGCCTCAAAGAACGGGACCAATCCCGACAACGCGACATTCCAAACCGGCGACGCCACCAACTGCCATCGCTCCACCCAGAGATCATTGGTGCGGGACGTCAGCGACAGGGCGTTCGTCAACGGAAGACTGCCCTCCCACGAGAAGTCGGTTTCCTGGGCTCCCAATCGAACCTCGACGAGGCCGTCCCGAATCACCGCATTTCCGGACACGACATTTTCCCCGGGAATGAGCGGAAGACGCAGCGCGATCGCCTTCCCCGGAGGCGAGAGCCGGTGAACCACCGTCCGAATCTGCCACAACAAACCCAGTTCCACGTCGCGCTGCACCTGCACGAGACCCTGAAGATCCTGCCGCTCGTACGTGGCCTGAAGCGCCGACGTTTTCTCCTCGGGTGTAAAGATCACCTGGGCTTCCGGGACCCCGTCCGGACGCAGTCCACCCACGGTCCATCCCGGCGCCTCCACCTTCATCCGGTGCGGTCGCAGCAGGAAGGCGCACTCCCAGTCCGCCACCCCGGCCAGCAATCCCTCCACCCGGACGCGGTGCACCCCTTCCGGAAGAACCACCCACAGGAATCCATCGTCCCGTCGCAGGGCCACCTCGGGCTTGCCATCCACCGTCACCGTCACCGGGGACCAGGCCGGCAGCCGGCCGGGCAAGGGCACCGCGGTGCGCAGGGCGGTGTGGACCTCGGCGTCCACCGTCAGGCGACGTCCCTGCAGGGTCAACGACACGCTCGGGATGCTGGCGGCATTCGGATACGCGTCCGAAACCTCGAGAAGTCGTTCGCGCAGCTTGTCGAGCAACCCCGCGTCGGGGAAACCAAGTGCGGGAGGCGTGTTGGGTACGCCCGGCACGGAGGGCGGGATCGGGTTCACCGCGTCCGCCGCCATCGCCGGCTCGCCACCGAACACCCCGAAAAGCAACACGGCCGCCGCAGCCGCCTTGGATCCAGCGCCCGGGACACTTCGGCCGGGCGAGCGCGCCCGGAACAGGATCGTCCCAAGCGTCACCAGGAGCGCCACGCGGAGGAGGGTCAGGACCCGCTCCACGCCGAGCGGGATCAGGATCGGCCGCACGGTCTGGGAGGACTGGACCGGGCCGTTCCACCCGAACTGCACGGCCCGCCACGTCCAGTCCGGCACTGCCGGCCCGGTTTGGATCCGAGCCTTCGGGTCGTAATTGAGATTCTCGGCCGACAGGTTCTGGCGGGGCGACAATCCGTACCTTCGGGCGAGGCTGGCGTCCAGGGCTCCGGCAGCAGCCGGAGCCGGTGGCCGGAGGGCCATCACGGGTTCCTCCTCGATCCCCCCCCCGGGCCGGCTCATGCCCTTCGACTTCGCCACGAACCACTGCCCAAGGAAGCGCCCGGACGCATCGACAACCTCCAGTTGCGGATAGATGGCCTGTTGAACCTGCCGCCCCAGGAACGGCACCAACACCAGCACCAGCAGCGTAGCCACCACGACCGCTCCTCCCTGCACCAGCTTCCGGGCCACGCCCCCCGGAACCACCCGCAGGAGCGCCAGGGGAATGAGCAGGATCAGCCACAAGTAGCGCGGCGCCCCGGGTTCATGGTAGGCGAGTCCAAAGGCCAGGAATGCAATGGCCGCTGCCCGCCATCCCCACAGGCGGAAAACCGTCAGGGAAAAGATCAGCAGCAGGAACAGATCCAGCAGCGTCCACGCCGTCAGCCAGTCGCCGCGGACCCAATCGGCTCCAAACAAGGCGAAGAGCCGCCATCCCGGCGGCAGGTTCAACGTCACCTGGAGTCCATCCGCATCGGACCGCCATCCGGTGGCGGGGAACTCCTTCGGACGCCCCATCCGCCCCGTGGCCTCCAGGTTCAGGTTGCGCGATCGGATCTCCACCCCGAGGGCGCCGTTCTGCGGATTGCGCGTGATGAGCTGTCCCTGGCTCCCGCTCCGAACCGAACCCAGTTCCCCGCCATCCGCCGCATCCAGACGCCAGATCTCCTGCATCGAGCCGTCGATGTGATCCCGGAACGTGACGCCGACGCCGGTTTCGTCGAGCCACCACTCCCGGCGAATGGACAGTCCGGCGGGCTTTTGGGAACCCATGCCCCGCATGCGCTGCTCCAGCCGGAAGGGTTCGGCGACGTTCCACCGATACACCGGCAACGAACGCCACATCTCCGGGACCGGTGTCTGGGACACGTCCACCGACGGCGAGCCCACGATCTCGACCACGCGGAATTCCGGACGGGCCTGGACGGCGACCAGTTCCTCCGAAACCGCCGGCTTCAATCCGGCCGCGAATCGGAATTCCTTCGGATCATCCATTCGAAAGGCATCGAGCCGAAGCGTCCATTTGCCCGCCCGCACCTGGGCTTTGACCCGCCCCGCCTCGTCCACGAGCATGGGAATCGGACTCGCCACCGATGCCAGTTTCCATCCTTCCGGCACAATCGCCCCCAACTCCTCTTCGCGGCTCTTGCCGGAGACGATCAGTTCGACTTCCTGATGCCACCACATCGGGATGCCGTCCTCCAGCGCGGCAAACAGCTTCACCGACAGAAAATTCTTCTCCCCGGCATCGGCCACTCCTTCGCGCTTGAGCCACAGCAAGCCCTGCGCATCCCAGACCGGCGCCTCCACCGGCTTGCCATCCAGCGACAAGGTCAGAACCCCAATTTCACCCGGAATTTTCAGACGCTGC
>JAEUHD010000271.1 GCA_016793645.1 Verrucomicrobiales bacterium
GGACCGGGCCGCCAGTCCGGCGGGGCCGCGGATGCCGGCCAGGGCTGCGGCGAGTCCGCAGTCGGTCCACAACCACTTGGGGGACTTCACCACCGCGGTGTTCGGACTTCCCGTCCACGCGGGAATCCGGGTCAGCAGACCCCCGGTCTCCAGCAGTCCGAGGTAACGGTGAGCGGTCACCGGAGGGATGCCTGCATCCCGTGAGAGATTCGCCTGGTTGACCACGCGGGCGCATTGGTTTGCAGCCAGCCGCATGACGCGCTGGAATTCCGGCAGGGAATTCACGGCGCTCAGGGCGCGGAGATCCCGCTCCAGATAGGTTCGGACGTAGCTATCCATCCAGAGGGCGCGATCTCCGTCATCGTCCAGCTTGAGCGCGGGAGCAAAGCCGCCCCGGCAAAGCCACAGGGTCCAGTCGCCGGCCGCGCTGGGCCACTCCCGGGGGTCGAATTTCTTGGCGAACAGGAGATCGAAGGCCTCCAGACCGCCGGGTCGTTGGGTCCACTCGGTCGGACAGAACGGAAGGAGGTCCACGTAACCCGCCCGTCCTGCGAGGGACTCGGAGACGGTTTGCGCCAGGAGCAGGTTGGCGGATCCGGTGAGCAGGAAATCCCCGGACCTGCGCTGCTCGTCCACCGCCCGTTTGACCGCCCTCAGGAGATCGGGGACGTACTGCACCTCGTCCACGGTGACGGGGCGTTCCGCGAGGAGGGCGGCGGGTTCCCTGCGAGCCTGCTCCAGCAGCGTCAGGTCATCCAGTCCGAGGAACCGGCGCCCGGGATCCACCGTTCGGACCAAGGTGGTTTTCCCGGCCTGGCGGGGACCGGATACGACGGCCACCGGCATGACCCGGAGCAACTGCCGCAGGCGGGGTTCCATCCACCGTGAAACACTTTCTTCCACGCCGTGGAATAAAATGTTCCATCATGGGAAAGTCAATCGTGACCCTGCGTAGCCGCCGACGGAAGGAGGCGCTGATCATGTCTTCGGTGCGGGGCAACGCGTGGGAATGCGGGATCGAGTTACGGACGGCGACACGCCATCCCTCCCGGGGTGAGGGGGAGGGACCGATCCGCGGTGAGCGCCCGGGAGTGGATCCCTGGTTGTGACCCTTGGCGAATCTGTGAAGGATCCGAACGCGTTGACCGGGCTTGGTCAGACCCTGGCCTGAAAGAATGCGTTATGGAAACCCGATGCCACCTTGGTCGTCCGTGGCGATCCGCCCTCCTTCTGGCGTGGGTGCTTTCAGGCGGCCTGAGCCGTCTTGTTGGCGTGGTGGTCGGCGTGAAGGAGCCGTCAGTGGAGGAATTGCGGAGCACTGTCCCGGCCGAGATGCGCCCCAACCGAGCGCCGGTTCCCGACGAGGACAATGCGGCGGTGTTGTTCGCCTCGGCAGTGCGCGGGACCTCGGAAACGACGCCCGAGGTTCGGGCGGCGCTTCAAACCCTGGCGGGCTGGCCCGCCACGGTTCCGTCCGATCTTGAGCCGATGCTCCCGAGGATCCGTTCCTGGCTCGGCGAGAATGCGGAGGCGCTGAACCTGTGGAGGTCGGCCTCCCGGTGCCGCGACTGCCGCTTCCCCCCCGCGTCCGTGACCAACGTCGCCGACGGGCTGCGGGAATTGGGCCTGCTGTCCCTTGGGCTCCTGTGTGACGCCTACCTCCATTGGCGGGATGGGGATCGCGCAGGATCCGTGGATCGGCTGCGGGACGCCGCGAATGGCGGAGCACTCTTCGTTCAGGGAGCGCCGTCGATGCTTCACTATCTCGTTGGGTCCGTCCAACGCCGGAAGGCCCTGGAGACGGTCGGGGCGGCGGCGCTCCGTCCCACCGTCACCGGGAGCGATCTGAAACTCCTGGCGGGAATCCTCTCGTCGAGCCCGGACGAATCCGCCCAGTTCCGCCTGTGTCTCCGCTCCGAACTCTGGGACTTCATCGCGCCGTATTCCCGGTTGGAGTCTGTGGCCCGGAACTATGCGGGCATTCATACCAATCCGGCCGCCCTGGCGCTCCAACCGGAGGAACTTCGCCGACCCTTGCAGTTGGTGATGGATCCCAAACTATTGGCCAGCCACCCCCGCCCGCTGGATGCCGCGAAGTCCTTCGGCAATTCGCTGGCCTTCTGGACCGAGGTGGATCGACGGGTGTCCCAGCCGTGGTCACCGCGGGAACTCCCGGATTCATCGATCGAGGAGCGGGAGCGCTTCGTTGAGGAGTTTGCCCCGATCGAGGAGGCGTTGGAGGGGGAGGAGTTGCCCCTTTCCGATGAGGCGGTGGAACGGGCGGCACCCTTGTTCAGAAAGATGGAGGACCCGGTGGGAAGACTCCTCGCCAGTCTCCAGAATTTCAGTGGAGTGATGTACACGCGGGGATATGAGGCAAAGACCCGGAACGGGGCGATCTCTGCCGTGGTGGCGGTCCGGCGCTGGGCGGACAGCCATGGAGGTGCCCTGCCGGACTCCCTCCAGGATCTAGTCCGAGGTGACCTGCTGCCAAGAGTGCCGATGGATGCGTTCTCGGGAGCGCCCCTGCTTTACTCCAAACGGGAGGGAAAACTCTGGTCGGTGGGCCCCAACACCAAGGATGACGGTGGACAACGCGACCCGGTGGGCGAAGGGGCAAAGGATGATCTTGTCTGGTCGGTGATCCCGCTCCCGTAGCCGCCGACGGAAGGAGGCGCTGACTGGGTCTTCGGTGCGCCCCAAGACCAGGGTGCTACTCCGTGCGAGGTGGGAGAGGATCAGCGCGTCGTGCCCTCCGCGGCTACCCCCGTAGCCGCCGACAGAAGGAGGCGCTGATCATGCCTTCGGTGCAGGGCAACGCGTGGGAATGCGGGATCGAGTTACGGACGGCGACACGCCATCCCTCCCGGGATGAGGGGAGATAATTGGGGCTTCAGAGGCCGAGCTTCGTGCGCAGATCGCGGGCGACGGGGCGGTCGGGAGCGGCTTCGATGAGTTGATCGAGCAGACGGCGGGCTCCGGCAGGATCGGTTCGCGCTCGGAGACTGGCCCTGGAAATGAGTTGGGAATAACCGGCAGTGAAGTCGCGGCTCAGCCGGACGCTTTCCAGAAATGCAGTCTCGGCCTGGGCGGTGTTTCCCTGGGACTCCGCGATGAGACCGGCAAGGTAGCGGTCCCGGGCCCGTTCATAGGCGTCGAGACGGGCGAGCCAGTCTCCATCGATTCCGGAGGAAGCAAAGCGTCCGCTGCCGGCAGGACGGTGTCGCTCCAGAAGTCTGACCAGCAGGGCGTGGCCCGGAGGCGGCGGACCCGCGAGCGTGCGGGGAGCGCGGAACAATACCACCGGGGCGTCGTCGGTGTTGAGGGGTGCGTCGTCCGCGAGGTCGCGGAGCCAGTCCGGTCCGGCAAACCAGAGCCCCAAAAACGCCAACGGGTCGGTCAGTCCGAGGGGGCGCAAGGCCTCCCGCAATCCGGTGTTTCCCAGCCGCCGGGTGTAGGTGGCGGGATCGAACTTCAGCGGGCCCGTGGAACCTACGAGTCCGAGCACCGGCGTGTCGGCATTGAACCGGAGCAGGAACGCGTCGGCGTCGGGAAACACTTCCAGGAAGGTCCGGACAATGGTTTGGAGATTGGGCAGATCGAGTTGAAACAACGGCAGCCATTGGCAGAAGACCCCGCCGGGGGTGAGACGTGACCGGATGGCCTGGAACTGCTCCACGGTGTAAAGGCTGCCGGCGCCGTCCCGGGCGGGATGAAACAGGTCGGCGATGATGATGTCGTAGGCGGCGCCCGGGGCGCGCACGAAGCGGCGGGCGTCCGCCACGTGGACGGAAAGGTTCGTCCCAAACCGGTTGTGCGGGGCGAACTCTCCGAGCAATGCGACGGTCTCCGGAACCAGCTCCACGCCGTCCGCAACGGCCCCGGGATGGGCGCCGAGTGAGGCAAAGGAAATGCCGGTGCCGACTCCGAGAAAGAGGATCCGGTGCGGGTCCGGATGCAGGAGCGCGGGAAGGTGTCCGTGCCGTCGTTCCGCCGCGGCCGAGGCGGTGCCGCCCATGGTGAAGCGGTTGTTCACCCGCAGGGATCGGTTGCCGTCGGCGGTTTCCACGACGGCGACGGTGTCCCCGGGACCTTCTCGGACAACCGCGAGGCGGGCACCGGGTGGCGGCTGCTGGAGTGAGAGTCCGGCCGGCAGCAGGACCAGTCCTGCCAACACGGCGAGCGCCGCCGCCTTTCCGGGAAGCCGGAATTCTCGGAGGCCTGGGAGCAGGGCGAGATACCCCAGTCCGAGTCCGGCCAACGTCCAGCGGCTGCCCATGGCGGGCAGCATTCCGAGTCCCACGACCATCGGCGCGAGCGATCCGCCGAGGGTGTTCCACGCCACGGCGGAGCCCAGCCGGTGCGTCCGCTGGCGTGCCTCCTGGGTGAGGACGCTGAAGAGCATTCCCATGAGGACGGTGGGAAGGGCGAGCACGGAGGCCGCGACGAGGAATTCGGAGACGGTCACGGCGACGGTTCCGTGGCCCAGCATTGAGCGCAGCCGGGCGTGGGCGGGTGGAGTCATCCTCAACACCCAGGCCGCAACGACGAGGGATCCTGCGAGGGAGAGGAGAAGTGTCGGAATGGCCGCTGCGGCCCGGGGGGCAAGGCGGTTCCGGACGGCGCCGCCGAGGGCGGTGCCGAGCAGGTAGGCCGCGAGGATCGCGGCGTAGGTGTACACCGTGTTCTCGAGGGACTGGCCGAGAAGGCGCACGGTGAGGATCTCGAATCCCAATCCGAGGAATCCCGTGAGGAACAGTGTTCCGGCGAGGCGGACGGGGCTTGATCCGGTCTGCGGGACGGCGGGCACCGGTATTTCAAGGGACGCCGGAGTCCGGGCGGAAACGCCGGCCGCGAGGCAGATGCAGGCGCAGAGGCCGTTGAGGGCGGCGAAGGCGAGGGTGGTCTCGCGGAAGCCGAGCGAAGGCTGCAGGACGCCCACGGCGAGGAGAATTCCGGCCACCGCACCCGCGGTGTTGGCGGCGTACAGCGGGCCGACGCGGTGGCCGTCGGGCATACGTTCCGATACCCAGCGTTCCATCACGGGTAGTGTGGCCCCCATGGCGAGCGTTCCCGGCAGGAGCGCGGCGGCGGGAAGGAGGAAGGAGATCGTCCAGTGCACTCCTGGGCCTGGTGACGGGCCCGAGAGGCGCCACGACAGTTCCGAGAGCCAGGGGATGGTTGCGAGGGTCGCCACGGCCCAGAGTCCGGAGGCTCCTTCCACGAGTCCGCACGCCAGGGGTGGCGCGATGCGGCGGATCCAGGGTCGGTCGGCGAGCCAGGCGCCGGCGGCGAGTCCGAGGAGGAACGTCGTGATCACGCCGTAGGTCGCCGGGATCTCGTGTCCAAGTCCGAGGGACAACCGGCGGGTCCAGGTCAGTTGCAGTCCCAGTCCCGCCGCACCGGAGAGGGCGAACAGCACGTACAGCCAGCGGATCGTGGAGCGGGGCGACATCGGGGAAGGTCAGCGACGCGGGCATTCAGTCTGGAACGGTGCCAAAAGAAAACCTCCGAGCGGCTCCGGCGATGCCGGTTGGGTTACGATGGACGGGGAGGTCCCGGAGGATTTGACCCGGCGGCGGCGAGTGTGGAACCGTCTGCGCCGCAGACGTGGACTGGAAATCATGACATCGGCCTCAGGGGAATCCGGACCTGACGGCAACGGGCGGAAGGCGGTGTCGGTAACCGGCATGGCTGTGCCGGCGGCGTGGTATGCCACGGCCGTACCCTTCCCGGGGGACCTGGGTCTGCACGGATTGTTTCGGGAGCAGGCGGCGCGCGTTCCTTCGGCGATCGCGGTGCGCTACGAAGGTCGGGAACTGTCCTACGGGGATCTGGATTCCGCCTCGGACGTGCTGGCCGTCCGGCTCCGGGCCCTGGGGGTGGGGACCCACGACGCGGTGGGACTGTATCTGGATCGGGGACGGGCGCTGCTGGTCGGGATTCTGGGGATTCTCAAGGCGGGCGCGGCCTATGTTCCCCTGGATTCCGCACATCCCCCGGCGCGGCTCGGGGACATGCTGCGGGATGCGAATGTGCGGGTGGTGGTCACGCAATCGGCGGATCTGCCGCCGCTTCCCGAGACCGGGGCGACGCGGGTGCTGCTTGATGCCGGGGGCGCGGTGGAGGGAGGGGATCCGTCCCACGGTGAGCCGCCGAGACCTGCGGTGGGTCCCCGGGAATGCGCCTACATCATCTACACCTCCGGGTCGACCGGACGGCCCAAGGGCGTACCCGTCCGTCATCGAAGCGCGGTCTCCCTGATCTGTGCCTATCGTCGGCGGATCCCGATGTCCCCGGGTGATCGTCTCATGAGCAGCACGTCGCCCGGCTTTGATATTTCGGTGCTGGATTACTTCCTCCCGCTGTCCCAGGGCGCGACGCTCGAGTTGGTCCCGGGGGAAACGGCCCGGGACGCGGTGCGTCTCGCCCAGCGGCTGCGGGAGTCACCGCCGCAGGTCTTCCAGGTCACGCCTTCCCTGTGGAGCGCATTGTTGGAGGCGGGATGGCCGGGGGATCCGAAACTGGTGGCGATTTCGGGCGGGGAGACCCTGTTCGGCCCCCTCCGTCGCCGGTTGGCGGCGGCGTGTGACGTGCTTTGGGATTCCTACGGGCCGACCGAGACGACCATTTATTCCACGGCCCTGAGGATTTCCGGGGGAGTCGTTCCCGACGAATCGAGCTGCATCGGGGGACCCCTGGACAACAACGAGGTGTACGTGCTCGACGAACAGCGGAGTCCGGTGGCGGTGGGAGAGCCCGGGGAGCTGTACATTGGCGGGGAGGGTTTGTCCGACGGGTATTTGAACCGTCCGGAGCTGACGGCGGAGCGATTCATTCCCCATCCGTTTTCCACGGACCCGTTGGCGCGCCTGTATCGCACGGGCGACCAGGGCCGCTGGCGGCCGGACGGCACCATCGAGTTTCTGGGGCGTCTGGACCACCAGGTGAAGCTCAGGGGCTTCCGGATTGAACTCGGGGAGATCGAAGCGGTGCTTCGAGACAGGGCGGAAGTCGCCGAGGCGGTGGTGTTGCGCCGTGAGGACCGGCCGGGCGACCCGCGTCTGGTCGCCTACGTGGTTTTTCGACAGGGCGCGCGACTGGATGCCGAGGTGCTGAGAAGCCGGCTATCGGAGCGGCTTCCCGAGTACATGGTGCCGTCCGTGTTCCTCGCGCTGCCGGCGCTGCCGTTGACGGTCAGCGGCAAGCTGGATCGCGCGGCGCTGCCGGCCCCGGATGCGGAACGTCCGAACCTGGAGGCCGCTCCGGTCGAGGCGTCGTCCCCACTCGAGGCCGAACTCGCCGCGCTGATCGGGGGGGTGCTCGGGATTTCGAAGATCGGCATCCACGATCATTTCTTCCGGCTGGGCGGCAGTTCGCTGACCGCCTTGAAGGTTCTCTCCCGGATCAACCGGCGTTTCGACGCCGGAGTGCGCCTGACGGACTTCCTCAAGGGTCCCACCGTCGCCGACCTCGCCCGGCGGATCGGGCGCCGGGGAGACGCGGGGAATCCGGCGCCGCTGCGGCGGGTCACCCGGCCCGGAAGCGGGCGCGTGCCGGCCACCGGGGAACAGGTGAACCTCTGGGTCACCGATCAACTTGTCCCGGACCCGAGCACCTACCACGTTCCCATCGCCACCCGATTTCGCGGTCCGTTGGACGCGACGCGGCTGGAGCAGGCCCTGCGGATCCTGTGCGAGCGCCAGGACATCCTGGCGACGCAGTTCCGTCTTGAGGAGGGCAGTCTGCTCCAGGAGGTGGTTTCGCTCCCGGGGCGGTTGCTGGGCGTCGAAGACCTGGAGGGCATCCCGGAGGATTCCCGTGAGTCGGTGCTTGCGGAACGGATGTGCATCCTGGCCCGCGAGGGTTTCGATCTGGGCCAGGCACCCCTGTGGAGGGTCCGGCTGTTTCGCCTGGGTCCGGAGGATCACGTCGTGGCCGGGGTCTTTCATCATCTCCTGATCGACGAATGGTCCGAGCATCTCCTCGTTGCGGAGCTGGAACAGGCCTATCGGGAGGCGTCGGGTGAGACGGTGACGTGGACGGAATTGCCGGTGCGCTTCGCGGATTTTGCGGTGTGGGAAACGGCGCGTCGGGCGGAGGCCGACGTGTCCGTCCATGAAGCGTACTGGAAGGGAGTCCTGGGCGTGGTGTCCGGCTCAGCGTCCCTGCCCGCGGACCTTCCCACCCCCGAGCGTCGCACGGGATCGGGAGGGCGGCTTGCACGCGAAGCCGGCGCATCGGTCCGCGCATCGGTCGAGGCCCTGGCCCGGGAGGAATCGGCCAGCGTCTTTGTGGTCGCCCTGGCTGCGTGGCAGGCGTGGATCGCGATCCGATCCGGAATCCGCGAGGTCCTGGTCGGGAGTCCGGTTGCCCAGCGGGAGCATCCGGGGGTCGAGGGACTCGCGGGACTGTTTCTTCAGACGCTGCCCATTCGGGCCACGGTGGATCCCCGGCAGGATTTCCGATCCTTCGTCCGGCAGGTCCAGGGGCGGTTCGCCGACGCGGTGGCGCACGCGGCGATCCCGTTGGCCAGGATCCTGGAGTCCGTGCCGCGGGAGCCCCGGTCGCTGTCCCCGTTTCCGACGAGCTTCGCGCTGGTGGATCGCGAGAACCCGGTGCTCCGGATCCCGGGCACGGTCGGCAGTCCGGTTCCCATCGAAACGGGAACGGCCAAGTTCGATCTGTTCCTGCACATCTCGAACCTGGAATCGGCGGCCTGGTGGGTGGAGCTCGAATACTCCCTGGACCGGTTTTCCCCCGCGAGGGCGAAGGAGATCCTGGATGGATTTGTTGACTTCATCGCGGGGGTCGCTGCACGACCGGACGCTCCGGCCTTCGGACGGGTCCTGCCTTCCCCGTCGTCCGAAACCAACCGCCCCGAGGGATGGGTGCCGCGGAACGTGATGGAGTTGCTGGAGGGGACTCCCGGGGCCCTGCCCTCCGATGTCGCGATCGCAGGAGTTCACGGAACGTTCGCCCTGGGGGAGCTTCGGGCGCGGTACGACCACATCGCCGCGGTCCTGATCGCACGCGGAGTGCGGCCGGGGGACACGGTGGCCCTCTGCGCGGAACGCTCGTGGCAGCAGTGGGTGGGGGTGCTGGGCGTGATCAAGGCCGGCGCCGCCTGCGTGCCCGTCGATCCGGCCTATCCCGACGCCCGGCGGGTGTTGATGTTGGAGGATGCGCGTCCGCGGATGGTGATCGCGGACCGGGCGCATGCGGGGCGCTTCCGCGATTCGGGAATCCCGGTGCTCGAGCTGGAGGAGATCGACTGGGCGGCGCCCGCGCCACCCGTCCCGGAGTGTCCGGCCGGTCCTGCGGATCCGGTGTACATCCTCTTCACCAGCGGGAGCACCGGGCGTCCCAAGGGCGTGGCCATGCCTCATCGGGCGCTGGTCAACCTGGTGCAGTGGCAGTGCCGGACCTCAGTGCTGCAGCCGGGGGATGCGACCCTTCAATTCGCACCGGTGAGCTTTGACGTCAGTTTCCAGGAGTTGTTTGCGACCCTGGCCCGGCGGGGGGTCCTCGTGCTCATTCGCGAGGAGGAGCGGCTCGATCCCCAGTTGCTGCTGGCCCGGATCCGCGAGTCGCGGGTCCGGAGGCTGATGCTGCCGTTGGTCGCGCTGCAGGCGCTGGCGGAGTCGGTGGAGGCGTCCGGCTCGATGCCGGACACCTTGAAGGAGGTGTTCACCAGCGGTGAGTCGCTGCGGGTGACCCCGTCCCTGGTGCACCTCTTCTCGGGCCTTCGGCAATGCCGGTTCTGCAACCAGTATGGTCCCACGGAGACCCATGTGGTCACCGAACACGAGCTTTCCGGGGATCCGGCGCACTGGCCGCTCCTCCCGCCGATTGGTCGTGCCATCGATGGGGTCCTGCATCGCATTGTCGATGACGCGGGGCTGGCCGTTCCTCCGGGGATGGAGGGGGAACTCCTCCTGGGAGGGGCCTGCCTGGCCCTGGGATATTGGAATCGTCCGGACCGGACGGCGGAGCGTTTCCTCGTGGATCCGAATCCTCCGGGTGAGCGCTGGTACCGGACCGGGGACCGCGTACTGGAGCGTCCGGATGGCGTCCTCGAGTTCCGCGGTCGCGCGGATGACCAGGTGAAGGTGAACGGGTATCGCGTGGAGTTGTCCGAGGTGGAATCCGCGCTGGAGCGGCATCCCGCGATCCGGCGGGCGGTGGCCTCCGTCCGCCGGGGTCCATCCGGGGTGCCGCGTCTGGTGGTCTGGTACGTGGCCGGGGAAGCCGTGGAGGCGGAGGCGCTCGCAATCCATCTGCGGAGCCTGTTGCCGGGCTACATGATTCCCTCGGCCTTTATGCCGGTGGACGACCTGCCCCGGACTCCCAGCGGAAAGCTCGACCGCGCCGGGCTGCCGGATCCCGATCCGGGTGCGTCCGGTGACGGGAGCGCTCCCGACGCGCCGTCCACGCCGTCCACGCCGTCCACGCCGTCCACGCCGACCGAGGCGGCACTGGTGGAAATCTGGCGGGACGCGCTGGGGACTGAAGCCCTGGGAGTTCACGACAACTTCTTCGCCGTCGGCGGGAATTCGCTGATCGCGATGAGGGTCGTTTCCCGGATCCGCGCCCGCTTCTCCTGCGACCTGTCCATCCGGGCCCTGATCGGGAATCCCACGATCGCGTCCCTCGCGCTCCAGGTGCATGCCTCGGAACCGGGGATCGTGACCATCCCCCGGACCACCCGGCCCGGGGACGCGGGCATCCCCGCCACCGAGGAACAGGTCAACCTTTGGCTCGCCCATCAGTCCTCGGCAAATCCCTCGGCCTACAACGTCGGCATCTGCGGCCGGATTGTGGGTCCGCTGGACCGGGCCAGGCTCGAGCGCGCGTGGAGAAGGGTTCTGGAGCGCCAGGATATCCTCCTGACCCGCATCCGGCAGGAGGGGGACGACCTGGTTCAGGAGGTCACCGGGATTCCGGAACCCATCCTGGAGTTTGTGGATTTGGCCGGGATGCTTCCCGAACTTCGGGAGGGCCTGCTGTTGAAGCGCGTGGAGGCGGCGATGCAGACGTGCCTGGATCCCTCGGGAGACGCTCCGCCGTGGCGTTTTCACCTGTTTCGGGCCTCCCCGACCGAGCATGTGCTGCTCCTGCTGGTTCACCATCTCCTGGTGGACGAGACGTCCCTGCACACGCTCGCCCGGGACCTGGGCCTGGCGTACCGGGCCGCGGGTGGGGAGTCGGTGGTGTTGCCCGAGCTTTCCATCCGGTTCGCGGACTATGCGGTCTGGCGTCGCCAGCGCTCGACCTCTCCGGATCGCGGGGTCCACGAGGCGTACTGGCGGGAGCACCTTCGAACGCTGACGGGTCCGGTTCCGCTGCCGGTGGACCGCAGCCCGGAACGCAGCCCCACGGGTTTGGGCGGCGCCGTGGAATTTCCCATTCGCGGGGCGCTTTGGGAGCGGGTTGGGACCCTCGCGCGCAGCACTCACGCCACCCCCTACCTCGTCCTGCTGTCCGTCTGGCAGGCATGGCTGGCGGCGCGAACGCAGTCCCGGGACGTTGTGGTGGCCTCGCCGGTGGCGCAGCGGGAGTTCGCCGAGGTGGAGTCCCTGGCCGGCCTGTTCCTGACCACGCTGCCGATCCGTGCGACGGTCGAGGCCGGCATGAGTCTCCGGGTGCTGGTGGGCCGGGTGCGCCGGGCGATGAACGATGCCCTGGCCCATGCGTCGATCCCCATGTCCCGGATCAGCGCGCTGCTGCGCACCCCGGCGCAACGGGAGGCCCTGCATCAATGCGCCTTCACGCTGGTGGACCAGCCCGAGGCGGCGTTCGCGTTGGCGGGCACCCGGACCGAACCGTTTCCCCGGCAACGGAGCGGTGCAAAATTTGCGCTCTCGCTGTTCATCGGACCGGACGCGGACGGCACCCGGCGGGGGCTGCTGGAATATTCCGAGGATGGGTTCACCGCGGATCGCGCCCGGTCGCTGGTGGACGAGTTTGAGGCGTTCCTGAACCAGGTGGTCGAGGCGCCCGAACAGCCGATGCCCGGGCTCCCACCGCCCATGGACGCCGCGGCCGATCCGCGGCGAACGGTTCCGTTCCGCTTCGCGCAGCAGGTGTCCCGGGATCCGGGCGCCGAGGCGCTGCGGGCGGGGTCGCGTCGCTGGAGCTATGCGGAACTGGACGCGGCCTCCGACGCCCTGCGCGTGAATCTGGAGCGCGCCGGCGTTGGTCCCGGTGCCCGCGTGGGACTGCATCTCGGCCGTTCCGCCGAGTGGGTGGTCGCAGCCCTCGCCGTATTGAAGGCGGGCGCGGTTTACGTCCCGTTGTTGCCGGGATGGCCGGACGCCCGGCTCGCCGACCTGGCCGCCGCCGCCGAAGTGTCGGTGGTTGTGGGCGGGGCCGGGGTCCGGCCGGCCTGGCTGTCCCCGGAGGTCCCGTGTCTGGACGGGCGGATTTCGAAGGCGTCCCCCGGCACGCCTCCGCTTCCGCTGCCGAAGGGGCTGAACTCGGAGTCGCCGGCCTACATCCTGTTTACCTCCGGATCGACCGGGAAACCCAAGGGCGTGCTGGTTCCCCACCGGGCCGTGCACCGGCTGGTGGTCGGACAGGACTACGTTCCGTTCGGCCCCGCACTCCGTTGCCTGCACCTGTCCTCGCCCGCCTTTGACGCGTCCACCTTCGACGTGTGGGCGCCGCTGCTCAACGGGGGGACCTGTGTGGTGCTGGAGGCGGACCATGTGGATTCCGAGGCGATCGGGGCCGAGGTCGCCGCTCATCGCGTCAACTGCCTGTTCCTGACGACAGGACTCTTCAACATTCTGGTGGATGAACGGCCGGAAGCGCTGGCCGGGGTGAGCCATCTGATCACCGGGGGCGAGGCCATGTCCGAGGCCCACGCGCGGCGGGCGCTCGAACGTCTGCCGGGAACCTGCCTCGTCCACGCCTACGGACCCACGGAAACCACCACGTTTGCCGTGACCGGGGTCGTGCCGCCCCTGTCCGAGTGGGCGCACGGGGTTCCCTCGGCCCTGGGTCGGGAACTGCGCGGGACGCGGGGCGACCTGCTGGATCCCCGGGGGTTTCCGGTGCCCGATGGCGAACCCGGGGAGCTGTGGATCGGAGGGGACGGGGTGGCGCTGGGATACGTCAATGATCCGGAGTTGTCGGCGGCGCGGTTTCAACCCGACCCCGCGGATCGAGGGGGGAAATCCCTCCGGTATCGGACGGGCGACCAGGTGCGTCGGCTTGCGGACGGGCGTCTCGTGTTCGTTGGCCGTCTCGACGCGCAGTTGAAAATTCGCGGGCATCGCATTGAGCCCGGGGAAATCGAGGGGGTCCTCACCGGACATCCCTCCGTTCGCGCCGCGGTCGTGGTGGGGAGACCCCTGGGAGGGGGGGGCCTGGAGCTGGTGGCCTTCATCCAGCCGACGCCTGATTCGGAGGTTCCGGTCCAGGCATTGAGGGAACGGCTCTCGACGCGATTGCCGGAGTACATGATGCCGGCACGGTTTGAGACGCTGGACGTCATTCCATTGACGTCGACGGGCAAGGTGGACCGCGCCGCGCTCTCCGGGCTTTCCGCGCCGGTGGGGGCCGCCCCGCGCACCGGGCAGGGACCACGAACGCCCGTGGAGGAGATCCTGTGCCGGGAATGGGAAGCCGTCCTCGACCGCACGGCGGTCGGGATTCACGACAACTTTTTTGAACTGGGCGGGCAATCCCTGCGCGCCCTGCAACTGGCGGGACGCCTGCAGCGGGTGTTGGGACGCCCGGTGCGGGTGGCCGACTTGTTTCACCATCCGACCATCGCGGAGATGGCCGCCATTGTGGGACCTCCGGCGGCGCAGCCGCGTCCGGCCAAGGGACCCTTCCGAGGGGCGGCTTCCGGGGTGCCCTGGTTTCATATCCCGGGGGTCTTCGGATTTGAGTTCCTCACCCCGGAACTGGCGGCTGTCATCGGATCGCAGCGCCCGTACTTCGACGGTCTGCAGTTTCCGGGACTCGACGGACACACCGAACCGCTCCGGACCGTCGAGGCGATTGCCGAGGCGGTGGACACGCAGATGACCCGGATCTATCCGCAGGGACCGTTGTGGCTGAGCGGCTATTCGTTCGGGGGTTCGGTGGCGTACGAGCTCGCCCGGCGATTGCAGGCCCGGGGGCGTCCGGTGGACTGCGTGGTCCTCTTTGACACCTGCGCTCCGGGGGCGCTTTGGCGTCGTCCGCTCCCCGGGTTCCTACGACACGTCGCCGCGCAGGGACCGGTGGCGGCGGGACGGCTGGTCGCCCGGAAGCTGACGGAATTCACGCAGGCGAGGGTGCATCGGGCCCGGCGCCGCTGGTGGACGGCCCAGGAGCGGGTGGAAGCGGCCTGCCTGGAGGCGCACGACCGGTTCCGGCCGCCTCCCTACGACGGTCGGGTGGTTCTCCTCCAGGGCGTTCAGACCGTACCTGAGCACACCGGATTCTGGGTGCAGGATCCGAAGAACGGGTGGGGACCGTTCTCCGGACCGCGCTTCGAGTACGTCCGCCTCGCGTGCAACCATCACAATGTGTTCCTGGAACCGGTGTCCCCGGCGCTGCTGGAGGCCGTCCGGCGTCTGCTCTCCCCCGGTTGAGCCGGCGGCTGGCCGGGTGGACGTGCGCCGTCCCCTACTAGCCCGGATAGTTCACACTCTTTATACTGCGGCTGGCTGCACGCCCGTCTGGCGGCGTTGGCCTCGCGTTCCTCACCGGACAGTATGTCCCCATACAGCCCGGTTCGGAATCGCTTCGGCCCCCTTGCCAGACGGGCATTCGCTGCGCCTCGTGACGAAAGCTTGTGAACGATCCGGGCTAGGGATCCCGCGGCGTGGGCAGTTTCGACTGGAGGCGGTGAAGATCGTCGAGGTCGCCGTCGGGCCGGGCGTCCTGTCCCCATTCGACGAAAATCTTGGGCGCCCGCCAGCGCCACTTCTCCACGTGGCCATCCACGAAGGCGAGGTTGGCGCCGCGGTTGTGGCGGTCCGCCGGCTGGTCCACCCACCGGGTGCCATAGTAATCCTCATGGGCCGGGGAAATGCCGAAGGTGGCATCCACAATCCCGTTCTCATGGGTGTCGATGTAGGAAAAGACCTCGGACGCGGAGGGACGGGATGCCTCGGCGATGGTCCGGGAACTCCGGAACTCGAGTTCGCAGTTGAGCCAGACGCTGAGGTTGTAACTGCGGGTGCGCGGGATGCTGTGTCCGGACTCCGGGCTGAAGATGCGCGAGCGGTCCGCGGGACAGCGGTACACGGCGGTCGAGTTGAGGTAGGGGTAGATGACGCCGGCCATGAGATTGGACGGCGTGGTATCGCGGGTGACGTCGCCCGGGGCCCAGGACTGGTTGGTGAGGGCGGGCGTGTTGGTTTCACCGACGATGAAACTGAAGCTGTTCGGCGGCAGTTCATCCCGGTGGTCCTGCGCGTAGCTGAGCGAGGCGAGCTGGAGCTGGCGGAGGTTGCTGGAGCAGGCGGCGGCGTATCCGGACTGTTTTGCCCTGGCCAGCGAGGGGAGGAGGAGTCCGGCCAGCACGGCGATCACCGCCACGACCACCAGCAGCTCCACCAGCGTGAAGGCGGCGGTCCGGCGGTCGGCGGTCGGTTCTGGACGGACGGCGAACATCGAGGCCTTCCACGGGTCGAGCGGCGCCCCGGGGAATGCCTCCAGTCTGGCAACTTTCCGACAAACCGCCACCCTGCTTCCGCCTTCCGAAGTTCGACCGAATTCAGTCGGACGGATGTCCTGGTCCTGCCTTCGAGGGCTCAGGACACGCGGGGACTCCGGCCGCTCTCCGGGAAACCGCCACCGTGTCCTGGGGGCGGCCCGGGCGCCGCGGGTCCCTCCGGTTCAAATGTCCGGGAGACGCCCGGTGGAGTCGCCGAATCGTTCCAGGCCGGCGAGTCCCATGCGGTCCGCGAGGCTCAGGTACAGGTTGGCCAGGGGCCGGGATCCGTGGTGCACGGTGCGACCCGGGGTCAGGGTGCCGCCGCCGCCACCCGCGAGGAGCACGGGCAGGTTGGAATGGGTGTGACGGTTGCCGTCGGCGTTGCCGCTGCCGTAGGTGACCATGGAGTTGTGCAGCAGCGTATGGCCATCGACCTCCTGGACGGCCTCCAGCTTTTGGAGCAGTTGCGCAAACTGGGCGACGTACCAGCGGTCGATCTCGGCGACCTTGCGGATCCAGTCCGGGCGGTTTTGGTGATGCGTCAGGTCGTGGTGTCCCTCGGCGATGCCGATCTCGCTGAACGAGCGGTTGCTGCCGTCGTAGGAGAGCTGAAGGGTGGCCACGCGGGTTGTGTCGGTCTGAAGCGCCAGCACGAGGAGGTCGTTCATGAGCTGGATGTGTTCGCCGTGTGTGCCGGGGATTCCCGCCGGGGTGTCCACCCCGGGATCCCGAACGTCGGGGAAGCGCTCCGCCCGGGTGATCCGCTCCTCCACCTCGCGCAGGCCGGTGAGGTACTGGTCGAGCTTCTCCCGGTCCCGCGCATCGAGTCTCCGCTGCAGGGCCCGTGCGTCCTCCAGCACGAAATCCAGCACCGACCGCTGCTCCTGCTGGCGGCGGCGGCGGTTCGCGGCGCGTTCGCCGGGGGAACCGGCGCCGAACAACCGCTCAAAGACTAGCCGCGGATTGTTCTCCGCGGTCATCGGCGTGGTGGCGTTCCGCCACGAGATGTTGAACTGGTAGGCGCACGAGTATCCGGAATCGCAGCCCGAGGACTTCCGGATGTGGTCGCAGGTCAGTTCCAGCGACGGCAGGCGGGTGAGGGAGCCCACCTGGCCGGCGATGAGCTGGTCGATGGACGTTCCCGCCCGGAGGTCCGTCGAGCTCTTCCGCAGACGGACGCAGGTCAGAAAGGTGCCGTTTCCGCGCGCATGGTCCCCGGCGCCGTCGGGACCGGGATTCGCGGCCAGGTTGTCCAGACCCGCGACGAGTTGCACGTGACGCCGGACGGGTTCCAGCGGTTCGAGGGTGCGGCTGAGTCCCGACGGGGTTGCGGCGGATCCGTCCGCAGGCCACCACTCGGAGGGGATCGCCCCGTTGGGGAAGAAGACGAACACCGACCGCAGGGGGGTGCCGGCGGCGGTGGTGGCCCGGGCTGCGGCCCGAACCGGACCCGATCCGGCGGGGGCGCCGGGCATCGAGGCGAGGGTGGGCAGCGCGATGCCGGCCCCGAGCCCGCGGAGGAAGCTCCGCCGGCTGAGTGGAAACGGGCGTCGAACCGCGGGGGAATCAACGGGCTGGGTGTTCATGGGAGGATGCGGGTTCATTCCCGGCGGGCGGGTGTGGCCGCGGGTGCGGGTGGGCTGGGAGGGGTGGAGTCCCGGGGGGACGGCTCGCGGCGCCGTTTCTGAAAGGGAGCGGATTCGATGATGCCAAACAGCAGCGCCGAGGCGCGCCCGTCCGCAGCCTCGAGCCGGGCGACGATCTGGTCCACCGTCTCCACATCGTGGAATTCCATACCGCGTCCGAGGGCGTAGGTCAGCAGTTTCCCGGTGAGCGTTTGGTAGAACTCGGTGCGGTGCCGCGTGACCAGGAGGCGCTTCAGTTCGCGCACGCCGGAGAATGACTCACCGCCGACCAGGGTGCCGGCCGCGTCGATGGCGACCCCACGCTCCTGGTCGCGCCACAGACCCAGGGCGTTGAAGTTCTCGAGGGCGAGGCCGGGCGGGTCCATGCGGTTGTGGCAGGAACTGCAGAGCGGCTTCTCGCGGTGAAGGGCCAGCGACTCGCGCAGGGTCAGCTCCCGGTCCTTCACCGAGCGGGCCGCCTCCTCCAGGGAGGGCACGTTGGGCGGAGCCGGGGGCGGAGGTGTGCCGAGGACGTTCTCCAACACGAACAGGCCGCGCTTGACCGGGGAGGTGCGCGTGGGATTGGAGGTGACCACCAGCACCGTCCCCTGCGTCAGGAGGCCGCCGCGCGGACTGTCCGGCGGCAGCGTCACGCGGACCATCTCCTCGCCCGCGACGGAGAGGCCGGTCAGGCCGTAGTGCCGTGCGAGGGGCTCATTGACGAACGTGTAGTCGGCGTCGAGCAGTTCGAGCACGCTCCGGTCCTGGCGGAGAATGTGGTCAAAGACCATCTCGGTTTCGCGTCGCATGGCCCGGCGCACATCGGCGGAGAGGTCGGCCCGCAGCGGCTGGCTGGAGCGCCGGGCGAACACCGCACGCAGTTCGTCCAGCTCGCGCCGCTCCTCGGCGGACAGCGCCTCGTAGCCCCGCTCGCGCAACTCCCGGGATCGCGCGCGCTGGCGGTCCAGCACGGGGTCCGGCGGATCCTCGCGGGCAAGCACGGCGCGGACCTGGATGTCCACGGACTCGATGTCGCGGGCCTGGAGCCACTGGCCGGTGAAGTTCCGCATCAGGGCCTCCGATTTGGGATCGGCCAGCATCCGGCGGACCTGCCCGGTGAGTTGCGCCCGCAACCGGCCGGATCCGGCGAGCGTGCGCAGTTCGTCGTCCGGCATGGAGGACCACAGGAAGTACGACAGCCGGGAGGCGAGGGAATACTCGTCCACCCAGGGATGGCCGGACCCGTCGGCCCCGGGTGCGGGAAACTCCTCCCGGAAGAGGAATCGCGGCGAGGCGAGGACCGCGATCATCGCCTGGGCGATGCCCGCCTCGAAATGTTTTCCCGGCTGCGATTCCGTGACGGCGGCCAGGCGCACCAGGCGGTCCACGGTGTCGGCATCCACGGGACGCCGGAACGCGCGCGTCGCAAATGTCCCGAGCAGTTCGCGGGCATACGCCGTCCGTTCCTCGGGATCGGCAGGCACCTCCCGTGGGAAAAATCGCCCGTAATTGCGGGGCCGGACGAACCGGGCGGGGTCCAGCGGGCCGCGCAGGGTGATGGTGTTGATACGAAACCCCAGCGCGCGGACCTGCTTCTGGCCGGGGGTCAGCGGTTCCACCTCCAGGGTCAACCCCCGGTCCTCCGCGTCCAGGTCGTGCTCGAACTCGATCCGAAAGGGTCGGTTTCCCTCGCGGTTGAATTCGCGCCGGAACAGTTCCCGATTCCCGGCCCGCATCGTCAGACGCGCGCGGTTGTAGTCGTTCTGCCCGTCCACGTAGCGCTCGGTGGTATTCAGGTCGAGGACCACCTGGAAGCGTCCGGCACCCCCGGGCTCCATCGCTGCGGTGGCCTGCCGGGACTCGTAGTAGGACAAGGTCACCGAGCCGTCGGCTCCCGCAGCGGGCGCGGTGGTTCCGATGCGGAACTGCGACCCGGTCACCACCTGCTCCGCCGGCGCCCGCGGAACCGTCGGCACGGTGCGACCGACGATCTCCGCGGCGGCCGCGAGGTATTTCTCGAGGAGCGTCGGGGAGATCGTCAGGACGTCGGACAGGTTGTCGAAGCCGTGGCCGGTGTCGTCCGGGGGAAATTCGCGTTCCGTGTCGAAATCCACGCCCATCAGGTCGCGGATCGTGTTGCGATACTCGGTGCGGTTGAGGCGGCGGACCGTGACGCGTCCCGGGTCGGGATCGGCCGGATTCGAGCGGAAGACCGCCGTCTTGATCCAGGACTCGACCTGCTGTCGTTGTGCCGCCGTGGGCTGGGGTTTTTGCGGAGGGGGCATGAGGCCGGCCCGGAGATTCCGGAGCGCGCGAAGCCACAGGTCGGTGTCCTCCAGCAGCGCCGTGTGGGAGGCAAACCTGTCGAGGGCGACCCCACCCTTGTCCATGCCCTCCCCGTGGCAGTCGAAGCAGTGTTCCCGGAGGATGGGCAGAATCGTGGCCTGGTACGCCGCCGGCGCGTCCTGGGCGGGAGGCGTGTCCCCCGGGGCGCCGACAACGGGGGCGCAGGCCAGTGCGGTCGCCAGCATCGCCACTTGTCGCCACGGAGTCCCGCCCGCGTTGCGGGAATGGGGACAACCGACAGGATCCGGGTGGCGGGAGCGGGCACTCATGGGTAGGGCTTGGGGGGCGGTTGGGACAGGAAGGCGGCGGTGTCCCTGGCCGCCTTGGTCTCCACGCCGGGCTTCTGGAGGAAGCCAAGGTCCCGGAACCAGTCGATGAACCGATCCTGCCAGGTCCCGAGCGGAATCCCCTGGCGGTCCGTCAGGCCTCCGGTCATGCGCGACCCGTCCGGCAGGGGGTCCCCGGGGTGGCGTCCGTTGCCGTAGATGTGCGACTCCACGTTGGGAATCCCGGCGTTCAGCATCGCGGTCAAATACTCCGTGGCCCAGAGGGCGTGGATGCGATCGCCCGACCCGCCGCTCATCAGGAAGGCCGGGGGCGCATTGCGCGGGACGGCCGGATTGCCGCCGCGGGCGAACGGGGTGGGGCCGGGGTAGATCACGCCCACGAAGTCCGGACGGCAGGAAATTCCAGCCAGGGGATCCCCCGGCACCGAGTTGGTCCGGTCATACTCCTCGAAGAACAGCGCGGTCGGGGCGGCCAGCTCCGCGCCGGCGGAGAAGCCCATGATGCCGATCCGGTGGGGATCCAGGTTCCAAGCCGCGGCATGGGCGCGGACCCAGCGGAGGGCCTGGACGGCGTCCCGGACGGCATCCCGGTTCACGTCGTAACCGTCGGCCCGGAGACGGTTGCGGAGGATCACGGTGTTCACCCCGTGGTTGAAGAAGTACGGGACGAAGTCGGCGGCCTCCGTCCCGACATTGAGCGTTCGATGTCCGCCGCCGGCCACGAGGATCACCGTTGCTCCGCTGTTGTTCCCGGGTTCGACCGGATGGAATTCGAGGGAGGGATTGTGAATGTTGGTGATCCAGGAGATGCGACCGGGAACGGAGCGGCTGAGCTGGTAATACTCCGCCTCGTGGACGCGGGAGGCGTTGAGGTGCGGGGACCCCGGCGGGTAGAGCGGCAGGACAATGCCCCCGGGCAGGATCGGCTGCGGGGCGTAGGGGGCGTCGTTGGTGGGCCCGGGCCTCGGGATCCCGAGGGCGGCCGGCGGCGGGGGAAGGGACTCGGCGACCATGCGGACGGAGGCCGCGAGGCACGCGATCCATGCGGAGGCAAGCCATCCGGATCCGGGAAAACGCGCGCGGGGCATGGAGCGGTTCCACAGGCGGGACCAGGGCGTCATCCCCCAAGAAATCCACGCCGGGAGCCCGTCCCTCAAGGAACAAATCAAGGGGACGCGTGTCACCGTGCGGACGCTGCTCGCGAGCCTTGCCGAGGGTGCATCGGTGGAGGAACTGGTTGCAGACTTTCCTTCGGTGTCACGGGAGGCAGTCAGCGCGGTCATCGCCTTCGCCTCCGCCTCCGCCGGGGAGGAGGCGCAGACTCGTGGTCGCACGGCTTCATTCTGCTCACCGACTCCAAGCTAAGGGCCCACCTGCCTCCGTCCTGACGGGGAAGGCGACGCCCACTGGGATTGGGCATCCTTATTGATCCTTGCTCGATAGGGTGACCACGCGACGACCTCCAGCCGCGGAGCGGCGAAAGACAGTAGGCCACGGCGTAAGGCGTGGGTTGGGGCGGGACTCCCGCTCAGCCCCGGAGGGGCGGAAGAAAGCAGCTTCGCAGCGTGGGGCGGGCCCTC
>JAEUHD010000290.1 GCA_016793645.1 Verrucomicrobiales bacterium
GGCGTCACCCCCGTCGGACAGCTCATCCGAATCAAGAACGCCCCCTTCACCATCGTGGGCTGGCTGGAGACGAAGGGGTCCGGAAGCTTCGGACAGGACCAGGACGACGTGATCCTCCTGCCCTACACCGCCGTGATGAAGCGGCTCTCCGGCGACACCAAATTCCGCTCCGTTTTCGTCCAGGCGGAATCGCCGACGGCCATCCCCGAGGTCCAGAACCAGATCGCGTCCCTTCTCCGCCAGCGCCACCAAATCGCCGAGGGCAAGGACGACGATTTCATGGTGAGAAACCAGCAGGAGACCAGCGACTTCTTCAACGCCAACAACCGGATCATGACCATCCTGATCGGGTTCTTCGCCGGCATCTCCCTGGTGGTCGGCGGCATCGGCATCATGAACATCATGCTGGTGAGCGTCACCGAACGGACCCGCGAAATCGGCATCCGGCTCGCGGTGGGGGCCCGCGGACGTGACGTGCTGCGTCAGTTCCTCACCGAGGCGGTCCTGCTCAGCGTGGTGGGTGGAGGCCTGGGCATCGCCACCGGTTTCTGGCTCGCGCCGCTGCTGACGAAGTACTTTGAGTTCCCAACCCTGATCTCCAACAACTCGGTGATCATGGCTTTCTCCGTCAGCGCGGTGATCGGCATCGTCTTCGGATTCTTCCCCGCCCTGAAGGCCGCGCGCCTCGATCCGATCGACGCCCTTCGGTACGAATGATGGCGGCTCGCGGGCGAAGGAACCGGGTAGCCGCGGAGGGAACGACTACACCAGCTTCGCGTACTTCTTGTCGGCCGCGAGCTTCTTCACCATCTCCTTGATCTTCTGCGCCTCCGACTTGGCGGCCACCAGGGTGGCGTCGTCGGTGAGCACCACGATGCTGTCCTTCACGCCGACGAGCGTGACTGGCGTGCGTCCCTTGGTCCGGGCGTCATAGACAACATTGCGCGCGGAATCGACGTGGAGGAAGTCGGCCACCGCGGCGTTGCCCTCGGCGTCCTGCTTCACATGCCGCGCCAGCGCCGGCCAGGCGCCCAGGTCGTCCCAGTCAAACGCACCGTCGGCGACGACAACATTGTGGGCCTTCTCCATCAGCGCGTAGTCCACGCTGACCTTGCGGATGTCCGGGTATTCCTTCGCCAGCACGCGGTCGAGCGCACGGGCACCCTTCGCCGCCGCGGCGAACCAGCGGTGGCAGGCCGCGTTCATCTCGGGCTGATGCTTTTCCAGCGCGTTGGTGATGGTGACAAACGACCAGACAAACATACCCGCGTTCCACCGGTAGTTCCCCGCATTGACGTACTCGATGGCCCGTTCCAGGGGCGGCTTTTCCACGAACTGCTCGGACTTGAAGAATCGCGTCCGGTACTTCTTCACCCCGGCCGGCGGCGGCAGGACGGTCAGGTCGTGCCGGATGTACCCGTACCCGGTTTCCGGACCCGAGGGCTGGATGCCGATGGTGACGATGACCTGTCCGCGCGAAGCGAGGTCGAGGGAATCCCCCAGCACCCGCTGGAAGGCTTCGTCGTCGGGAATCACGTGATCGGCGGGAAGCACGGCCATCGTCGCCGTGGTGGACCGGGCCCCGACCACCGCCGCGCCCAACGTCACCGCGGCGCACGTGTCCCGCCCGACCGGCTCGGCGATGACATTGTCCGCGGGCAGCTCCGGGAGCTGCTTCCGCACCGCCGCGGCCTGCACCGCGTTGGTGATGATCAAAATGTTCTTCGCCGGCACGAGCGCCCGCACGCGATCCACCGCCTGCTGGAGGAAGGACCGCTTGCCGAGCAGTGTGATGAGCTGCTTGGGCGTGGCCTCGCGGCTGACCGGCCAGAACCGCTCGCCGCGGCCTCCGGCCATGATGATGACGTAGTGGTCGTTGCGGGCGGCCGCCGGGGCGGTCTTCGATTTCTTGCGGGGGGACGCACTCATGATTGGATGGCTTGGGAAAGCGAGGCTACGAAGGCACTGACCTCCGGAACAAGATCCGGAGAGCGGCCGAGGGTGGCAATGCGGTTGACGATGGCGCTGCCAACGACGATGGCCTCGGCATGGCGCGCCACCTCGCGCGCCTGATCGGCATTGGAAATGCCAAAGCCGACGGCGATGGGCAGGGCGGAATGGGAACGGATCCTTGCCGTCATCTCGCCGATGGTGTCACTCACCTTGGCCTGCATGCCGGTGACACCCTCGCGGCTGACGTAATAGATGAATCCCCGGGCCCGGGGCGCGATGATTGCGATGCGCTCCGGCGGGGTCGTCGGGGCAATCAGGTAGATCGGACACAACCCGGCCGCCGCCATGAGCGACTCGTAGTTTCCGGACTCCTCGGGCGGAAGATCCAACACGAGCAGGCCGTCCACGCCGGCGTCGGCACAGTCCCGGATGAACTGCTCCAGGCCCACGCGGTGGAGCAGGTTGAAGTAGATGTAGAGAACGATGGGAACCGCCGATTCCGTCCGGATCGCCTTCACGGTTTCCAGCACCTTGGGCGGGGTCGTCCCGCTCTCCAATCCCCGTTGGGCCGCCAGTTGGTTGACCAGCCCATCCGCCAACGGATCGCTGAAGGGAACCCCCAGTTCCAGGACGTCCACACCCGCCCGGTCAAACGCCAGTGCCAGGCGCCGGGTGGACTCCAGATCGGGATCACCGGCGCCGATGTACACGACCAGGCCCTTGCGGCCCCGTTGACGGAGGTCGGCGAAACGTTCCTCGATGCGGTTCACGGGGACGGACACTGCCGCGCCCGTCCCGTTTGTGGCAAGCGCCACACGGGCCTCCCGTTCGTAGTGCAGCCTTTAGGCTGTCCGCGTCCCGATCCGCAACCAACTGCGGATAGGGTCGCGGAGTGCCGGCAACACTGTGTTCCGCCGGTGCGCGAAGCCATCGGGAAGCGTGGGTCCCCACGCGGGCCCGGACAGGCTGAAGCCTGGACTACGAACGGGCGTTCGTAGTGCAGCCTTTAGGCTGTCCGCGTCCCGATCCGCAATCAACTGCGGATAGGGTCGCGGAGTGCCGGCGACACTGTGTTCCGCCGGTGCGCGAAGCCATCGGGAAGCGTGGGTCCCCACGCGAGCCCGGACAGGCTGAAGCCTGGACTACGAACGGGCGTTGGTGGTCCCGGCTTCAGCCGGAATCCCCCCGCCGCGACGTCCCGGCACCGTCACTTCCAGGAGTACCGCACCCGGTAGGTCAGGACCGTCTCGCCGTCCGGCGGCACGGTCACCCTGAACTCGATGTTCTGGGCATCCAACTTGGAAAAGTCCGCCGACTTGTCGACCACCTGCCAATTCACCCATCGGTACAACCGTTCCTCCACCCGCACCTCGACCGCCTCGGTCTTCCGGTTTCGCAGCCGGATCTCAAACGCCTCCTCAAGCTGGTCATTGGAGTTGCTGAGTCGATGGTCCGTGCGCCGCCGCTCCCCGACCACGTCGAAGGCATCTCCGGAATACAGCCGTACCCGTTCATTCTTCGGCGTGTGATCGAGTGTGTTTTCCCCGATGAACTCCAGCCGTCCATCAGCATCGTCCCGCCGGTAGAACCGCGTCCGCCCCTTCGGCAGGGGCTGACCAAGCCCATTTTCCTCGCTGTTGAGGAACTCGCGCATCACCCAGACCTTGGGATTGGACTGCGTCCCGTAGTCGCGGTCGTTGCGGATCATCTCCGGGTTCCATCCGTAGGCACGTGGTCCGTCCAAAAGGGCTCCCCGGTACACATAGAAGGTTTTCGTCTTCACGCCCGTCGCCCGCAGGAACTCCACCTGCTTGGTCTCGCGGTTCCGGAGCGTCGCGGGACGCGGCAGCGAATAGAGGTGGAATTCATCAAACGACTTCTCCGTCACCGCCGCATCGCCCAATCCCTTGGTCATCCGGGCATCGGGCATCCAGCTGACCAGCCCGGGTTGCTGCGGTTGGATCTTGTTCACATCCCCGGCCATCAGCTTGATACGGGCCTCGTCAAACTGCCGACCACTCTGGTTGTCGATGGTCACCCAGCCGACCAGATCCAGCGTGTCGCCGCGCTCGGGCGCGATCAGGTTGTACGACGCCTCCCATCCCATGCCCCCCGTGACGTAACTCAGCTCGGCGTCGACGTGCGCCGCCTGATCCGAAGCGATCTGCCACCGCAACGTGGGCTTGAGAATGGCGTCGTCACTGAGGACCGGAAACAGCGGCTCCCCGGGGAGGGAGAAGCGAAGTTTGCCGTCCACTTCAATGATGGGCTGTCCCGCGGCCGAACCATCACCCAGGGCGGCCTGGGTGGCCATGAAGCGCTGACCATAAGTGGCAGCCCCCCCGAAATTCGGCACATAGCCGCTGCGCACCACTTTTCCACGGACGATGGATTCCCTTCCGTTCGGGTCCCGGACCACGAAGTCCAGAACCCGCCCTTCGTTCAGCGACATCAGCAACCCCTGGGAGATCGGGTCGGCGCGATAGCTTTGCTCCAGAACCCGGAAGGCGGCCTTTCCGGCCGGATCCCGCAGCACCACGGAATCCGGCTCCAAGTGAACGGTGACGCCGGCGTAACTCGCCGGGGTAACCCCGGCCTTCAGGTCGAGGGGAATCCGCTCGCGAACCACGGCGAAGTTTCCGTTGTAGATGGTCAGTGCGGGTTCGGCGACGGCGGCCATCGCGGAAACAAGGGCCAGCAGGGACCAGGGAACGATGTTCATGGGGAATTCCTTCTAAGTCCGGAAGCCCCGTGCGTCACGGAAGAATCCGCACCACCCCGTCGCGCCCGTCCCGGACTCCACAGTCCCCCCGGAAGGGCGTCGCACCGAGGCGACTAGCCCGGATATTTCACACTCTTTCTACTGCGGCTGGCTGCAAGCCCGTCTGGCGGCGTTGGGCGCGCGGGGGAGACCCGGCCAGAGTTGGCCCAAAAGCCCCGCGCCGCCACGCCTCGCGCGCCCCGGCCCGGGGGGGTTTGCGGGGGCGCGCGCCCCAAACGGGGGTAAAATAAGGGGGGGTGCCCGG
>JAEUHD010000281.1 GCA_016793645.1 Verrucomicrobiales bacterium
TACTCCGGCGGGGATGCCTGGGTGAACGGAAACCATCCCATGGACGACGCCCAATTGCTCCAACAGTACGCCGACGAGGGATCCGAGGCGGCCTTTCAGACGCTGGTCCGCCGGCATCTGGGACTCGTGCTGGGCGCCGCGGTCCGGCAGGTCGGCAACCCGTCCCACGAATGCGGGTTTGTCTCGGGACCGGTGTTAGGAGACTCTCAGGGACTCCATGAATTTTCCCGCCTCCGGTTTGCGATGCCGATCCACGGTGTTTCAGAAGTCCGTGATGGCCGTCGGACTCGTTTTGGGATTCCTGTCCATCGCCGGACCCCCACTCAAAAAGGAACCCTATTCAGGGCGGGGGTCGCTGACCCTGTCCAACAACAAGGTTCGCCTGGTGGTGGATCTGGAGGGCGGATCGATCGGGGAGTTCCGGTTTGTCGACACGGACGTGAATCCCCTCAACTGGGCCGCACCGGCGCCGGGGGAAACGGGGGTGCGGGGTTTTGGACACTTCCTGTGCCTCGACCGTTGGGGACCGCCTTCCGACGCCGAAGGCGCCCGGGGCATGCCCTACCACGGCGAGGCGGCCCACGTGAAGTGGACCCAGGTGCGTTCGAACAAGTTTGCCGCGCTGGATACCGGCGTGATGACGGCGACGTTGCCGCTGGCGGGACTCTCGGTGCGGCGGACGGTGCACCTGTCGCCGTCGCAGTCCGTGGTGCTGGTGCGGGAGGACATCACCAACGACCGTCCCCTGGGGCGCGTGTACAACATCGTCCAGCACCCCACCCTCGCGCCGCCCTTCCTCGACGAGACCACGCTTGTGGACTGCGATGGACGCCGCGGATTCGCCCAGGGGAATCCGCTGCCCAATCCCGCGGAGCCTTCCTTCGTGTGGCCCAACGCCGTCACAGCTTCCGGCGAAACCGTCGATATGCGACGCCTCGCGGCACACCCTGAGCCCAACGTGGTGTCCTACCAGATCGAGGATCGCCACGGCTGGATCACGGCGGTGAACCCGGGCATGGGAATCCTGATCGGGTACTTCTGGCGTACGGCGGAGTATCCCTGGGTCAGCCTGTGGCGGGATGTGAAGGATGGCCATCCGGCGGCGCGGGGATTGGAGTTTGGGAGCACGGGACTGCATCAGCCATTTCCGATCCTCACCCAGGTGGGCCGCATCTGGGATCGTCCGGTGATGGAATACCTCGACGCCGGTGAAGCCCGGACGAAGTCCTTCCTGATGTTTCTCGTCAAGGTGCCCCCGGAATACCGGGGCGTGCGCGAGGTGATTTACGAGGGATCGCAGCTTCGCCTCCGAGAGCACGAAGGTCCGGACCCGCGGGAACTGACCGTGGCGTTGCCTGCGGACTGGTCCTTGTGAGGGCCCGCGGCGTTGGGGTCACCCCTTCCGCCCGAGGCGGTGGAGCAGGGACTTGAAACGAAAGTAGCTTCGACCCCATGCGCCCGCCGGTCCAAGAACGGTGCGACAGATGCCGTGCCGGTTGACCCACGCATCCTTGTACGCTTCGCCCCCGATGCGGAACTCGGCCGTGAGCCGGCGTTCGCAGGCCCAGCGGATCATGTCCTCGAAGAGCAATTGTCCGGGCGCGAACCGGCCATACGCCGGATCGTAGGTGGAGACCAGGAAGCCGATGCGCGCCCGGTCCACCTGGGAGATCATCCCGGCGATGAGCCGACCCTCGAGGGCAAGGGTGGACACAAGGGTCCCCTCGCCGGAACTCCGCGCGGCGGCCGCGCGAAGGAAGAGTTGGCGGTATCCCTCGGTGTGCAGATGGGGGTTGGCCCGGTCGCGTGTGCGGGCCCACGCCCGCTTGTGGCGCAGGATCCAGTCGATGGCCTCAGGGCATCGGGACGTCTCCAGCACGGGTTCCAGAGTGACGGCGCCCGCTTCGAGTAATCGACGACGACGTCGACGCAGATCCCGGAGTTCGGATGCCTGCCTGCTCATCCGGTATTGATTCCAATCCGGAAACTCCTCGAAGCGCACTTCGCTGGTGCGGAACTGGTGAATGTTCTCGAAGCCGCCCCGGGCGTTCAGGACGGACCGCAGGAGGGAATCGTCCGGCACCCTGGGAATCCGGAGCAGATCGCACCGCGTGCCGATGGCCTCCATGGCTATGCGAATGAGTCCGAAGGCCTCGCCTCCGCTGGTGACGAGCGGGAGGGGGAATCCTGCGATCCATCCGTTCAACGGGGTGGCCTCACGCCAGAGTCGCTTGCGGCGTTCGAGGATCCACGGCCAGAGCAGGACGGGGTTCCCGGACTCGCGGATCACGACACAGAGCACGGGGACGTGGTCCGGAACGGCCAGGGCTTCGGCGGAACTGAGGCACCATTCGAATCCGGACGCGGCGTAGGCTTCGGGCGTTCGTGCGTACAATTGCCGCCATTCCGGTTCAAGAGCCCGGAGGGCCTCCGTTCCTTCGACGAGCTCACACCGGAGGCCTGGGTTCGGAAGGGCGGACATTCGTTCACTTCGATTACCGCCGCAGGCGTCCGGAACCGGAGCCGGCCATCAGCGCCTCCACTTCGGGCTGGGTTACGAGATTGGCGTCCCCTTCGACCGAATGCGCGAGACACGACGCCGCGGTGGCGAACGCGACGGCCCGGGCCGGATCCGCGAAGCCTTCCGAGGTCCAGATCCGCAACAAACCGGCCGAGAAGGCATCGCCGCCCCCCACGCGGTCCACAATGTGGGTGATCGAGTAGGGCGTGTACCGGCCGTCCGCAGACACCGGAGACCAATGCGCGCCGCCGGCGCGGGTGTCGTAGAGGAACCCGCCCCAGCGATGGTGCAGTGCGGACACGGTTTCGCGCTGCGTCATGGCGATCCACTCGAGTTGTGGGAACCGCGCGTGGATCTGGCGCGCGACATCGAGAACGGCATCCGGGTCGGGGGCATCGTCCGCGCGGGACGGGGTCGTCGGGCGGATGCCCAGCATTTCGGCGGCATCCTCGCGCCCGCCCACCAGATGCGTAACCCAGGGCAGGAGGGCCAGCATCTCGCGCGTGGCGAGATCGCGCGGGGACAATCCCGGTTCCCACCGCCACAGCTTGCCGCGAAAGTTGAGATCGCAGGATACCGGGATGCCTCGCTCGCGCGCCGTGCGGGCCGCGAGGAGTGTGGCTCGCGCGGCGGTGGCGGAGAGTGCGGGCGTGATCCCGGTCAGGTGCAGCCAGCCAGCCTCGGACAGGATTGCGGGCCAGTCGTAGTCCTCACCCGGAGTCTGGGACACCGCGCTGCCCTCGCGGTCGTAAACCACGGTGCCCGCCCGCTGGTTGGCGCCCTTTTCGACGAAGTACAATCCGACCCTCCCGCCGTCCGTGCGCCGGATGTGTTGGGTGCCGACCTGTTGGGCGCGCAGGCTGGCAATGCAGGCGTCGGCGATCTCGTTCCGCGGAAGCGCGGTCACGAATGACGTTGGCGTCCCGAACAGTGCGAGCGACGTGAGTACATTGGCCTCGGCCCCGGCGAACTCGATGTCCACGGACCCGGGCAGGCACTGGCGGATGCGCCGAAATCCCGGCATCGAAATACGGCCCATGATTTCGCCGTAGGCCACGATGGTCTTCATGATTCGGAAAGGGGACGGAGGGTGCGAACCCGGTCCGCGATGGCCCGGGCGTTCGAGCGGATGGTGTCCCAATCCCGTTTGCGGATGAGTTCCCGGGGCGCGATCCAGGAACCGCCCAGGGCGGTGACTCCGGGCAGGGACAGAAATTCGGCGGCGCGCTCCAGGGTCAATCCGCCGAGCGGCAGATAGCCGAGGTCAAGGTGTGCGTAGGGTCCGGTGACAGCCTTGAAGTGGTGGGTTGTACCGTCCGCAGACGCGGGGAAGAATTTCAACAGCCGGCATCCGAGTTCCGCCGCCTGCTCAATCTCGCTCGGGGTGAAGACGCCGGGGGCGAAGGGCAGTCCCACCCGCTCGGCGGCCTCGACCACACGCGGGTTCAAGCCCGGGGCGACGGCGAAGTCGGCGCCGGCGTCGCGCACCGCATTCACCTGGTCGGGATGGAGCACCGTGCCCGCGCCGAGCCCGACCTGGGGAAACGCCGGGCGAATGCGCCGCAGGGCTTCGAGGGCGGCCGGGGTTCGCAGCGTCAGTTCGAGGAGGTCCACACCGCCGTCCACGAGGGCGGCGGTGAGTGGCACGGCATCCTCCGGATCATCCACCACCACGACCGCCACCACGCCGGTGCGGCGCAGTCGGTCGAGCCAGGATGAAGGCCATTCCAACGTCATGGGACGAGGGTGGCGGTTCGTCGCCCCGGAGTCGATCCCGCGACGCCCCCGTTCGTAGTCCAGCCTTCAGGCTGCTCCCCCCCGCCCCACTGCCGCCGTCGCGTCCCTGAACCACAGGCTCAAGCCTGCACTACAAACTATCGCCGCTGGTAATCCCACCTTCAGGGGGTGCTGGGGACGACCGCGGATCCGGACTTGGTTCTCCCGTGTGGGCGTCGCTACGCTGGCGCCATGGCGACCCCGGTCGAATTGCGGGAGGGTGATGATACCCTCGCGGTGGTGTATCCCGAACTGGGAGGCTGGCTCACCCGGTACGCCCGCCGACTCCCGGCCCACGGCTGGGTGGACGCCCTGCATCACGATCCGGCCGTGGTGGCCCGGTATCCCGACCGCATGTGGGCCGGCAGTCCGGTGCTGTTTCCCCACGTCAGTTACAACGTGGCGGACGGCAAGGAGGGGCAGTATCGGCTCAATGGAACCCTGTACGCCTCGCCGCAACACGGCTTCGGTCGACGCGTGCCCTGGCGGGTCGTGGACCAGTCGCCGTCCGCGGTCACGATGGAGATCTCCGATTCGGACGCCACGCGTCCCAGCTATCCGTTCGCGTTCCGGTACGCCTTGACCTACCGATTGGCGGGGGGGCGGCTGCACTGGCATCAACGGATCGAGAATCGCGACGCGCAGCCGCTGCCGTTCAGCGCGGGGTTTCATCCGTACCTGCGTGTGCCGCTGTCCGGACCCGACCGCAGCCGGTGCGTGGTGCGGCTTCCCCGGTCGCGGCGGTTTCATCCGGTGGACCAGGCGGGCTCGTTTTTCGACGAGCCCATGGCCGCGCAGGATCTCCCGGTGTCCATCGACGCCAGCGGCACGTTGTTCCTAGGGGATCTGGGCGCGCGGGAGCTGAGTCTGCGGGATCCGGCGGGCGGCGTTGCCGTGACGCTCAATTTCGACACCCATCCCGCCTATCGATTCCTGGCGTTGTGGGCGCCCGATCCCGCGTCGGCGTTCTTCTGTGTCGAGCCGTGGACCGCGCTGCCCAATTCCTTTGGCCGTGCGGACGGCGAGGTGACGGTGCTTCCTCCCGGGGCCGTCTTCGAAGCCTCCCTCTGGATGGAGCTCGGTGAGATCCCACCCGTCGCGTGAGCGATGGGTGGGAGGGATTGAACCGCAAGGAACGCAGGGATCGAAAGGGATACGAAGGCGGATTCCTGAAGAGGGTGCCTCGACGGCCATCCCTTCTTTGTGATCCTCGCGTTCCTTGCGGTTCCTCTCCCTCGCGAAGCGTCTTGGACTGCGGTGGTTCCCTACCGCTTTGTTCCCGGCGGGACTGCCTCAGCCCGTGCGCCCGTGCCCGGCGAGGAGAGATCGAAACCCGGACTGGAGATCCACAGATCTTGCGAGGTCCTCCTGCTTGACCGCCTTGTAGAAGGGCAGAACGTTGTCGTCATGACGAAGGCTGCAGTCCAGGCGGCGGTGGAGAAGAGTCTCCAGAATCATCACGTGGTCCTTCATTTGAGCAATGGTGTCGCGTTGGAGATCCCGCACCCGGACCACGTATCCTACAGTCCGAATACGCCCGAAATCATTGTCTGGCCCCGTGGACCGGGTTTCGCAGTGATCGCCTTGGACGAGATTGCCCGCGTCTCCGTATTGCCCTCTTCCAATCCCCGGGCCGCTGCGTGAAGGGTGGCCATTAAGGGATGTTTCAACGCCTCGTCCGGGAAACAACGTTCCACGAATCAAGCGACGCAGAGGTCGCAAAGAACACGAAGGCGGACTTGGTTGAACTGGTGACCCGCGTCGCCGCTGCGCGTCGGTAGGAGACAGAGCCTAGTTTCCGAAAACACTGCTCCCTTACAACCGAGCGTCCCACCTCATTTCTCGCGAGGATCAAATTCCGTTTCGGCTCGGGCGCATCTCGTTCGTAGTCCCACCTTCAGGTGGTTCCGGCGTGGACGCAGTCCAACCTCGGCATTGCAGACCTCCGGAAAACCGGCTGTCGCGCGTCGGGTGACAGTGTGGAGACTCTCCCGTCGGTGATCCCCTGGCATGGCAGAACGCGGGAAGCCTTTTCGGCCTCCCGCGTCCCCCGGGCTCGAACCGCTTCCAATGAATCAAGGCACGGTGATCGTTATGATGTTCGAGTAGGCGGAGAAGTCGCTGCCGAAATAGGCACGCACCTCGTAGTCGTAGGTCTTCCCTGTCTTGGCAGTCAGGTCGGAGTAGGTGGTCACGTCCGCCCCGACCGTTCCCACCCTGGCAAAAGCCGCGGTACCTAGTCGGCGCCAGATCTGGAACCCCGCCTCCGCTGTGCCGCTATTATCTGTCCACGATAGATCGACCCGGGTACTGGAGACCGCCACTCCGTTCAGTCCCGACGGTGACTGGATCTGAGGTGTCGTAATGGTCAAGGTGTTGGAAGGCCCCGACGCATCGGCGCCATAGGCCGCCCGCACCTCGTAGTCATAGGTCTCCTCCGGTGCCACCGTCCGGTCCGTGTAGGTCGTCACATTGGCTCCGACCGTGGCGACCTTGACGAACGTGCCACCGCTCAGGCGCCGCCACACTTGGAAGCCTGTCTCCAGTGCGCCGCTATTGTCGGTCCAGGAGAGATCCACCTGTCGGCTGGAGGCTGCGCTGCCCACGAGTCCCGATGGCGGCGGAACTGGCGGCGTGGCGACGGACGCGAGGTTCGAGTCGTCGGAATAGGCGGCGCCCAGATAAGCCCGGACCTCGTACTCGTAGACTTTGCCGGGAACTACGGTCGGGTCCGAATACGCCGTCACATTCGCAGCCACGGTGGCAATCCTCACAAAGGTGCCGGTGCCCAGTTTGCGCCAGATCTGGAAGCCCGCCTCAATCGATCCACTGTTGTCTGCCCAGGTCAGATCGACCTGGGTGTAAGAGACCGCCACGCCTAGCAGCCCGCTGGGTGCAGGGATCCGGGGCGTTGTGACGGACTTGATGTTGGAGTACCCGGAGGTGTCGGTGCCGCTGAGGGCACGAATCTGGTACTCGTAAGTCTTCTCCGGTTTGACGCCCGTGTCTGAGAAGGTCGTCGCGTTGGCGGTGGTCGTCGCAATCCTGGCGAAGGTGCCACCGTTTAGACGTCGCCATACCTGGAAGCCGTTTTCCAGCGCACCGCTGTTGTCGGTCCAGGTGAGGTCGATCCGGACACTGGAGGCCGCCGCGCCATCGAGTCCGCTGGGTGCCACCATGGCCTTGACCACGTCCGTCGTGGAGAAGGAACTCCCGTGCGGCCCGCTCACCGCTCGTACCTTGTACTGGTAGATCTCGTTTCCACCCACCGAGTCGATGTAGGAGGTGGAATTGGGAGGCGTGGTCGTCAACAGGGTGGATGCGCCGGATCCCACCTGACGCCAGACTTCGTACGACCCTTCGTTGGTGGCGACGTCCGTCCATTGGAGCTGAACTGTAACGCCATCGGACGTCTTCGCCACCAAGCCCGTGGGTCGGTCCATGATGCGGGCTTCAGCGCTGTCACTGAAGTCCGTGTGGGCGATCGCAGTGATGGCTCGGACTTGGTAGATGAGGGTGTGGCTTCCTGATAAGTTGGAATGGGTGAAGGTCAGTTGGTTGGCCCCTTTGGTTCCGACCAAGGTCGCGGCTGCCCCATCAACCGACACCCAGATCTCAAATCCGATTTCGCCGGTGAAGTGATCCACCCAGGTGAGCTTTACCTGGGTCGAGTTGAGCGCCAGCGCGGTGAGACCGGTGGGGGCGCCCCCCGGATTGGTGATGGCCGTGGCCTCGCTGGAGTTCTCCGAAACCGCGCCACCAAAGGTGGCATGCACCCGGTACGTGTAGGTATTGCCCCCGGTCACACTCAAGTCCTGGAAGGACGTTGAACCTGCGGCCGCAGTGCCGAGAGGTGCATAGTCTCCTGAGCCCGTCCGGCGTTCGACTTGAAACCCGTTTTCATGGCCCGAAAGGTTCACCCACGTCAGGGTAATCTGGGTGCTGGAAACTGCGGTCGCCTGGAGGTTGGCGGGCGGTGTCCCAACCTCGGAGTCGCACACATCGCCCATGCCGTCACCATCGAGGTCGGCCTGATCGGGATTCGCCACGTTGGGACAATTGTCGATCGAATCCACGATCCCATCGCCGTCTCCATCCACCCCCGTCACTGCGGCTTGGAATCGCTCGCCACTTTGATTTCGTGGGTAGGTTCGATAGTTGGCCCAACCCGCGTCGAAGCTCGTCTTGCGGATCTGCATTCGAAAGACCGTTCCCGCCAGGGTGTTGTTGAATACGAAGAGATCATGTTCCCCCTCCGGGAACCGGGACGCTCCCGTGATATCACCGCGCAGTCCAAACACCGTACCAATGGAGGTCAGCGCATCCGGGGAATCCCCAACCAGTCCCTCGATTTGTGTGATGCCGTTCTGGTGTTGGATGAGCTCCAATTGGTCAACCACCACCGGGTGGTCGAACGTAAACGTGACGACCGATCGGGAGGGATCCGGTACGTTTTGAGCGACATACACATGGTCGATCATGGGCAGGAGGGAGTAGAGCTCCGGCTCACTGGGGTTGATCAGCCAACCAATCCCGAGGGCATCGTTGAAGGGGAACGGGGGCGCGGTCACCGACCACGCATCATCGTTGACCGGATAACTGGGCGTATCAAAGCTGCCCACGGGAACACTGATTCCAACGATGGCGTGAATCACATCGCATGCATCGCCGATCCCATCGCCGTCGGTATCCTCTTGGCCGGGATTGTAAGTCGTTGGGCAGTTGTCGATGGCGTCCGGAACTCCGTCGGAGTCCGTGTCCGGAGGGGGCGGTGGCGTCGTGTCGAGGACTCCGAAATTGGAAAGGGCAAACATGCCGCTCACCCCTCTCCCCGGACCGGGTCCCGTGAGTCCAAGTCCGGATCCGATCTTGATGGCCTCCAGCAGAAATCCTGTGATTCCCGTGGGAGGCAGGCCGCTGATGTAGGCTGGAAGATGGTAGGACGGCCAGATTTGGTTCGGGGACTGTTCGACGTAAAGCCAGGGTAAGTGCGAATTGGGAATGGGATACGATACCGTGGTGACCTCCCGGGTCGTTGAGCCGTCCTCGTTCACGGGTATCCCATCAATATCAATCAGTTGCCATACTGCGCTACCCTTGACGTCATCGGGGGTCGGACCCGGGAAGGATTCCTGGGGACTGGTCGTGTAGTATAGCCGGAATGCGCCCAGGCTTTCGGAGGAGGGCCTGCTGGCATCCTTGAACGCAGGAAACAGGGCGAGGCTGACGGATCCGCTGTTTCCCAGCGCACCAATGCTTTCGGTGGCGACCTTCCAACAAACATAGGATGCAACCCCCTCCACGCCACTGGGGGACCACGAGGTTCCATTGGGGTTTCCATCAATCGTTCCATAGGCGGAATAACCGGGCTCCGTGGGATACCCGTATGGATCCCGCAGTGGAACCGGAACCCCTTGTCCATGGGACAGAGGGACAGGTGCGTTGCACAAGAGCAGTGAGAGCCACCCGGCGAATCCTAATCCTGGGAAGCGCCTCCCTCGGCTAACCTGCGTTTCGAATCGAGTTCCGTCTTCGAGATGTGGGTCTGAGGTCATAAGCGTGCGGTTAAATCGGTGATTTCAGATTCGGAGCGTCAGAAGCTCCGCACACGCTCATAACTCTCGTGGGAACGATCGTCTCACCCCTTCTGGGCAATTGCTGACCAGTTCTTGCCCACACCGATGGGCAGAGGGGTTCGTTTCAACTCGCAGTCCGGTCGGTTCCGTGAATGGTCCTCGTGGTGTGTGGACGTGTCGGGGTTCGGATCTGTGCATTCACCCGACCGCGTGCACCGCCTTCCTCAGCGTCAGCGTGGATTCGGCCTGGGAGCACAGGATCTCGTCGCAGTGGTGCCTCGCCTACCCGCTATCCGACCTCCGTCTTGGAAGGATTACGATGACCGGCCCCTTTGAGCCAATCGGCCCCAACTCCGGGGGACACCGTGGACGAAATTGCCCGCATCGCGGTCTGGCCGTCTCCCCGGCCTCGTGGCTCCGCTTGAACCGCGGTCTTCCCGGAACTCCCGTCCCTTCACCCGGGGATCTGCATTCCTCCACCCGGACCGCGCAGATACCGCAAATCGTCCAAGTCCTTCGGGCGCGCCGCTGCGGCCTTGTTCTTGAGAAGCGTTTCCAGTCCGAGATTGAAGACGGGCACCGGTTTTTCATCGGGCTCGGCCGCAATCTCCACGATCACCCGGGTGTTCCACGCCTCCTCGAATCCAGCGCCGTCGATGGAACTGAGAAGATCGATCCGGTTGGGGGGACGTCCGAACTGGATTACGATGGCTTCCTCAAGAAGCTCATCGGGAGCATGGATTCCCGGTATATCGCCGTCCCAAAACTCCGTGAGTGCGGCGTAGAGCGCCCTGACGTTTGCCTCGGAGCGGTCGTACAGGAAGTCCACGTCCCCGGTGTAGCGGGCGTAGCCATGGAAAATCACCGCCTCGCCGCCGACGATGACGTAGCGAACGCGGTGACGGTGGAGCAGCGCGAGGAACGACCGGGTGTCCGCCGAGAAGTGATCCGGATCTATCGTTTGGGGTGGCATGCGCGCACGTCCGGTGAAGAGGGCCCGTGGACCCTTCGTTTGAGTTCGCGTGCCGCCCGCTGGCGCTGCCGGGGGGTCAATGCGACCTGCTGCCGGATATCCCATTCGTCCGCTGCAGCAAATCCGCGGGCCTTATTCACGATCCGCTCCATGTCCGAAGGCTGACAAAGCACCGCAGGACGATCACCCCAAGAGCGAGTCCCCTGCACCCGGTGGGCCGGATTGTTTGTAGTGCAGGCTTCAGCCTGTGGTTCGGGGCGCGATGGCGGCCGTTGGGCGGGGAGCAGCCTGAAGGCCGGACGACCCGCAGGGGCAGTGTCGGGATGCGCGAAGCGTCTGGGAGTGCGTTCGCGGAGCTGCCGCTTTTATCCCGGCGGGACGCGCGGTTGAGAGTTCGACGCCCTGAGCCTGTGCCAGGCGCCATTCCAAGGCGGCAGCTTCGCGGCCGCACGTCCAGGTTGATGTTGGAAGTGACGTGGACGCGCATCAGTCCCTGCGATCCGCGGTCCACTGCCCGATGCGGAAGACGATGAACTCGGCGGGTCTCAGCGGGGCGACGCCGATCAGGCAGATCAGGCGACCGTGATCGAGGTCGTTCTGGGTCATGGTGGACCGGTCGCATCGCACGAAGAAGGCCTTCTCCGGCTTGTCCCCGAGCAGGGCTCCGGATTGCCATTCGTTGAGCAGGAAGTCCTCGAGGATGCGCCGGACATTCGCCCACAGGGTTTCCCCATTGGGTTCGAAGACGACCCACTGCGTGCCCCGGTCGATGGACCGCTCCAGATAGATGAAGTAGCGGCGGAGATTGACGTACTTCCACTCTGGATCGGAACTGATCGTGCGGGCTCCCCACAGCCGGAAGCCGCGCCCCTCGAAGAACCGAAAGCAGTTGATCCCCTCCGGATTCAAAACCTCCTGCTGACTCTTGTTCAGCAATTGCTCGAAACCGATGGCCAACGTCACCCCCTCGTTGGCCGGTGCCTTCCATACGGCCCGATTGATGTCAGTGCGGGCGTAGATTCCCGCAACGAAGCCACTGGGGGGAAGGTTGAGTTCCCGCTGCGACACCGGATCCAGGACGGTGATCCACGGGTAGTAGAGCGCGGCGTGTTTGGAATCGAATTTCGCACGGAAATCCCGGATCCCCGCAGGACTCTGCGCCGGCGGTGAGTCGAGGACCGCGATGCGGTACCGCACCCGCTCGGCGTGTCGGATCAGCAGTCCGACGATGGCGTCGGCCTGTTGGCGGTCCCCTCCGCGAACGTAAGGCGTGGTGGAGCCCGGAGCCGCGACGATGGAGATTTCTTCGACGTCCTCCAATTGGCGCAGACCCGTCGTGATGCCGGCCCCGTCGTTCGCCCGTCCCTCGTACTCGATGGCGCCGGGGCGTTGTCCGTCGTGGCCGCCTTGCATCCTCAGTTCGAGATCCTGGCCCCGGCTCAATCCCTCCTGCCACGAGTCCGTGGTCGCCCCCGGGTGATCCGCGAGCCACCGGGCCTGGAGGGCTTCCACGACGTGCAGTCCGGTGGTCCCGGTCGGGGGCGGATTCACCACCAGCGGAAGCGTACGGGCCTCCCCGATCCCCGATGCGCCGTCATGGAATCGGGCGAAGACCGAGTCGGGGGATCCGTTGCGCTGGTGGGTCGGATCCAGGGGGAGGTTTGCCCACGTATCCGGTGCCTGGTCCCGGTCCTCGGACAGCACCTGGACCGTCAGTGTGATCACGCGAATGGCATCGCCCCGCCCGCGCCTGGGACTGGCCACCAACCCCAGTTCCTCGATCGTGCGCCCCACGGGCGTTGCACTCGAACCGTCGACGAACCGCCACACCTTGCGGACGGGATCCTGTTCCGCACGGTAGTAGCCGACCGTGGAAAGGCTGCCGGAGCGCTCAATCCGGACAATATCGCCGTGCGTCAACGCTCCCAGCTTCGGACGATACACCGGATGGGACGGCGTGGAGCGAGCCGGGTCCTTCGCTGCGCGGAGCACGTTGTTTCCGGCCTGAACCCGCAGGCGAATGATCCGGTTGCCGGCCTGTCCCGGGAAGCGGGACCGGAACGTCAGCAGCGATCCGATCTGGACTCGTCCGTGGCCATCGTTCCACAGCGGTGCTTCGGCAGAACCGAGGTTGAAAGGGGAGTATCCCGGATCCGTGAAATTGGGCGGATAGGATGGCTCCCCGCCTTGGGAGTTCGGCAGGGGCCGGAAAACCCGGGCGACATGCAGCCGGCGGCCCCCTTCCGCGAAGAAGGCGCGGGCGGCATGCCAGAGGAAATTGTCGGACTCGCCGGTCCCGGTGCCGACCGCACCCCGGAACTGCAGGCGAGCGCTCCCGCCAAAGATGCGCTCGAAGTCGGCAAGGCTCGTCAGAATTCCTGCCGGGCAAAGGATCGGACCGGACCGCGCCGGTCCCACAAGTCCCGCGATGTTCGTGCTGACGCCCTCGATGGACCGGCTTCGGAAGGACGTCTCCTCAACATAAACGCCCGGGGCCAGGGATTCCGGCATGGGTTTATCCTATGGGATCGGGCCGCCGGTGTCGCCGCCGGGTTTTGGCTCGGCACTGCCCGTCCGTGGCGGTGCCACGGTTTCGGGACTGGTGCGACTCAACGTCCCCCCTCAGGCGACTCCGCGAGATACTCCGCCACGGCGGCGGCGATGGGAAGTCCGGTGGTCTCCTCATAGAAGCTGAAGGCCGGACACGGATTGGCCTCCAGGCACACCCAACGGCCCCCCGGGGTGCGCTTGAAGTCGAGACCGGCGAAGTCGAGTCCGAGCCGGCGTGCGAGGTCACAGCATCGGCGCGCCACCGTGTCCGGCAGATCGCAGGCCTCCAGATCGAGGTCGTGGCCCTGGCGTGCGGCGTAACGGTAGTCGATCCCCGGGGTTCGGGCGCGGGCGGCGAAGGCGCGGTCGCCGACCGTGTGCACGCGGATGTCGTCCCCCGGAATCCGCGCCTGGAACTGTACCGGAAACGACCGCAGCAGGCGCAGTCGGGGGAGGAGATCGTCGGTGAGTTCGGTGACGATCGAGCGGACGCCGCTGATGGACTTGAAGATGAGGCTGCCGTGCCGCGCCCGGAACTCGAGGACGGCCTCGGGGTCGTTGGTGATCAAGGTCGGTGGGACTTCAAACCCCGCCTCGCGAATCCATTGGCATTGGAAGGGCTTGGATCCGTTGGACGCCATGGCCGAAGGCCGGTTCAGCACCCGGGCCCTGGTCCGCTCCATCCAGCGCATCCACAATTCCTGAAGCTGGCGACCGTGGCGTCGCCGGGGTGAATCTTCCGCCTCGCCCCGGAGTTCCGGCAGGGCGTCGGTGTCCATCGGACGCGCATAGACGGCCGACACGTCGTCCAGTTCCAGGGTGCCTTCCGGTGTCTCCAGGCGGCCATCCAGGCCTGTCGGTGAGGCTTGCAGTGTGAGACGGGTTCGCAGTGCATCCCGCTGGTTCACGATTCGAAATCGCGCACCCAGTTGGGTGAGGGCTTTGGTGACCAGCCGCAGGGGCGGCTCACTGGGAATGCCGAGGAGAAGGATCATGGGATCTGGAGTTCCGGGGTGAGGGATCGGGCCACCGTCCGTCGGGGTCGTCGGATTGTTTGCCGGGGAGGCCGGGGGGACGGCATGGGGATGGATCCGTTCCCGGAGGCGGACGCGTCCTGAAGGCGGATCCGGAGTGCCGCGAGGGCCGGGGCGCCGAGGCGACGGAGATCCGGAAGCAGCGTGGCGCCAAGGAACCACCATTGGCGGGCGGCGTCGCGGCCCAGATGCAGCCCGAGCAGGGGAACCGCAGCGGCGCGGGCGAGGCGCACCGAGGCGTTGCAGACGTCCTCGGGAAGATCGGGAGCGCCGGGGGGGCGGCAGATCGTGTTGCCGATCACGGCGACCTCGATCGAGGGCATGTTATGAAATCGGGGGGGCAGCCCCGGCCGCGGATCCACGATCGCGTGGCTGGGGGCGTCGCAGTCGATCCGATACCCGGGAGTGTTGAGCCCAAACTCGCAGGCGAGTGAGAACCACTCGACCGGATGGCGCCAGGCCCCCGACAGACCGCCCGGGGAGACGGGATTGACGACGGGACATCCGAGTGAGCGCAGCCAACTCAGCAGCAGGGCGTGCGCCTCCTGCAGCCCGTAGTCCCGATCCGCTGCCCGCATGCCCAGCGTGAACTCGGGCGGGATCGCCTGCAGCCGGTTGACGACTCCCCGAAGCAGGTTGGACTCCAGGATCGTGCCGTCCGCCAGGGTGACCCGACTGACGGCGACCTCGCCTTCGAGCCGGTGTTCCCATCGTCGGGCGAGGGCCAGCTGTGTGCCGGTGACGTGCCGGACCGGGTTCAGGCCGAGATCCTGGAGCCCCCGGGCCAGCCAGGGGCCGACCGGGTCCGAGGCATCGCTGAGAATCAGCCACATGGGATATGGGCGTTGGGTGTTGAAGGGATTCCAGTGGGACCGGGGCCGCGCCTGCGCGCGGCCCCGGTCGTTGTGGGATTTTTGGGGGACCTCAGGACCCGCTGCAGCCGCAGTCCTCTTCCGCATCCTCCACCGGTCCGACATCGCCCTCGTCGTGGGCGTCGGCATCCTCACCACCGGCGTCCGGCTCCTCGCGGAGCGCGCCCTGGGAGAGATCCGGGCGGAGTTCGGCATCGATGAAGTGCTCGGTGGCCAGGAGAGCCTCGAGTCGTGCGAGTCGTTCCGCCAGGGCGGCGTAGGAGTCGCCGGGAAGGGTCGGCACCTGGGGGAGGCCGGGATTGGGATCGAAGGCGTCGGTGAGCTTGGGGCCTCCCTCGGGCAGCGACTCCTTGACCTCCTTGATTTCCTTGGGCTCCTTCAACTCCTTACCTTCCTTGATCTCCTTCGGTTCCTTCAGTTCCTTGGTCTCCGGCTTTTCCGCCTTCTCAAGTTTCTCAAGCTTCTCCGGCTTCTCGACCTTCTCGAGCTTGTCCTTCGTCGTTTCCTTGAGGGACTTGGCGCAGTGGCAATAGCGGCGGATGACGACCTCGTCGGCGGGCGAGTCGATGACCACCTGGACGATGCCGGTGACGTGGGACAGGCTGAGGGTCTCGTCCGTGCCCTGGGGCACCGACATGGTCCGGCTGGCGACGAGATTTCCCGCCGCGTTGAACGCCCGGACGCGCGCCGGTTGCGCCCAATGCATCAGGGTGATCGTCACCCGCCGGCAGCTCCGGTGGCGGATCACGGTCCGGTAGCCCGCGTCGAGACCACGACGTCCGCCCCAATTGACGATGCGGGTATTGGGCGCGGGTGCGCCCCCGTAGGCGAAGACGCGGTAGCTGGCGCCGCCGACCGTCCGTGGATTCGGCCCCGTGCCCACCGGCAACGCGCTGAAGCGGGTGCAGGCGAGCGGAAGTCCCTGCCGCTCGAGACCCATGCCCGAGTCGTCACCGGTGAATTCATCCGACCCTCCGCCGGACACGGTGGCGGCGACGGCCGGACCGGGCCCTCCGAAGATCGGCTGATCCCACACCGGGGGATTGGTGACGATGTCACGCCAGTCGGGGCCCTCGAAGGCGAACTCCTTCCATTCCTTGAACTCCTTGCGGTCCTTGATGAACTCCTTGGTCCGCCACTTCTGGCTGTCGACGATGTCCTTGAGACGCTTGGGGCGTTCGTTGTCGATCTGTTCCTTGATCACCGTCTTGGGGATCCGGGAACCCGGCACGCACAGGTCCACATTCAGTTCGTCGAGCACGGACTGGATCGGGTTGGCGACGCCGAAGGAGCCGTCCTCGGTGCCGGCGAAGTAGAGGCCGACCACCTTCCGCGAGGCGTCCACCACCACCGAGCCGGAATCGCCACCTTGTCCGAACACCGTGCCGTGCGCCGGGTCGGCGAGGATTCCGATCTGGTGCTTCAGGACGTGCGTGCCGTCGTCGTAGGGCACGTTCACGGACAGGTCCACGGAGTCCACAATGCCGTGGGTGAGTCCGGTGGTGCGGCCGCGCTTGCGAACCTTCATGTCCTTGGCGGCCGTGCCCTTGCCGGCCACGTTTCCGATGTCCTGGATCCGGCAGTTGGCCGGCCGGCCGGTGATCCGGGCCACCGCACCGTCCACCTGCTCGCTGAGGACCGACCGCACCAGGGAACCGCAGGTGCTGGCGGGACACGACCCGCCGTCCGGACGCGATGGCTGGCAGACCTTCTCGCCCGCCGCCCACTTCTCCGCCAGGACGTGGAAGTTGGTCAGCATAAGCAATTCGCTGTTGCCGCGGTCCTTGACGAAGCACCCGAGGGTGCCGACGAAGACGAAGCCGCCGACGGCGGTGCACGGGCCGATGCTGATGCCGCCCACCAGCGGATTGTAGGTGGTGGTGTCCGCCATGCGACGGATGTCCGCAAGGGCCACCCGGTTGTGCAGGACGATCTTGCGCTCGATGACGTCGGTTTTCACACCGTCGATTTCGGCGGGAATGACATCGGACGAGGGTACGTCCTTTTTGGGCTTCTTCTTCTCCACGTACACGCGGATGGCGGTTTCCTCGGTGGCCTTGCCCTTCACGATTTTCTTGCCGATGTCCACGGCGGATACACCGGGAAGGCCGAGGAGCCGGTCCTCATGGGATGCCTTGACCGAACGGATGACGTTCAATGATTTCATGGAATTGTCTGGTTGCGACTGCTGTCGGATTCGAAGACCCGCTTTCGCCCTGGGTTGAGGCGGACTGCGGATCGCGCTGCTTTAATGAGTGCGACAGTTCAGGGAACGTGGAGTCCCGGAGGATCCTTCCGGAAATCGTCGGGAAATTCGCGTCGCGGCAGGACACAGGCGGTGCCGGGTGCCCGGGGCGGTTGGAGAACACCCCCTGGGGTTTCCTGCGCGGGACAGCGGCGGCCCCCGGTCGATGTTCGTGAACCCGATTTCAGGAGCGCCCCTTTTCATGGGCGCTCCGAGGTGGGTGGGATGGACGCTGGTTCGACCGGCGCGACCGGCGTGACCGGGAGGATGCCGGAGATTTGGAATTATCGCCGCACCTGCTGGAGCACGCGGGGCAGAAGTTCAATCACCCGATTCACTTCGTCCTCCGTGGTCTCCCGGCCGAGCGAGAATCGCACGAGGGCGTTGGATTCCGCGGCCGGCACACCCATGGCGTGAAGCACGTGGCTGGGCTCCAGCGAGCCCGCGGAACAGGCGGATCCGCTGGAGGCACAGACACCCGCCAGGTCCAGCGCCGCCATCAGGGCGATGCCGTCGGTGCCGGTCACGGTGAAGGCGAGGGTGTTGGGGAGCCGTTCGTCCGGATGTCCCCGCAGCGTGACTCCGGGCAATGCCGCCGCGGCGTCGGCGAGCCGGCGGGTCCACGGGCGCAGCCGTTCTTCGGGAAAGACCGGTTCCGGAACCAAGGCCGCAAAGGCCTCGGCCAGGCCTGCAATCGCCGCCAGGTTCTCCGTGCCGGCCCGTCGTTCATTCTCGTGGCCGCCGCCCACCTGGATCGGATCCGGCTGCAGCGGCGACCGGATGAACAGGGCGCCCGCTCCCTTGGGGCCATGAAACTTGTGGGCACACACGGCGACCAGATCGGCGTTGAACTGGTGGATGTCCCGGAAGGGCAGTTTGCCGAACACCTGGACCGCGTCGGTGTGAAATCGCACTCCCCTCTCGCGGCACAATGCCCCGATCTCCGCCACCGGTTGCAGCGTGCCGACCTCGTTGTTGGCGGCCATGACGGAAACAAGCGTGGTGTCCGGACGCAGCGCCCGGGCCACGTCCCCGGGATCCACCCGCCCGTGGGCGTCCACGGGCAGTCGTGTGACCTCGAATCCCTCGTGTGCCTCCAGTTCCCGGAACGCGTGGAGCACGGCCGGATGCTCCACCGGGGACGTCACCAGATGCCGTCCACGGTCCCGCAGGCGTCGCGCCGTTCCCAGCACCGCGAGGTTGTTGGCTTCCGTGCCGCCGCTGGTGAAGACGACCTCCGAGGGGCGACACGCCCAAAGCGTTGAAATCCGGTATCGTGCCTCATCGAGGGCGGCGCGGGCGGCGCGTCCCACGGCATGCACGCTCGAAGGATTTCCCCACACGGTATCGAGAAAGGGGAGCATGGCCGTGCGAACCCCGGGGTCCAGCGGGGTGGTCGCGTTGTAGTCGAAGTAGATGGGCACGGGCTTGCCGGAGTCAGCGGGGGCTGGCCAGGTCCTGGAGCTTTCGCCGGGCGCGGCCGGAATCGAGCGTGTCCTCCGCCAGGTCCCATCCCTCCACCATGCTGCGGGTCAATCCGGCGAGCATCAACGCGGCGGCGGCGTTGAGCAGCACGGCGTCCCGCCGGGGACCGCGGTCCGCTCCCGACAGCAGGTCGCGCACGATGCCGGCGTTGGCTTGCGCATCGCCTCCGGCGAGGTCCGCCAGGGATGCCGGCTGAAGCGGGAAATCCGCGGGTGAGCTGTGCGACGTGTGGAAGCCGCGGTCCTGATGAAACTCGGCCACCGTGTTCCCGCCGAGCGTGCTGAGTTCGTCGAGGTACGCGGGACCGGATCCCTCCGGTGACGCCCCGGGAACTTCCCCGCAGACCACCATCGCGCGTCGGAGTCCGAGGGATTGCAGGGTCCGGGCGAGCGGTTCGCAGAGCGCCGGACGCGGTACTCCGAGGAGTTGGACGGTCGGGGCAGCCGGATTGAGCAACGGGCCGAGGAAGTTGAAGATCGTCCGCTGTCCGCGGGCGGCGCACAGCTTTCGGGCGGGTCCGATGTGCTGGAAGGCCGGATGGAACTTCTGCGCGAAAAAAAAGACGAAGCCGTGCCGGGCCAGGGACTCGGCGGCGGCGGCCGGGTCCAGGTCGATGGGGACGCCCAGGGCCTGGAGCACGTCGGCGCTTCCGGATTGCGACGTGACCGCGCGGTTTCCGTGCTTGGTGACGATGGCCCCGGCGGCCGCGCAAACCAGGGCGACCGTGGTGGAGATATTGAACGTGTTGAGCCGATCACCACCGGTGCCGCAGACATCGAGGATCTCCCGCATCCGGAAGTCCTCCGAGAGCGGCACCGGAATGGAACGGGCGCGAAGTTCGCGGGCGAACGCGGCGATCTCCTCCGGGGTTTCCCCCTTCACAGCGAGTGCCGTGAGAAACTCCGCCTTCGCTTCCGCGGATACCGCGGCATCCGTCAGCGCCCGCACGGCCCCGGCCACTTCGTCCGGAACCAGCGAACGTCCCGCGGCGAGACCTTTGCCCAGTTCAGCCAACATGGACACCATCATGCGCGAGGTCGCGGTCGCGGAGAATGCGAAAACCGAACGGACGGGCTCCCGGGGCGTTCCTGCCCGCAAATGCATCCGGGTTTGACGGGTCACGGGGCCTGGGCTGGTTTGGGCAGTAAACGCGACAAGGCTCGGGTCGCGACGGTTTGAACCATGATGTTGGTGTCGCGGGTGGCGGCTTGGAGTCCCGCGATCACCGCGGGAGAGTCGTTCGTTGTGGTGGACTCCAGAGTTCGAGCCGCGAGCCACCGGACTTCGCCGTCGGGATCCTGAAGGGCTGTAAGAATCTGGGCGGTGACGGCGGACGGAGGTGCTGGGACGCCTTCCAGGATGCGGAGTGCTTTTTGTCGAACGACCGGATCCGCGTCGGCAAGGGCATCTCCCAGGATCTTAGGAGCCTCCGGCCCGCGCCAGCCACCGACGTCGATCAACTCCACGGCGCTGCGGTAGTGGTGCCGCTGCGCGAGATCCCGAATCAGCCGTGCCTGCGCATCCGGATCCTTCAATATGGAAACAATGGCGGCTGCGATCGGCGCGGTTTGGGATGCTGAGTTGGGATAGAGGTAGAACCCCGGGAACGGGAACTTTCCAGGTATTCCTGAGAACCTGGGGACGTTTCCGGCTTGGAAAGGGGGCTGGGACTCCATCATCGACACCAGGGACGGGACCGCGTCGAAGGCCTCTGGTCCTAAACTGGCAAGGATTTCCACGGCTTGTGCGCGTCGGCGGGTGGATTCCCAGGGGTTGGGCGCGAGGTCCCGCAGAGTGGGCGGCAGGCGCACCAGCAGGCGTGCGAAGGTTTTGGATTCCCCAAGACCAGGACGCAGCCGACGCACCAGGCTCGGAACTGCGCGGGGGCCGAGCGCGCGAAATGCGTCCAGCGCGGGATCCGGCAGGCGTCGACCCGTATCGATGTTCGCAAGGGTACGTCCAGGGTATCCGCCCATTCCGGGTCCGACACCGATCTCGGCCAGCGACGACCATTCCACCACCTTTCCTCTACTGGGGCTGACCGACGCGTATTCTCCGAACCAGCTGCTGACGCTTCGGCCCTGGTAGCGGGGTTCCGGGAGTGAGAGTGCCCAAACCGCGCACGCCACCGCCACGAGGATGGCGCCAACGATAAGGCTGCGCCTGCGGGCTCGGGCGTTCATTCGGTCTCCCGAGTACCCGCACAATGGAAAATACACCAGTGAACTTCGCGGACGGAATGATCGGACAGGCTCTTAGCTGTGACCCAGAATTGCAGACGCAGAGAGGCACCCGGAAAGTCGAGATCGTCTCCGCTGGCGCGAAGGGTGCTCTAGGGGGCGTAGGTTGAATGCCTCCGCAGGCGGGAATCCCGGTGGGTGCCGGAACCCAAGCCTTGAGCGGAGGATCGACAATGAGCAGTATCTGTGGACCCCAAATGCCTTCCTCCCCGGCCATTTTCTGCCCTTGGGTGGCGCTATCTCCGCGCGCGAGCGAGGGTGCAGCGGCCAGGGAAGTGGCTGGGTCTGGCTGCGTTTGCATTGCAGGTCCAGTGCAGATGAATTTCACCCCGGGTTCGGCACTGCCCGGCTCCAGGACTCCAACTCAGATTTCCCTGCCACCTCTCCCATTAATACAGACATGAATCCATCGACGACGGCCTTGATCCTGGTCGGCTACCAAAACGACTACTTTGCGCCCAAGGGCATCCTCCGGGGTGTCGTGGAGGAACCGAACCGGGTTGATTCCGTGCTCGCGAACTCACTGGCCTTCATTCGGGCGGTGGCGCCGACGCCGATGCTCCTGATTGCCACCCCGATCGTGTTGGATCCGGACTACCGCGCCCTGGCGAACTCGGTGGGCATTCTGGACACGATCAAGTCCAGCGGCGCCTTCAAGGCGGGAACGCCCGGGGCTGAAACGATTCCGGAGCTGTTGGCGTTTGGGGAGCGGATCTCCTACGTCCGGGGCAAGGTGGGATTCAACGCGTTCTCCAACACCGATCTCGAAACGGTGCTCCGCGGGCGCGGGATCCGCGAGGTCCTCGTGGCGGGCATGGTGACCTCGCTGTGCATCGATTCCACCGGACGCGCCGCCTACGAGCGCGGCTACAGCGTCCGGAT
>JAEUHD010000317.1 GCA_016793645.1 Verrucomicrobiales bacterium
GTCCCCCAACCTGAAATCATGGACGCACCTCAGCGACTTCGGACCCGCCGGTTCCACCAACGGCATTTGGGAATGTCCGGATCTTTTCTCCGTTCCGGTCGAGGGACGCCGCGGGGAATCCCGGTGGGTGTTGGTGGTCAATGTCGGATCGGGCGCACCCGCAGGGGGATCGGGCACGCAGTATTTTGTCGGGGAGTTTGACGGCACCCGGTTTGTTCCGGATCCGGGAACACCCGCTGGAACCGGGCTCTGGGCCGATTTCGGACGTGATTTCTACGCCGCAGTGTCCTGGTCCGACATCCCGGCACGGGACGGACGCCGTCTCTGGCTGGGTTGGATGAGCAACTGGACCTACGCCAACGACGTCCCCACCTTCCCCTGGCGCAGCGCGATGACGGTTCCCCGGGAACTGCGTTTGCGATCCACTCCTTCGGGACTTCGTTTGGTCCAATCCCCGGTTGGGGAACTCACCCGACTTCGCGGCTCCCGCGAAGACCTTGGCCGTGCGACCCTGTCCCGCGCCGCTGAATGGCTGCGCTCCCGGGAGGTTCCCTCCGGGCTCGCTGAACTCGAACTCGAACTGGATTCAGTGCCTTCCGAGGGCGCTGTGAACCTGTCTCTGAATCATGGGACCACCGGCGAGACACGGATCACCGCGAACCTCGGCGCTGGAACCCTCGACGTGGACCGGACCCGCGCCGGACGCTCGGAGTTCAGTCCGGCCTTTGCCGGCGTCCATCGGGCTCCCCTGCGCATCGTCGGAGGGAAGCTCCAACTCCGGGTATTGGTGGATGTTTCCTCCCTGGAGGTATTCGCCCAGAACGGGGAGACCGTCCTGACCGACCTGGTGCTCCCGGAATCGTCCGGGCTTCAATTCTCCCTCCAGGCCGAAGGGCCCGCCACCGCGGTCCACATTCGTTCGATTTCCCTCTGGAAGCTCCAGCCGGCCGGGACCAAGCTCCCCATCGTCATCCCATGAAAATCAATCTGCGCACTTCAGGGACCGCCCCCCGGGGATTCACCCTCATCGAACTCCTGGTCGTGATTGCCATCATCGCGATCCTGGCCGGGATGCTCCTTCCGGCCCTCGCCACCGCGAAGGAGAAGGGCAACCGGACCTCGTGCATGAACAATCTCCGGCAGGTGGGGATTTTCATGCAGTTCTACACGGACGAGTACCGGGACACCTTTCCCGCCCACCGGAATCTGGGTCAGGTAGACAACCCGACGCAGGCGCTCACCAACTGGTGGGGCACCTCGATTGTGGGCCTGGGCAATGCGAGCTCCAACCTGTTCCGCTGCCCCAGCATCAAAGGCAAGCGCCTGGATACCGGCGTCAAATGGGAATGGAAATTCGACGCCCACAAGGTTGGATACGGTTACAACGGATTCTTTCTCGGACGTCATCCGTACGGCTCCGACACCATCAACGTGGGCGGCGTCAAATTTGACGTGGCCCCGTGGTTCAAGCGGTCCGCCATTGTGAACCCGTCGCAAAACCTGGTCATCGGCGACGGGATCCCCAAGATCGATGGAAGCTGGAGCAGCAGCCTGTGGTGGCCGTTCAGCGGCATGGGCAAGGGACAGGGGCTCGAGGGCATTGACAACAACCGTCACCGCGGTTCCGGGGTGGTCGTCTTCAACGACGCCCACGCGGAGCCGCGCAAGAACGCCCAGATCAATCCCCCCATGGACCCCTCGTCGGGCAACGCCAAGGCGCTGGAGAACTCCCAGTACTGGGACCCCCTGAATCGCGCGGGGCGCTGAGCCCCCGGGGTGCGGATCCGTCCTTTTCATGTCCCCCCACGTTGTCCCGCCCCCCAGATCCGCAGCCCACACAGGATCCGATTCCATCCCCCGGCGCTCGCCGCCCATGGAATTGCGGATCCTCCTCTGGTCGATCACGTCGGCGCTCGCCGGATTCCTGTTTGGATTCGACACCGTCGTCATTTCAGGCGCCGAACAGCGGATCCAGTCCCTGTGGAATCTGAGTGCCGGGGAACATGGATTCGCCATGGCATCGGCGCTCTACGGGACGGTTCTGGGTTCCATGCTGGGCGGATGGCCCACCGACCAATTTGGGCGCCGCGCCACGCTGCTCTGGATCGGTGTTCTGTATGTCATCTCCGCAATGGGTTGCGCCCTGGCCAACGGGGTCGGCGTGTTCATCGCGGCGCGGGTCATCGGCGGATTGGGGATCGGGATCTCGACGGTTGCGGCTCCGCTGTACATTGCGGAAATCGCCCCGCCGGCGTGGCGCGGACGTCTGGCGGGAATGTTTCAGTTCAATATCGTCTTCGGCATCGTCATCGCCTTCCTCTCCAACTTCCTCCTCCGTGACCTCGGGGAGAACGCCTGGCGCTGGATGCTCGGCGTGGCCGCGTTTCCGTCCGTGGTTTACACGGGTCTCTGCCTCCTGATTCCGGAGAGCCCGCGCTGGCTCCTGGGGCGTCGCGGAGATCGCGCCCTCGGACTGTCGGTCCTCCGGCTGATCGATCCGTCGGCGACGCCCTCGGAGATCGAGGCCCGCGCAAACGAGATCCAGTCGGCGTCCCCCTCCCCGGCATCGGCCTCCAGTTTCTGGAGCGCCCGCCTCCGGGTTCCCATCCTCCTCGCCATCCTGATCGCCTTCTTCAACCAGCTCTCCGGCATCAATGCCATCCTGTACTTCGCCCCGAGGATCTTCGAACTCACCGGACTGGGTGCCAAGGCGGCACTGCTGCAATCCGTCGGCATCGGCATCACCAACCTGATCTTCACCTTTGTCGGCCTCTGGCTCATCGACCGCCTGGGCCGTCGGACCCTGCTCTACCTGGGTTCCTTCGGATACATCCTCTCCCTCGGCTTGGTCTCGTGGGCGTTCTTCACGAATCACGTTTCCATGGTTCCGGTCTGCATATTCGCGTTCATCGCCGCTCACGCCACCGGTCAGGGCGCGGTGATCTGGGTCTTCATTTCGGAGATTTTTCCGAATCGCCACCGGGCTGACGGCCAGGCCCTGGGCAGCTTCACCCATTGGATCTTCGCCGCGTTGCTGACGACCTTTTTTCCCCAGATGGTGACCCAGTTTGCCCCCGGAGCCGTCTTCCTCTTCTTCTGCGGCATGATGGTGCTGCAACTGGCCTGGGTCCATTGGATGGTACCCGAGACCAAGGGAGTGTCCCTGGAGGAAATCCAGCAGCGCCTGGGAATACGACCCGAATGAACCCTTCCCCGCCCTGCGTTGTTTGCCTGGGTGAGGTTCTTTGGGACCTCCTTCCGTCCGGCCCCCAACTCGGCGGAGCCCCCGCCAACCTTGCCTGCCACGTCGCCCAGCTCGGCGGTACAGCCATCCTCCTCTCGCGAGTCGGGCGTGATGACCGGGGACGGAAGGCCCGGGCGGGCCTGAGGGATCGCGGAGTGAGGCTGGAGTTGCTCCAGGAGGATCCCATCCTGCCCACGGGAACGGTTTCGGTGGAATTGGACGACTCCGGTCATCCCCGGTTCACCATCGTGGAGCACGTGGCCTGGGATCACCTGGAAGCGACCCCCGACACCCTGGACGCAGTGCGCGGCGCGATGGCCGTCTGCTTCGGAACCCTGGCACAACGGAGTCCGGTGTCCCGTCAGACCATTGGGGAACTTCTCCAGGCCTCACCCCCGGGCGCGCTTCGTCTCTGCGACATCAACCTCCGGGACCCGTTCCACACGCCCGAGGTGATCGAATCCTCGCTGCGCGCCGCCAACGCGCTGAAGTTGAACGAAACGGAGCTCCCGGTGCTGGGGAGGATTTTCGGCTTCCCTGGGGAACCACGGGCCGCCGTCGAGGCCCTGGCGACGCGGTTCAACCTGGGCTCGGTCCTCCTGACGCTCGGCGCCGCGGGAAGCCGCGTCTGGAGCGACGGGCGGTGGGTGGCGGAATCGGGAAGGAACGTCGCCGTTCGCGACACGGTGGGGGCCGGGGATTCCTTCACCGCGGCGTTTGTCTTGGCGCGCCTCCTGCACTGGCCCATGGCGGACGCCTTGAAATCCGCAACGGAGATTGCGGCCTACGTCTGCACCCAATCCGGCGCGACTCCGGAGCTGCCACCGGAGTTGAAGGAACCGTTCCATCGGTTGACGTCGGAGCGCCAACCCAAGTCCGCGTTGGAAACGGCCTGAAGGCCGGACTACGAACGCACCGTTCGTAGTGCAGGCTTCAGCCTGTCTGCTTCCACGCCAGTCAATAGGTACCGCGCATCCCCCTTGGCCGCGCCGGGGAGCGGCCTGAAGGCCGGACTACGAACGCACCGTTCGTAGTGCAGGCTTCAGCCTGTCTGCTTCCACCCCAGCCAAAGGGTACCGCGCATTTCCCTGGCCGCGCCGGGAAACGGCCTGAAGGCCGGACTACGAACGCACGTTCGTAGTGCAGGCTTCAGCCTGTCTTCCCTCAGGGCCATCCGCCGTTCTTGGTGTCGAGGCTGTACCAGGCGTCGTTCGGACCGTTGAACTTGGGATTGGCCGGCCAAACCGTCGTCCCGGCGTAGTCCGCGGTGAACCACTTTTTCATGTTCAGCGCAAAGGCGCGTCCGGAGAGATCGCCAAACGTCGCGACTCCATTGACGTCCTCGGTCTGGTCCTTGCCCCGCTTTGAGCGTCCGTGGCGCTGGGAAATCCCCTCGAACGGCGAACTGCCCACATCATTGAACAGAAACTGATTCTGCTCCGACGGAGCCTCCCACATCAGCATGCCGGTCGGACGCATCGCACCCAGCTTGAACTTCGAGGTCGGGGTGGCCGAGGCGGCCGAACCAAACCCGATCGTCGAGCCGTTCCAGAGGTAGCTGGTGATCTTGATATTCCTCCGCTTGTAGTCGGCCGCGGCCTTCCCGGATCCGCGTTCGGCCAGGTCCTTGGGACAGGTCAGCACCTTCTCCGTGGTGAGGTAGGGCCCGAGTTGGCTCTTCCGGAAGCTGGCCACCTGGTTGGTCCAGATCGCCGTGTCATTCTTCCCCTCCCCATTGGGAATGCCCTTGGCGGTGCACCAACTGTCCCGCTCCTGGCAATCGCCCCAGCTCGCATAGGGCAGATAGTCATTGTTGTCCCCGGCAAACAGGTGCGCCCCCAGGACGACCTGCCGGATGTTGTTCAGGTCATTCGCCATCAGCGCCCGCTCCTTCGCCTTGCTCAGGGCCGGAAGAAGCATCCCGGCGAGGATGGCGATGATCGCGATCACCACCAGCAGCTCGATGAGGGTGAAGCCGCGAGCCCGTCCGTGCCTGGGTTCTGTGATCATCGTAGGAACTCTCCGCAGCCAATCCGAAGCCCCGGTGCCTGTCAAACGGGCATCCCGCCGCGCCCCGGAATTCGACGGCTATTCACGGTGTTGGAACTCATCGAGGCTCAGGAGGGTTTGGGCCAGGACAAAGAGCCCATTGGTTTTTCCCAACCCCTCCACCTCCTTCATCAACGCCTCGAGACGCCGCTGTTCCACCCGCGTGGGGTTGCGACCCACACAGAGTTGGAATCCCCGGTCCACCTGCCCCCGGGGATCTCCCGGCCGCTCCTCCGACAGCCGGGCGGACAGGGCACGCGCGGCCCCGGCAAACACCTCGTTGTTCAACAGGGTCAGGGACTGGAGCGGCGTGTTGGATCGATCACGCCGCGTGCACGATTCGTTGGGATTCGACTGGTCAAAGGTGGCCAGAAGGGGATGCGGAACCGTGCGCTGCGAAAAGCTGTACAGGCTCCTCCGGAACAACACCGGTCCCGTGTCGTCGGTCCACGACCACGCGCCCGCGGTGCCCAGCCATTTGATATCCGCCGGCATCGCAGGCCGGAAACTCGGTCCACCCATCCGCTCGTTGAGCATTCCTCCCACGGCGAGGGACGAATCCCGGAGGATCTCCGACTCCAACCGCAGCCGGTTCTGGCGGGCGAGCAGCCGGTTCTCCGGATCGCGCTCCGCCAGTTTCGGACGCGCCAGGGACGCCTGCCGGTAGGTACTCGACATCACCAGCAACCGGATCATCGCCTTCCGGCTCCAACCGCGTTCCTGGAATTCCAGGGCCAGCCAGTCCAGGAGTTCAGGATGCGACGGCGCCTCGCCGCGCACCCCGAAGTCCTCCGTCGTGGCAACCAGGCCCCGTCCGAACAGATGCAGCCAGATCTGGTTGACCGCCACCCGCGCCGTCAGGGGGTTCTCCGGGGACGCCACCCACCGGGCCAGATCCAGGCGGGAGGGGATGCCATTCGTGGAGGACGGCATCCACGCCGGCCCAACCGCGGACAACACCCCGGGTTGAACTTCTTCGCCGTGCCGGAGGAAGTCGCCGCGGATGTGGACGAACGTCTTCGGGGCCGCCGCCGCAGGGTGGAACGTGTAGGCGTGGACGCCGTCGCCGACATCGGAATCCCGTTCCTCGGCCGCGTTGAAGAAGGCGTACACCTGATAAAACTCCCGCTGGGAGATCGGGTCGTACTTGTGGGAATGGCACTCGGCGCACCCGAGGGTCAGTCCCATCCAGGCCAGTCCGGTCGTGGCCACCCGATCCACCCTGGCCCTCGCGGCAAACTCAGCGGCGTCGATGCCATCCTCGTGGTTGCTGAGGGTCATGCGATGAAAGCCCGCCGCAATCAGCGCGTCCCGTCCTTCCGCCCCCTTGCGCTGGGCCTCCACCAGGTCCCCGGCAATCTGCCAGACGGTGAACTCATCAAACGGCTGGTCGGCATTGTGGGACCGGAGGACCCAGTCGCGATAGACCCAGGCCCACGGACGTTCGCGATCGACCTGGTAGCCGCTGCTGTCGGCGTAACGGGCGAGATCCAGCCAGTGGCGACCCCATCGTTCCCCGAACTGCGGAGACGCCAGCCATTGGTCCACCCACCGCCCGTAGGCGCCGGGATCCGAATCCGCGACAAACGCTGCGACGTCCTCCGGACTCGGCGGCAGGCCGACGAGGTCCAGGGCCAGACGCCGCAGAAGGGTCGCGCGGTCCGCCTCCGGCGACGGCGCCACCTGCTCGCGCTCGAGACGCGCGAGGACAAAGGCATCCACCGGATTCCGCGTCCACTCCGGGTGCCGGACCTTCGGAACCGCGGGACGCCGCGGCGGCAGGAATGCCCAATGGTTGCTCGACGCCGCGGGTTGCACGGCGGAACAGGAGGACGCAAGGAGAATCGCCGCAGCGATCCCCCTTGCGATCCTTCGGATGACCTGGCCCATAGCCACTGGGAACCGGGTCCAGACGGATTCGCCCTGGGATTCCTTCGGGGAAATTCTCAGGATTCTTCGGTCTGCCCTGAGGCGGGAGCGATCCCCGGTCCTTTCCGTCCCCGGAACGCCGTCACTCCGGTTCCCAGCAGGATCAGGACACCCCCGGCCAGTTCCCGCACGGACAGATGTTCCTGAAACAAGAGCGACCCGCCCAGCGCGACCCCAACCGGAACGAGCATCTGCAGCAGCGTCCCCTCGGCAACGTCCAGATCCCGATAGGCCCGGGTCATCGACAATTGCCCGCCGGCCGTGCAAAGGCCGGCCACCCCCATGAGCACCCAGGCGGTCCCCGAGGGCGAGGGCGGATGCACCAGAACGGGCACGAGGCACACGAGAACGCCGTACACGCACTGCGATGAAAAGATGGTCGCCGAGTTGTCCGTCGCGTGAAGCCGCCGGATGGTGATGACGACATAGGCCGAGGCGACTGCGGTCAGGACGGCCACGGCCTCATAGAGCGCGGAGTGGCGTCCGGATCCAAATGCATCGGTCAACAGGGCGAGTCCCCCGAGGGCCGCGACGCTTCCGAGGACCAGGGGCATGCGAAGGCGCTCTCCGAGCAGGACCACGGCCATCAGGGCCGCGAGAATGACATAGATGTTGCCAATGAACGTCGCCAGTCCGGCGCCCAGATGCACAATCGTCAGGTAGAATCCGCAGACCGCGAACCCGCCCACCAGGCCCCGCAAGGCCAGCCGCGGCTGGCGGAACACCCGCCGGTACTGCGTCTCGCGTCGATAGGCGGCCAGCAGCAGTCCGATGCCCGCCAAAAACCGCACCAGGCTGATGGTCCAGACGTCCACCGACTCCACGGTGCCGAGGGCGCGAATGATCAGGACGTTGGCCGTGAAGCAGACGGTGGAAACCAGCATCAGCAGGTGTCCCTGGATGCGGTGCCGGTGTCGGGATGGGGTGTCGGTCATGTTCGGAAGCCCTCCCGGCGCGGAAATCAAAAAACCGCGCCGGACAGGGCGCGGTTGCGAGGTTCGGAGCGGAAATCGGATCGGTTCAGCTTCCCATCGTCGCAAAGGCGCGCCGTGACGCACGTACCGCGCGCCACGCTGCCGACTTGCGAATGGAATTCAAACGAACCACGGCGCGGACGCTGCGATCCCATCCCGCGTCTGGCAACGAAAATTCATGGACTTGAAGGCGGTTGCGGTCCCTGGAGTGGGAGGCGCACCGGCCGGGATTGGGCTTCGCAGCAGCCCCCGGAACTGCCACCCTGCGAACGATCCCCGATCCGTCATGAATGCTGCCTCCGCGTCTCTTCCCGTCACCCGGCGGACCTTCGTTCGCGCCTCCGCTGCCCTCGGCCTGGCCGCCCTGGAAGGCGGAGGATCCCTGTGGTCCCAGGCCGCGGAGACCCAGGCGCCGCCGGCGGGTTCCGGACCCGGCCCCTTTACGCCACCGCCCCTCCTCACGCCCGCGGAGAAGTTTCGCGATGTGTCCCGGGGCACCCCAAAACCTTTCACCCTCAAAGGCGAGGACCTCATCCAGGCCCGCCTCACCCCGGAAACCTGGCGCCTGGAGATTACAGCGGACACCAGCCCAAGGCCGGACATCCGCGAAACGGCCACGCTGGGCAAGCCCCTGCAACTCCCGGACGGCACCGCGCTGGATCTCCCCGCCCTGACGGAACTCGGGCGAACGCAGGGAGTGCGGTTTCTCAAGGCAATGCAATGCCTCAACATCCCGACACCCCTCGGACAGGGACTCTGGGAAGGGGTGCCGCTGCGGGAAGTTCTCAAGCTCTGCGGTTCCATGCGGAACGTCCGGCGCATCTACTACTGGGGATTTCACAACAATGACCCGAAGCAGTTGTTTCAATCCTCGCTCAGCTACACCGAGGTGATGGAAACACCCCCGGGGGATCTGCCCGCCTTCATCGCCTACCGTCTCAATGGCGAACCCATCTCCCTGCTGCGCGGCGGACCGGTCCGGATGGTGATTCCCTGGGCCCACGGGTTCAAATCCATCAAGTGGCTCCAGAGCATCGTTGTGACCAATGACTACCGGGCCAATGACACGTACGCCGAGGCGAACAACGATCCCGAATCCCACATCAAGACGTCCGCCTACGTGGCCGAAATCCCCAGGACACTTCCGGCGGGAAGGAGGATCACCGTCGGCGGACTGGTGATCTCGGGACTCTCGGGACTCCAGCGGGTGGAATACCACCTCGGGGACGGATCGCCCACCGCGGCAGGCGATCCGTGGGTTGAGGCCCGTCTGCAGGGTCCCCCCCGGGATTGGAGGACAATCCTTCCCGAGGGCGTCTCCTCCAAAACCCTGCTCGGTTTCGACCGCAGGACGGGACGCCCCCTGACCTGGCCCCTGCGCTACGGCATGACTTCCTGGTCCGCAAACCTCGGAAAACTCAAGCCGGGGAAGTACGCCCTCCGAGCCCGCGCCGTGGACCTCAACGGGTTCGCCCAACCGGAGCCCCGTCCCAACCAGAAGTCGGGCGTCAATGCCCTTGAACTGCGGGAGTTCGAAGTCGTTTAGATGCCCTACGTTTGTGGTCCCGGTTTCCCGCGGGCGTCGCGCATCGGTGTTGTCCGCGCGGACGGGATGAATCCCGCATTCCCTGCACGCCTCACCGCCACCGCTCCAGGCGCACCCCTTCATCCTCACCAGCCAGTTGCGCCCGGACGGACCGCTCCCGTTCCACAATGAACCATTTCAGCGGATGTGGAGTCCGGTTCCGTCCAAAACCAGGTCCGGAATCCGCGGGCTCCATCCAGCGCGTGGCCGTGATCGCCTGCTCGAATCGGGCCGCGCGCCGCGGGGACTCCTCGGCCAGGACCGGCCGCAGCAACCCCGCGAACGCATCCACCCGGGCGGTCAGCACCTCGGGAACAAACAGGCTCTCCAACATCTCCGTCATCACCTTGCGATACAGCGACTCGAACTCGGGCACAGCCATCATTCGTTCCAGGAAGCGGTGCTGTCCCATCCATGGATGCCGCACGCTGGCCCTCGCCCGGTCCTGCGCTCCTCCGACCATGCCGAAGCGTCCCCAGGCATTGTCGAGATCCCACGGGAGGAACTGGAACCGGCCCGTGCGTGAATTCAGCCACAGGTAGTAGTTCTGCCCGTTGTTCAGGAATCCGTCGTAGCTGGACAACAGCACGGTGGCCGCAAGAAAGCGGGCGAACTCATCCATCTCGATGAAGTCGCCGATGCGGGAGGAAAAGGTTGCATCCTCGGCGTGGCTGACGAGGCGGGCCAACTCGATCACGCGGGCGGTCTCCCCGGGCTTCGGACGACGCTTCGGATCATAGATCCGATCATAGGCCGCCCAGTCGTCCCCCAGATCCTTGAACAGTTCGGTCGTCACCGGCTTGAAGAAGATCCCCTCATCCGGCCCCATCCGTTCGCGGGCAAACGCCTCGTCCAGATTCTCGATCAGGGCGTAAAGACCCAGGTACTGGGGCGCCCCCGGGCCCGGGCTCAGGAACACCCGGGCGTATGCCGTCCTCGGCGCCGGCACGCCCGCCGCCCGGTAGAACTCATAGCCCATCGCGTCGTGGACACAGGAGTCATCGGCCACGAGATTGGCAAGGTTCAGCGTGGTTCTGCCGGCCAGGGATACCCCCGGCACGTATTTGTTGAGGTCCACCTTGAGCGGACGTTTCAGGGAGTCGCGCGACCGCAGATAGGTCCCGTTGCCCTTGAACCGGACGGCGGCGTTGGAAAAGGTCGTTCCCTCGAAATCCACGGTCGCGTGGACCCACTCAAATTCCAGTCCCCGGACCCCCGCGAGGCCGTTTCGGCTTGCCGCCGGATTTCTCAACTCAAAGCGCCCGCCCGGGCCGCGCTGTCCCTCCAGCGGTTCAATCGGGCGCGGTTCCATCGCCGCCCATTGATCCGGGCTGAATCGAAGATGAACGGTCCACAGCCCGGTGGTGGAGTACAGCCGCGAGGCATTCGTGATCCCGTCCAGGGACGTCGGCGACGCCAACGCCGCCAGGGCGCGGGTCGGGACCGGCATCGGCCCATCGGGTGGCTCCGCCCGCCGGGGCCGCCCGGCCATCGGACCGGAGGCTTCGCTCTCGCGGTGCTCGCGAATCCACTCCCGGATCGACCACGCCGACCACGCCACGCTTCCCACGGCGAAGGCCAGCGCCGCGAGCGTCACGAACCTCCCGGTTCCTCCGGTTTGGGGTCGATCAGCCATACGACATCCGAGGGAAACCGCAGTCCGGGATGGGCAGGGGTTTCATGCCTGTGCACCCTACCGCACGTCCAATCCCTTGGGCAGCTACTTTCGTACGGGAACCCCCGCCGGATCCGCCGGGGAAATCCCGTACGGTGGATGCCGTCCCCCATGAACTCCATTCTCCTGCTTCGACTGCTGCTGGCATTCCTGGTGATCTTTTCCCACAGCTGGTGGGTGCCCACCGGAGGGGATGCCGGGGAGCCGCTGATGCAGTGGACGCGGGGGCAGATGAATTCCGGAGCCCTCGCAGTGGACGCCTTCTTTGTCCTCAGCGGACTGCTGGTGACGGCCAGTTGGTACCGCAGTCCCCACTTCAGTGATTACCTGATGAAACGAATGCTGCGGATCTACCCCGCGTTCATCGTCCTTTGCCTGTTCCAGGCCTTCATTCTCGTTCCCCTGCTGGACAAGGACACCCATCCCGTCCAGCTCCGCGGCATTGCGGAAGTCCACGGGTTCGCGCTGAGCCTGGGCGGATTTGGGCGAGAAACCCTGCCTGGATTTCCCGTATTTTCCGATCATCCCTTCCCGGCCCTCAACGCCTCCCTGTGGACCATCCGTCCGGAGTTTCTCTGCTACCTGTTCCTCGGCTTCCTCGGTGCCGTTCATGCGCTGAATCACCGTGGAATCCGCCTGGGGCTTTTCGGCGTCTCCTGGTTGCTCTACACGCTCCAACCCGACTGGGAGTGGCATGACCTGATCAAAGGGGCGTTGGGAACCTTTCACTACTGGCCCCGGTTCCTCGTCTTCTTCCTCGCCGGAGTGGTGCTTCACGATCTCGGACCGGCAATTCCAAGATCCGCAGGACTCCGTGGATGCCTCGCCATCGCGTTGCTTGCCTCCATGCGCCACCCCACGATGCTTCGTTTGGCCCTGCCCACCCTGGGTGCGGCCCTCCTCTACCTCGCGTGCTTCAGCCCCCTCCTGACCCGTCTCTCCTCCCGCCTGACCGGGGATCTCTCCTACGGTGTCTATCTCTACGGGTTCCCCTGCCAGCAGCTCCTGGTCTCCGCGACCGGCACCCAATGGAATCCCTACCTCTTCACCGGAGCCGCCTTCCTCCTGACGCTCCTTCCCGCCGCCCTCAGCTGGTGGTGGATTGAGAAGCCCGCGCTGGCGCTTCGAAACCGGATCGCAGCCCGACAGGCCCCGGCAGGATGACCGGGCGGATTCGCTTCCGCGGGAATGCAAAATGGACAACGGAGGGTTGCCACCAAACCGCCGCCCGGACTCCCGCCTTCCGGGTCGCCCACTGGAACCTCCAAGACGCCGGCCCGAAGTAGGGCCGAGGCGCAGGGATCGGCTTCCGCCGGGGCGGGAACCCGGGGCAGCAACCCCGGGAAATCAGTGACCTCCGTTCCCCGGTGGACCCAGCAGGACCCGATACACCGTCCCCAGGTTCCCGCCCCCTCCGTTGAGCGTCGCTCCAAAAAACTCCCCGCCTGCCCCGGGAATCAACCGGGACCGCGGCCGGGCACCATCGGCGTTGCCTCCGGAAAAATGGTGAAGGATCTGATACCCCGCGCCGTCGCGTTCGATGCGGAACACCGTTCCCAGGTTTGCCGTTCCACCGGCCATGCAGGTCCCCAACAGCGCCCCATCCGCGGCGGGCGTCAATCCGGTGGAGGGCTGGCGACCATCGTCCACCGTGGACCCGAAGGAATATAGGATGGAATAACCGTCTCCGTCCGAACCCACCTTGAACACCCCCCCGTGCCCGGCCACTCCTCCCAACACACAGGTGCCGTAAAGGAACCCGTCCGGCCCCCACACCAGCGTCCCCTCCGGCTGCATCAAGCCTCCCGGAACGAGCCCCAGGCTCTTGAGGACCGTGACGGCCCCGGCGGCGTCGAGTCGAAACACCGTTCCGTTGTCCTTCTGCCCCCCGTTCCTCGTGGTGCCGTAAAAGGCTCCGTCCGGTCCCTGGATGAGCCCGCCCACGGGGCGTTTGGGATCGTCGGGCCTGCCCCGAAAGAACCCCGTGACGATGGAATATCCGCTGCCATCCCTGCCGATGCGGAATACGCCGCCGCGCCCGTGTCCGCCCCCGGCGACGGTGGTCCCATAGAGGACACCATTGGCTCCCTCCAGCAGTTCCGACTGTGGACTGCGGCAATCATTCGTGGAGGCAAAGGCATGCAAGATCCGGAACCCGGATCCGTCGCGTCCGATCCGGAACACGGTGCCGGCATCCTGGCTGCCCCCACGGAACGTGGTGCCATAGAGGACCCCGTCCCGCCCTTCGATCAGGCCACCGGTCGGTTCCGCCGCCCCGGCGGCCGCACCCAGCGGCATCAGCACACGATACCCGGTGCCGTTGGTGTCGAGACGGAAAACGGCCCCGCCGCCTCCCGGTCCCCGGTTGACGGCGGTCCCCGCCAGGGTGCCGTCACCGCACAACGCCAGTGGTCCCCAGGGATTCACGCCATCCACATTCGTGGGGCCGGCGGAATTCAGGAGACGGAAATCCGCGCGAACGGACGGAATCGCAGCCACGGCCGGGGTGACGGGCGCCGGCGTCGCAACCGACGGCGCCGGAGATGCCGGAAGGGACGGAGGACGGGAACCGGGGGATGATCGGAAGGCGAGGATTCCGAGTCCGACCGCCACCACCGACACCACGGCAACCCGGATCCCGATGGGCGGGGAACCCTTGCGCCGTTGCGGCGGACGCATCACGCGGGTCTCGTCCAGCAGCAGGCGATACACCTCGACCGTGGCCTGGATGTTCTTGAGGGCCGGCCGGCTCAACTGGACGAGCGCGTGATCCACCTTGTTCTCGATCTGCTCGTACACCGCCCGCGACACGCAGATGCCTCCGGGTTCCGCCAGCGGTTCGATGCGGGCCGCAATGTTGACCCCGTCCCCGAACACGTCGTTCTCGCGCCGCACCACATCCCCCAGGTGAATTCCAATCCGGATCAACACCCGCCGCTCCGGGGATCGGGATTCATTGCGCTTCCGCATCAGGTGCTGGATCTCCGTAGCGCACTGCACGGCCGCCAGGGCGCTGGGGAACTCCACCAGAAAGCCGTCCCCGGTGGACTTGATTTCATTGCCCTGGTGCCGGGGAAACACCGACCGCAGGACCTCGCGGTGTTCCTCCAGCAATTCCAGCGCGAGCGCCTCGTTCCGTTGGGACAGCGCACTGTAGCCCACCATGTCGGTGAACATGATCGCCGCCAACCGTCGGTGCTCGGTGGAATGCGGAGGCATGGGGTGAAGGCCGCCAGAGGCTGGGGAATCGCGGACCAAAAAACAAGGCGCCCCATGCGCCGCCATCGCGCGATGGCGTCCGAGGGTGCCGCCGTCCAAAATCCCCTTCCCCTCCGTCGGGACGCGCATCCGTGGACCCACGCCATCCCCGCGGACGACTCACCCATGGAGCAGTGCGGCGGATCTCGTCCCGGCGAAGCGTTTCGCGAAGACGGACCGCACTCCAGGTCACGGGGCAGGTTTCACTCCATTCGTCACCGCTCCCGTCGCCCGCGGAGGGACCGCGGCGCGCACCAGCACGAGTCCGGTCGCAGTCCGTCGCTCCCGTCCGTAGCACGGATGATTCAGGATCCTTCCCCGAAGCCACAACTCCGTGGATCCACCTCCATCCAGGTTCATCGCCTCGTCGCAGCCCAGTTGCACCAGATAGGACGCCAACTCCGGGAGCGTCATGCCATCCGAGTCATCCTGCCGGCCGTCCACCACCACGAAGAAGAAGTACTTTGAGTTCCAGCCAATGGCCGAGCGCGGGTGCCGCTCGTCGGACTTGGGCGCATGCATGGACAACGCCTTCCCCGCCCGGACCAGCGCCGGACCGCCCCCAATGGCCGTCGAAGTCCCGGAAAGGTCGGGCTGGGTTCGGACGGCAATCCGGACGGTGCCGCCCGCCTTCAATTCCTGGATCCGCGCCCGCAGCGCCGAATTCCCCACCAGCACCAGGCCGTCGGCCGATTTCCCGGAAGCTCCTGCGGCACGGGCTGTATAGGTTTCCCCCATCCGCAATGGGAGCCACGGCCCGTCTCCCGACCGTTCAAGGGCGATGCGAATCCCCTTTCGCGCCGACATCGCGGATCCCGCGGCACGCGTCAGCAGTACCCCGGCGAGACCCTCCGGGTCCTCGTTCAACCCCACCGGGGTCGTCCCTCCGTCGGGCCAAACCAGTTGAAGCTCGGATTTCACAATTCCAATCCGGGGATTTCCCTCGCGGTCGATCCAGAAGCAGTCCCGGGACGACGGCGTGCTGACGAGTTCGCCGCGGGAGATGAACAATCCCCGGGGATCGCCCGGATAGGATTGATCCTCGGTCTCAAAGAAGTCCCCATTGATCGCCACCATCGGAACTCCGGCATCCCGCGGGATGGCCGCCAACTGCTCGGTCAGGGTGCCCAGGCCAATGCGGTCCCACTGACCCAGCGTGGGGAGGAAGGACAGTCCGGGACGTCCCCGCTCGACACGCACGACCTCCAGAATCCACGGCTCCCGGGGAAAACGATCCTCACGATAGGCGATCCCGTCCCCGGCATCCCGAAACTCCGCGGCCGTGGCGGCCGCAACGGCCACCAGCACCCCGGCCAGCAAAGACGTCCAAGTCCCAGATCGTTTCATGCGAGTCCACGCCATCGGCGCACCGACCATTCCACCGTGAGCAATCCCAATACAGCCCCAAGCCACGCAGCGCGGTCCCAAAGGGAACGCCGCCGGAATTCCACCGATCCGGGTGGAGGCTTGCCAAAAACGGACCCCGGACCCGGACCGGTCGCGGTCGCAACGAAGGCCTGTCCTCCCGAAACGGAGGCAATGCCCGCCATGACCTCGGGTCGTGCCCGGAGATCCTCCTGTTCGCGGTCTGACGTCTCCCCCACCAGCAACTGCCGGTCTTCGCCCAACTTGGTCCGGTTGACGTAGGCCGCGGCAACCACCACGTGGCTTCCCTCTTGCGGCACCCTCAACTGGGCAACATACGCATGCAGCGATCCATCATAGCGTGCATGAATGGCGGCATTCGTCGGCGCGGCACCGGCAAACTGGAGCAGGACGTCCGCCGTCGGAATTTCCTGGTGACGATCATCCCGCACCTTCACCACCGCCTGAACCTCCTCGCCGGGCCCGGCATATCCCCGGGCCAGTTCGAGGGTCACCGCGGAATTGGTCTTTCCCATTTTACCGGCGGCCAGCCAGCGGACGGCGTTCACCCAGAATCGGCGGTAATATCGACTGTCGGAACCCTCCCCGGTCGATCCCCGCCCCTGGGACGAGGCCTCCCCCCAGGACGTCTCGAAATCCCTTCCCCAGGAACGCGTGGTGTCCGATGTGAATGCCATCGTTCGTCCGCGTCCGATTTCCTGCACCGCCATCAACACGTTCCCATCATCCGCCTTCGCCAGAACCACGGCGCCCGGCTTGGCGCGCTCGACCCGGTTCATGCCGTACAGTGTGGGGAACTTCTCGGACCAGATTCGCCGGGTGTCCGCCGGGTCGTCACTGAACGCGATCAACGGATGTCCCCACGCGTTCGGGGACACCTTCAACTGGATGGGGCGCGCCTCGGAGTCCTCACCGCTCTCCATGGCGACCGGAATGATCCGGTCCAGAACCGTCCGGTGATAACCCCCTTTGCCGAACGCGGAGTTGCCCCCGATCATCACAAATCCACCGCCGTGCTGTTCCACCAACTGCGCAATGGCGGCCATCTGGTCCGCGCTGAAGGAGGAGATCCGGATGTCGCTGTGGATGACGACGTCATAGTTGAGCAACCGCTCCAGGGTGCGCGGGAATCCGCGGGTCGGATGTTCCACCGGATAAATGCGATCCCCGGTCTCCGGATCCGCATCCACGGTGTTGAGGTACTGTCCGTTGTTGCCGACCTGACGGTAGAGGACGGTGACCTGGATGTTGGTATCGGATTGAAGCGCGTCCTTGAGGTATTTCCACTCGGGGATGGGACTGGAGTCCTGCTGCGGGGTCCCTTCCATGTAGACCACCCGCAGCGTGGGGTCGGTGACCTCGAGTCCAAATTTTCGGCGGTTATTGGACGCCAACCATTCGTCCTTCTGGGGCGCGATGCCGATCTCATAGATCTGAAACCCGCGCTGCCGGGGGGTGAATTCCACCTCCACCGATTGCGACGCCCCCGTGAGCCGGATCTGCCGGGTGGCCACCACGTCGCGGTCGTGCCGGATCTCCACCAGGGCATCCCTTCCTGCATAGCCCTTCGAGCGCACCGTCATGGTCACCCGGGTGGGGGATTCATTGGGAACCGCGCGCCGGACCTGGACCGATTCCACCACGATGTCCTGAACATCGTTCGTGGTCCCGGTGGTGACGGTATGGATGGGAATACCCCGCCGGCGGAACTGGCGCGCCACGGACTCCGGGTTTTGCAGCGTGGTGTCGATGCCATCGCTGACCAGGACCACCGAGGTCCATGGATCCCTCGCCGGGGCCTGAAGCAGGGACTCCAACGCTCCCGCAAGGGCGGTCACAGAGCCGGTGGCGCCCACCGCACGGAGGTCGGGAACCGCCCCCAACCCGCGGTCAAACCGAAGAAGCTCCACCTCGGTCTCCGCCGGTTTGGACGCGAGCAGGTTCCGCTGCAGCCAATCCCGCCCCACCCCAAGCCGCCCACCGGGAACATCCTGCGTCCCCATGCTGCGCGAGGTGTCCACGAGCACGGCCACCCGGGACTTGGGGCGATGCTCGATGCGCTCCACGCGGTTCGGATCCAGCAGGAAAAGGACGACCAGACCCAGGATCGCGAGCCGGACAACCGCCAATGCCGTCCGAACCGAACGGCCCGCACGTCCATGAGCCCACGCGTAACTGGTAGCCACCACGGCGAGTGCGCCCACGGCGAACAGCACCAGCCAGCGGGTGTCAGGCAGGAACGTGAATTGGATCATTGCAGGAATCGAAGCTCCGGACCCGACGCGGTCCCTACTCGGCGCGCGAGAGGCGGCGGAAGTAGTCCGCAATCGCAGCCTCGTACTGCTTTGGCGCCTCCTCGGCGGTGACATCGGAAAGTTCCGGTCGACCGGACAACAATGCCTCCAACAGGGCCGCCGCGGCTCCCAGCGACGAGACGCTCTGGTCGCCGGCGGTGCCCGCGGACTCCCCCTTCCCACTCCGCAGGGACTGGGCGGCCTGGGCCATCCTGCCCGCGGCATCCCCGACGCGCTGGCCCGCGCCGTGACCGAGACGCGACCCCTTGCCCGCGAGTCTCTGAATCCGCTCTGCGAGGGCTCGTGCCTCCGCACTCATCTGTTCCTGTTTCGGCGCCAGTGCCGCCAGTTCCTTCGGGTCGGCCGGCTTCGACTCGGGATCGCCCTTGCCGTCCTGGGCGACGCCTTCCTTGCCCTCGCCTTGCTTACCCTGTCCCTCCTTGCCCTGCCCATTCTTCCCCTGACCCTTCTTTCCATTCCCCGACTTGCCGTTCTTGGCCTGGCCCTCCTTCCCCGATTGACCTTTTCCCTGCCCCTGTCCCTGCCCCTGACCTTGCCCTTGTCCTTCCCCTTCTCCCTTGCCCTGGGATCCGCCGGAACTTCGGCTCGCGGCATTGATCGCGGCTTGCTGGCGACTCAGTTGCTGAACCTGTTCCAGCATCCGGGCGAGTTCCTCCCGATTGGGAGTCTCCTTCTTCTGCTTCAGGATGGCCTGGAGGACCACCTGGAGCGCCGGCGGGGCGTTGGAGGCCTGGGCCGCCTGCGGGGTGACGGGAAGATTCTTGAGTTCGGGGAGCATCCCCACGACCTGGTACAGATCCGCCAGTGCGGACTCCTCGGGGGGCAGCGCGGCGTCACGACGGGACGTCTTCAAGGCGGCCGCGGCCTTCTCCATCTTTGTCACCGCAGAGTTCATCATGCCCTGCGCCTCCACCGGTGCCCCGGTCTTGGCCAGCGCCTGCTGGTACAGGCGACCGAACTCCACGGCGTCCCGCTGGCGAACGGCCATTTCCTGAAAGCGGTCCGCGGGCGCGTTGGCGGCGAGCGCTGCGGTGTCCGCAATGATCTGCTTCTGGATGACCAGGAGATTCACCTTCTGGCCCTTCCCCTGGGACAGGCATTTGCCGCCCTCCTTGTCCGTGATCTCAATGAAATAGGTCGGCGACTTGCCGATCCCCGGACCATCCAGGGTGTTGTTGTCCCTCGCCTCCGCGTGGTACGCGACCAACTCGTACTCGTCCAACGTGAGGCGGCTCAGATCGAGCTCCGCCTCCCCCACGAATTCCCCATCCTGGCGGGTCAATTTCGGCACCATCAGCTCCTGCTCCGGGGATCCCAGGCGGTGAAAGAGAATCCGGACCCCCGCCACTCCGAAATCGTCCGAGGCGGCAATGCGAAGCGCGATCCGGTTGGTGGCCGCGGCGCGGATGTCCTCACCGGGTTCCGTGAAATCCACCTTCGGCGGCGCATCCGGGATGGCGGTGATGTGATGGCGTACCTCGTCGCCTCCCGCCCGTCCCCGTTCGTCCACCATCGCGATCCGAAATTCCCCGTCCTGCTGGATCGGCACTTCAGCCACCCACTGCCGCGAGGCGTCCGGACGCAGCGGCACGACCGTCCCGTTGGTGAACACCAGTTCCGCGCGCCCGAGTGGAACCGTGGGGACGATGCGGAACAAGGCCCGGCTTCCCCGGACGATGGCGATGTCCGCGGAAGCCTGTTCGAGCGGTTGAAGTCCGGTATAGGCCGGAGGTTCGATCCGGACCCGCAGATCCTTCACGGCGGGCGGCACGTAGGTCGTGACCTGGAACTCCTCGGACGCGGCGTCCAGTCCGGTCACCCGGTAGGAGAACGGACCGCTGACCGCTCCCACGGTGTGCCGGAACACCCCGTTGGTCGGCGCCATCATCGTCACCCGGCGCCAGTCGTCGCGACCGGGCTCCCGGACCTGCAGTTCCGCCGTTTCCGGAATGCGTCCGGTGAAGTGCCCCTGGATCTCCATCGGGCGTCCCACCGGAAGCTCCACCGCCCCCGGAGTCACGGTGATCCGCGCGTACGACGCCGCAGTCCACGGTGTGGCGATTCGGCGCAGGGCGGTGCCGGATGCCGGCGCCGAGACGAGGAAGATTCCCAGTCCCAACACCGCCGCAACCGCAGCCAGCCGGGGCCAGAGCAGCACCCGGGAATCGCGCACCGGTGCGTGCGCGACGGACAACGCCGCCTTGCGCTGCAGCGCTTCCACCAGTTCGCGCTCAGGATCCCCGCCCACCTGGCGTTCGCCGGCCGCGTATTCGGCGGCCGTGGACACCTCGCAGCCCGTCTCACTCCGGGAGGCCTCGACCTCCAGCGCCGCCTCCTTGATCGAGGTGCGATGACGTCCCCACATCGCCCACGCCGCGGCACCGGCGCCGCCCGCCAGGACCAGCAACGCCGCCCAACCACCGCGCACGGGTGCCGGGAGGAGCCAGATGTAGTCGAGTAGGACGCCCACAAGCAGGAGCAGCCCCACTCCGCCCAGGATGGACAGGGCGACCGCCTGACGCCGGGAACGGTCCCGGCGTTCCGCGGCGCGAACCAACTCTTGCCGGATGGAGGAAGGAGGAGTCATGGGGGCCTTTCAGGTGCGGGAACGGTTGGAAAGCAGGGTCTCAAGCACGAGCAGCGCGAGCACGGCCAGCAGCAGGGGACGCCAAAACTCCTGCCGGCCCGGGCTGCCGCCCAACAGGGCCGCACCGACGTCGGCGGTCATGACCGCGGGTTCACGCCGGAGCTGCGCCTGGAACTCATCGGGACGCAGCGCCACCAGGTCGGCTTCCGAGGATGCGGCGTTGACGGAGAATCGGGTCAGTTCGCGACCCTCAGCAGTGCGGACCGACCAGTTACCCGGCGACAACGAACCGGGATCCAGACGCCCCCGGGCATCGGTCGCCGCGGTCACGGTCCGACCGCCCGGCCCCACCAGTCGAAGGGAGGCCTGCGCTGAGCCGGCTCCGAGATCCAGCAACTCCTCCCGTCCCGCCTCCAGCGTCGTCCCGGACCGGACCCAGCCCGCGTCCGGTTTGCGCGCCAGGAACTGCACCGCATGCCGGAGCCAGGGAACGAAGGTCTTGTGCTTGGGCCAGTCGTTCCAGCTCGTATCCGCGGACGAGTTCACCAGCAGGACCCGCCCCCGCCCCACCTCTCCGCCGACGAGCAGCGGAACACCATCCTCAAAGCGCGCGCTCACCACACTCTTCTCCGAAGGAACCACCGTGAAACGGCGGAGGAATTGCGGCAATGCCAGATTGCCGCTGTTGGCCGGACGAAACGGCGTGAACCCGGGAGCCGCCGGATCAAACTCCCCGAGGCGCCACGGGGACTCGGGAGGCGCGGATTCCACCGCACGCAACGCCACGGGAAGCAGTCCTGCGTAGTCGGCGTTGAATCCGTTCGCCGTGACATCGTCTCCGACAAACGCGAGGACCCCGCCTCCGGCCCCGGCAAAACCCGTGATCGCGCGGCGCGCCTCCGTGGGGACGGAACGCAGTCCCGGCAACAACACAACCTCCGGGGGACGTTTGCCCGCGACCGGCGCCAGCGCGGCGGCGATCTCGGCCGGCGTCACCGTACGCAGTTCAAAGCCTCCCAATCCCGCATTGGTGGTGCCGAACGCGGGATCCAGTGCCGCGGCGGCGAAAAACGTCTGCGCCTCGAAAGAGCGTCCCCGCGGACGCCCCTCCACCAGGAGCACCGGGATCGGATCCGCAACGAACACCGTCTCGAATCGTGAGTCATCCCCGGAAAGGGCGTCCGCAGGATGGATCCGAAACTCCAGTTCGTGCCACCCGGGACGCAACCCCGACAAGGACAGGGCGACATGGGTGGAACTGCCCGGCTTCAGGGATACCGGGGTCTCGGACCGGAGTTTTCCGTCCACCCGGAATTCCGTCTTCAACCCGGGAATTTCCCGATCCCCGTGGTGAAGCACGACAGCCCCGGTGGGCGCACCGGCGTCGTTCGCCTGGGACAATTCCGAAACGGCCAGGTTCGGCGACGCCAGATCGCCGACCGGACGCAACTGAATGTCGATCGAATCCGGCACGGGCACGGCCGCCAACGCCCCCGCTCCCGATCGCTGAAAATCACTCACCACCACCACTGAACTGGACGCCCGTGGATCCCCGGCCGCCAGCACCCGCACAGCCTCGCGGAGTCCTTCCGCAAGGTCCGCAGCGCCCCATGACGGCTTCCGGGTTTCCAGTTGCCCCAGGACCGCCTCGGCGGGTGCCAGTCCGGAGACCACCCGTGCCTTTCCTTCGCAGGAGACCAACGCGGCGCGATCCCCCGGTTGCAGCCGCTTCAAGGCTTCCTTCGCCGCCTGCACGGCGCGGGTCCATCGCGGCGCCCCGTCATCCACCGCCTGAAGGCTCAGGGATTCGTCCAGCACGAGGACCATTTGCTTCGGACGCCGGGCGCCGGGAGAGGCGGATCCCGTGGGGAGAAACGGACGCGCAAAGGCGAGCACCAGAAGCGCCAGAATGAGGAGGCGCAAGGTCAGCAGGAGCAGGTTCCTCAGCTTGCGCCGCGACGATGCCTGGAGATCCTGGGCCACGAAGAATCGGATCGTGCTGAAGCGAACCCGCTCGGTCTTCCGTTTCAGCAGCAGGTGGATCACCACCGGGATGGCCAATCCTGCCAGGGCCGACAGGAACACCGCATTGGAGAAAATCAGGGGCATTGCCGTCGGAGTTACAGGGCCAGGCGGCGTTCGAGGTAGGCCGTGAGGGCGACGTCCAGGGGTTGATCCGTCCGGAGGCGCACATAGTCCGCCTCCATGCGAAGGCACTCCTCCCGAATGTGCCCGACAAATTCCTCCAACCGTCGCCGGTATCCCGCCCTCGCGTCATCGGCATGCACCAGGATCTCCTCCCCCGATTCGGAGTCCTCCAGGATGAACTCCCCGTCCAAAGGCAGGTCCTCCTCTTCCGGGGCGAGCAGATGCAGGACGAGAATCTCCTGACGTTGCGCCCTCAGTTGGCGCAGGAACTCAAACACCTCTTCGTCCGCGGCGAAGAAATCCGAAATGATCACCGCCATTCCCCGCCGGGTGAAGGATTGCACCCACTGCATGAGGTCGCTTCCAAGGCGCGTGCCGCCCGTGGCGCGGGTCCGGGCCAGCAACGTGAGGATCTCCACCGGCTGATGGCGCACGGCCTGGGCGGGCACCCCGAGCCGGGACTCCGATCCAAACAGGACCAGTCCCGGAGCGTCCCGCTGGCGGACCATGAGCTGGGACAGCGCCGCGGCGAGCAGTCGTCCGTAGAGAAACTTGTTGGTCTCCGCCCCTCCGAAATCCATGGAGGCACTCGTGTCGAGATAGATCTGGCAGCGAAGATTCGTGTCGTCCTCAAACTGCTTCACGTAGAGCTCATCCGTCCGTGCCCAGACCTTCCAGTCGATGTGCCGCAGGTTGTCCCCCTGGGTGTAGGCGCGGTAGGCGCTGAACTCGGTGCTGTATCCCAGGAACGGGCTCCGGTGCAATCCGTCCAGAAACCCCTCCACAATGAGATTCGCCAGCAGCGGCAGATCCTCCACGGCGGCGAGGAGGCGCGAATCGAGGGCGAGGGTGGACGGCATGGCGTTCGGGCGCTGGAGGCAGCCTCAGGATTTCCCGTCGGTGGGCACGTCGCGGATCAGACGCTCGATCAGGTCCGAGACCTGCACCTTCTGGGCGCGGGCGTTGAAATTGCCGAGCACCCGGTGCCGGAGGACCTGGCGGGCGACGGATCGGACGCCTTCGTAGTCCGCGCACAGCTTGCCGGTGACGGCGGCGCGGGCCTTGGCTCCCAGCACCAGGAACTGCGACGCACGAGGACTGGCGCCCCACCGGATGAATTCCTTCACGTAGGCGGGTGCCCCGGGTTCCTCCGGACGCGTCGCGGACACGAGGCGGACGGCGTACCGGATCACCTCATCGCTCACCGGCATGGCCCGGACGAGGGTCTGGGCCTCGAGGATCTCCGCCGTGGTCATCACCGGACGAAGATCCGGAACGGAAGTCCCCGTCGTGCTCCGAACCACCTGCTCCTCCTCGGCGCGGGTCGGGTAGGCCGTCCGGATGTGGAACATGAACCGGTCGGCCTGCGCCTCGGGCAGGACGTAGGTGCCCTCCTGCTCGATCGGATTCTGCGTCGCGAACACATGGAACGGATGCGGCAGCGGATACGTCTTGTTGCCTATGGTCACCTCGCGTTCCTGCATGACCTGGAGCATTGCGGCCTGGGTCTTGGGCGGCGTGCGGTTGATCTCGTCGGCCAGGATCAGATTGGCGAACACGGGTCCGGGTAGGAACAACTGACGACGACGTCCGGTCTCCGGATCCTCCTCCAGGACGTCGGTGCCGGTGATGTCACTGGGCATCAGATCGGGGGTGAACTGGATGCGTCCAAACTGGAGGTCGAGGACCCGGCCGAGCGAGCGGATCAACAGCGTCTTGGCCAGTCCCGGTACCCCCTCGATCAGGCCGTGCCCCCCGCAGAAGATCGTCAGCAGGACGTTGTCCATCACCTCCTGCTGTCCCACGACCGCCTTACCCAGTTCCCCAAGGAGCGCCTGTCGCCGCTGGGCGAGGCGCTGGACGGATTCGACGGTGACGGACTCGCTGGACGACAGGGGTGGCGGTGAGGCAGACATGGGCAATTCAGAGAAATGCGGAGCGCGTTTCCCGGAGTAGGACACGACTCGGGGAAGAATGTTTCAACGGACCGTAAATTCGACGGGATCCGACCAGCGACTGGGGGTTCCCGATCCCGGGAGGGAACGGACCCGCACCCGGTAGGTGTGTCCGGTTTCCAGCTCCCGGACTGGAACTGCAAGGCGGGCCGACGCGGCGGGCGTGTTGGTTTGCCACCGGGTTTCGATCTCGTAGTGCCAGGGACGTCCCGGGACAAACCCGGGAGCTGAGGGATCGGTCACCTCACCGAGACGCCATTGGAGGGTCCCGGATTCAGGAGCCGTTCCGCCTGCAATGTCCACCGAAAGCGTCCCCTCCGCTCGAAGGGCGGACTTGGGACCGGTCAGCGTGGGCGCGGCAGGCGGATGATAGTCCGCCAGCAACCGATCCATGTGCCGCTGCCGCTTTTGGACATAGGCCTTCATCAGGGCGGGCATGACTCCAAAGCGGTTCGCCGGATTGCGAAGATAGAAGAGCCCGGGATCGGATTTTCCGCCCATGACCAGTTCCGAGGACATGATCGGGTGGTAATCCCACTTCGCCCGGTCGGCATCGGCGAGGGACAGGGCCGAGTCACCGTTCCAGATGTGGGCGGCGTACTCGTCGATGAGGCGGCCCGTTTGGTCCGGATTGAACAGGAGGTCGCGGATCTCCGCGAGGCGCTGCTGGTAGGCCTGTCGAAAGGGTGCGCGGGTCAGGAGTCCCGAGGCGACGAAGGGTTCATGGCCATCGCCGTACATGTGGTCCCCCCAGGTCAGGTCCACATCCCAGGGAATGACCTGCCAGCGCCGGTCCGCGAGGTTGTGATAGAAGAAGTAGTTCTTTCCGGTGCCGACATCGTAGTGATGCACGGCTTCCAGGATGCTCCGATAACTGTAATACCGGTTCAGATCCACGGTCTCGGGCCACCACGCGTCGGGGTCGAGACTCCGGAGCGGCAGGAATTGACGCCTTCCCTGCAAAAGCCGGGACAGAAACTCCTGCACGTCGGCGCCGTTCTTCGGTGCTCCCTTGGCGATGTGTTCCGGATGCCCCGTGTAGCCCTCAATCTTGTAGAGATTGCCGTCCGGGAGGCCGTGCTCCCTGAGGAATTCGCCCTCAATCTCCTCCACGGCGAGATACAGGCCCCAGAAATCCCCGCGATATTGGTCGGCAGGCGATTCGACCTCGTCGGTCACCACGCGGAGATGCACGAAATGCGTCCGCGGCGCCTCCGTCCCCGCCAGGTTGAAGAGCCGGAACGTGACGGCTTCGAACATCCCCTGCTCCCCCCGCATGCGGTAGTCCCCCTGCTGGATGCAGGCGCCCAGATTGAGTTTGTCCCAGGGAACTGCGTACGCCCGGCCGTAGTCATCCCGAGCGGCGAATGGGTGGCCCGGGTTGAAGTTGAACTTCCACATGTTCTTCCCCATCGCATGGCGCCAACTGCCACCGCGGGCCCGGAACGGCACGTGGTCATACACCATCCCCTCGGCAACGAAGGTCCCGGTCTGGTGATAGGCGTGCCGGGCATCATCGCCATCCGAACCATCCCAGCGCGGTTTCCATTGGACCTCCTCCACGGCCTGATAGGAGGCAATGAGGTGATAGACCGGGACATTGGTCAGGACCCGCGCCGGAAAGGTCTTCAATTCACGGGCCGCCCCCTCGCCCCGCGGATTCACGGCTCCCCGCCAGTCCGGGACTCCATCATAGACGAAGTAGGCGAAGTTGGGTTGCGAATCCTTCGCCGGCGGCAGCAGCACCTGCCTCCCGTCGGCGGAGCGGATGCGGTACCGGACCAGATGCCGGTTTCGCTGCACGGCACCCGGGATCTCCCCGTTCCAGCCCCCGTCCGGACGGCGCGACAGCGGCAGCGGCGTCCAGCCCTTCTCGAACTGGGGATCCTTCTTCGCCACGTAATGGCCCGGAGCCACCACCTGGTATTCCAGGACCAGATCGCCCGAGGCCACCGTTCCGGGATCCAACAGAATTCGGACCGCCTGCCCGGCCCGCGGCTGCGCCGGTTCGTGGTGAACGCCCCCCATCGCCGTGGTGCGGGAAAGCATGGCGAGGCATCCGAGAAGAAAAAGCCATCGCCGCGAGGTCGCGGGCATTCGGAGTCGGAAGGCGTTTGGAAAGTGGGTCATTCCTGGGAACGCGAGCGCCAACCTCATCGCTGTTCCCCGAACGTCCAGAAAAAATTCCCGGCGACCGGCGCCGCTCGAATCATGAAAACGCCCGGTACCGTTGCCACGCGTGGGAAAGGACAGCCCCGAGTCCGAGAACCATGCACACCAGGATCAGCCACAACAGGCTTCGCTGGAGAAGCCGGTCCCGATGCTCCCGGGCCTCCCGCTCCGCGGCAAAGTCGCCGCCCATCCACGAGGCCGTGGACGCCGCCCCGGCGGGAGTCGAACGAACGGCCGCCCCGGACAACGGCGCCTCGGGAAGCGGCCCGGACGGCGTCACCGGAATCGCTCCGATCCCCGGTCCAGAGACACCTCCCGACGGAACCGACGCCCGTGCGCCCGCGGAGCCTGCCCCGGATCCCGGGCTTCCCGCCCCCGAAGGAGCGTTTCCGCCCCGAGTCCCGGACGGCGACCCGCCGCTTCCGGACGTGGGTCGGGATCCCCCGCCCCCGGAGGTCCCCGGGAGTCCCGGGTTTCCAGCCCCGCCCAGGAGATCGACATTCCTCCTCAGCTCGACATGCGCGTCCCCCCAGAGGGTATTGC
>JAEUHD010000284.1 GCA_016793645.1 Verrucomicrobiales bacterium
TCTTTGTGCCGGTGTATTCGAAGCGGAATCGAACCTGGGCCACCAGGCCGTCCAGTTGGATCCATTGCTCCATCACCACGTCCCGCAGCAGTTCTCCGCCGGCCCAATTCCGGGGAATCGTGCGGGAATGCAGCGACACCGGGGAGGGCTGCTCCACCTGCGAAACCTCGGCGGCGGTTCTTCGGTAGTCCCCGCCCTGGACCGGATTCCACCGCCACGGTTTGTCGACCCAGCGGGAGCCGTCCTCGGCTCCGTAATACGACTGCTGGATGGAACGTCCGTGGTCCCAGTGATCGAGCCGATTGACTGCGTCCGGTCCGGATCTTGAGAACCATCCGATGCAGGCGCCGGAGGATTTCCGGATCCCGATCCGGATCTGTCCGTTGTCGAGGAATACCCAGTCCGAGGCCGGGTCATCCTTCCCTGGCGCCCCGCCCACGCCAGGGATCAGTGCCGGAACTCCCGCGGCCAGGGCGAGAAAGGTCCGACGACGCATGGCGGAGGCCGGCGACACACTCAAGGGCCGTGCCGGGGAATCACTCCAGCGGCCCGATCAATTCCACGAAGATGCCGTCGGGATCCTGCACCAGCGCGAAGTGGCGTCCGCCCCCGATGGGAATGGGAGTCTCCCCGAGCAGCGGCACCTTGTTGTCCTTAAACCGCTGCAGGAACGGCTTCAGCGACGTGACGTGCAGGGTGACGTAGCGCATTCCGATGGCGTCCTGGAGATGCTCCCGCGGCGGACGGGTTGCGGGCTTGCCAAAGCTCATCAGCTTCCAGTCGGTCGCATCCTTGCCGTCCCCAAGGCGCAGCATGGTGATCGTGACCGGAACACCGCCGGTCAGGCCGGTCTTTTTCCCCATGGCGGCATCCACGGCGAAGGAACCGGCCACTTTCATCCCCAGCACGTTGGTGTAGAAGCGAAGCGATTGGTCGAGGTCGGTGACGACGACACCGACGGAGATGGTGTCGCTGGAGAACTCACCCGCGCGCAGCGCGGACGGTGCGAGGGTGGCCAGCAGGGCCAGCAGGAGGAGGGAGGCTCGGTTCAGGAGATTCATGCCGGGCGGCATTCTTGGACCGGCCGGTGGGGAAAGCAATGGAACCGTTCGCCGGGTGCGCATCCCGCCGCCCCTCGTTGGTAGTCCCGCCTTGAGGCGGTTTGCGGGCACGGGCGCGGTTCGGCGATGGAATTGCCGAACACCGGGTCAGGCCAGGATCTGCCGGGCCACCTCGCCGTGCACGTCGGTCAGCCGGAAGTCGCGTCCCTCAAAGCGGTAGGTGAACCGGGTGTGTTCGATGCCCATCAGGTGCAGGATCGTTGCATTCAGATCGTGCACGCTGATTGGCGAATCGGTGATGTTGTATCCGAAGTCGTCCGTCGCCCCCACCACCTGGCCCGCCTTCACGCCGCCACCGGCCATCCACAGTGAATAGCAGCGCGGATGGTGGTCGCGTCCGAAACTCGTCTTGGTGATCTCCCCCTGCGAGTAGGCGGTGCGTCCGAACTCGCCACCCCAGATGACGAGCGTGTCGTCGAGCAGTCCCCGGAGTTTCAGGTCCCGGATCAACGCCGCGCTGCCGCGGTCGGTGTTGCGGGTCTGGGCCTTGATGCCTTCGGGCAGGCCGCCGTGGTGATCCCAGTCGCGATGGCAGAGCTGGATGAACCGCACTCCGCGCTCGGCGAGGCGCCGCGCGAGCAGGCAGTTGTTGGCGAAGGACGCCTTGCCCGGTTCGGCGCCGTACATCTCCAGCACCTCCTTCGGCTCCCGGGAGATGTCCATCAGCTCCGGCACGCTGGTCTGCATGCGGAACGCCAGCTCGTAGTTCTCGATGTGGGTGGCGATGGCCGGATCCGCGAGCGCCCCGAGCTGGCGCCGGTTGAGATCCTGCATGGCGTCCAGCAATTCCCGGCGCGCCGTGCCGCTCATGCCCGGCGGATTGGACACGTACAACACGGGATCCCCCTGGCTGCGCAATTGCACGCCCTGGAAATTCCCGGGTAGGAATCCGTTGCCCCAATAGCGGGCCTGCAGCGACTGCCCGCCGCTCCCGCTGACCAGCACCACGAACGCCGGCAGGTTTTCGTTTTCGCTGCCCAGTCCGTAGGCCAGCCAGGCGCCAAGGGTCGGACGTCCCGGCTGCTGGCTGCCCGTCGTGAAGAACGTCACGGCCGGGTCGTGGTTGATGGGATCGGTGAACAGGGACCGGATGAGGGTCATCTCGTCCACCACGCTTCCGGTATGAGGCAGCAGGCTGCTCAGTTCGATGCCCGAACGGCCGTACCGCTGGAAGTCGTAGGCCGAGCCCACGCAGCGCAGGACGGCCTGGCCGGCCGTCATTCCGGTGATGCGCTGTCCCTGGCGCACACTGGGGGGAAGCTCCTGTCCGGTCATCTCCCGCAGGCGCGGCTTGGGATCAAACAGATCGAGGTGCGAGGGTGCGCCCGACTGGAACAGGTAGATCACCCGGCGCGCGCGGGGCGTCCAGTGGACGCCGGGCAGGGCTCCGTGGGACCCGGCGGTGGTCGTCGTTGCACCGGCTCGATCCGGATTCAGCAGCGAGGCCAGGGCCATGCCGCCGAGCCCGGTCGTGCTGCGGGTCAGGAACGCGCGGCGACTCAGGACGCGCTGGATCGGGTCGGTGAGATTCATGGTGATCGTTTCCCGTTCGGACGCCGTGTCCCTGGGAGGCGCCTATTTGGTAATCGTCTCGTTGAGGTTGAGCAGCACATTGGCCACTGAGGTCATGGCGGCCAATTCGGCCGGGGGCATTGTTTCCGGGACCGGCGTCTCGCCCACCTTCAACAGGGCCTTGGCTGATTCCGGATCCTCCCGATACCGGGCCAGCTGCCGCTGGTAGGTCTGCTGCAAAACCTCGAGTTCGCCCTCGGCCGGCGGCCGCCCCAGGGTGTGACGGAAGGCCCGCAGGAGGCGGCGTCCGGCATCCGAAGGTTCCTCGCGCATCACGCGTTGCGCCAGTCCGCGGGCGGCCTCGACGAATCCCGGGTCGTTCATCAGCACCAGCGATTGAAGCGGGGTCTGGGTGCGTTGCCGGGCGAAGGTGCAGACCTCACGGTTCGGCGCATCAAACGTGGCCATCGGCGGATAATGCGCGGAGCGACGCCAGAACACGTAGAGTCCGCGCCGGTAGAGCAGTTCCCCGCGGTCCTGGGTGTACACCGAGTCGGTGCCGTCCCAGATCCCGGCGGGTTGATACGGTTTCACGCTGGGACCGCCGATGCGGTCGTTGAGCAGGCCGGCGATGGACAGCGCGTTGTCCCGGATGAATTCGGCATCCAGCCGGAGTCGCGGTCCGCGGGAGATCCACCGGTTGTAGGGGTCCCGCTCCAGCTTCACCGGCGACACGGCGGCGGACTGCCGGTAGGCCGCGGACGTCACCATCCGCCGGACCAGCGCCTTGACGTCCCAGGGGCCGGCGACAGGACCGGACCTCACCGTTCCCGCCGGAGGATTCACGTCGCCCTCCCGGAATTGAACCGCCAGCCAGTCCAGCAGTTCGGGATGGCTCGGCCATTCCCCCTGGGATCCGAAATCATTGGCGGTCTTGACCAGGCCCGTCCCGAAGAACATTCCCCAGAACCGGTTCACCGTGACCCGGGCCATCAGGGGATGCTCGGCCGACACGAGCCAGCGGGCGAGGGCCAGGCGGTTCGTGGGTCCTTCCGGCAGCGGCGGCAGGAACGAGGGTGTGCCCGCGGCGACCTGTTCCCCGCGGTTCCTGAAGTCGCCGCGGG
>JAEUHD010000286.1 GCA_016793645.1 Verrucomicrobiales bacterium
ACGCTCCAGCGTTCGGAGAGGAGATACAACTGATCGAAAAACCCGGCCCGACTGCCCTGGGCATCGAGGACGTGATGTACCTTGGCTGCGAGCGCCGCGCCGATTCTTCGCGCGATTCGTCGGGAGGGATAGGTCTCGAAGATCGCCTGGCAGCATGCGTAAACCACGTCGTAGTCCTTGGGAATCTTTGCGGTAAATCCCGTAATCATTCTCCAGGCGTAGGGAAGGAAATAGCGCCACGTCTGGCCGAGATGCCCGGTCGCGTCGAACAGGTCGTCCGAGCTGATCAATTTTGCCTGCGGACACAGATCACGGAATACCGGCCAGGCTGCCCGGGCCACGAAGAAGTCCACGGTGTGTCCCTGTGCCACCCAATGCCTGCAAACGCCGGCAAAGTGGCGCTGGACTCCCGAGACGGACTTGCCGTCCAAGGCGGTATTGTAAACGATCAGGATGCGCACCCGGGGTCCACCATGCCGGGGGGACGGGGTTGGCTCAAGCCGGATGGACTCCGCCGCGACGTTTGACTCGGAGGGCCGGGTCGGCAGAGTCGGTCGTCCTGCGTCCGGAATGAAGCATCCCTACCAAAACCTGTGGTCCCGCATCGCGTTCTGTGTGGAGCGCAACGGGGCCGCCGAGGTGCTCCTGATTCCCCTCCGGATGCTGGCGAGTCCGCTGCTGGTGCCCGTGCTTCCCCGGAAGGGTTTCGAGTACGGGGGGCGGACGCTGACGCCATTTTATCACCGGTACAATGTCACCTGGGCCAACGAGCGGATGCTGGAGGTTCCCATCGCACGGTCCTTTCTGGAGGGGGTTTCCCCGGAGCAGGTCCTGGAGATTGGCAATGTGCTGTCCCATTACGACCCGGTCCGGCACGCGATTCTCGACAAGTTCGAACATGCGCCTGGGGTGATCAACGAGGATGCGCTGACCTGGGAACCCGGCCGCACGTATGAGCGGATCCTTTCCATTTCGACCTTTGAGCACATCGGATTCGATGACGATGACAAGGATCCCACGGGCCGGCGGATCCTCGAGGCATTGCGCCGGACCCGCGGGTTTCTGGCTCCGAACGGCCGCCTCATGATCACCGCGGCCTCGGGATACAACCCCGCGTTCGACGGCCTCGTCCGGGGCAACCGGTTCGGTTCGGACCGCTGCCAGTTGTATCACCGGGTGTCCCGGCTGGTATGGAAGCCCTGTTCCGAGGACCGGTACCTCGGGACCCGGTACAATGCCCCGTATGCCTTCGGCAACGCACTCGTGGTCGCCGAATTTGGACCCTTGGAAGGAACTGTCGCATGACCTCAACGACCCCGGAGACCTCCCCGGATGCCCGTCGCCTCAACATTGGATGCGGCCTCGACCTGCGTCCCGGCTGGGTCAACCTCGACATGGTGGACTACGGCGGGAACACCGTGTGCGATCTCAACCGGTATCCGTGGCCGTTTCCGGACTCCCATTTTGACGAGGTTCTGGCCAGCCACGTCCTGGAGCACCTCGCGAATTTCAACGCGGTGATCACGGAGATCTGGCGTGTCTCCAAACCGGGCGCCCTGGTCGTGGTCCGCGTCCCGTTTTTTCTCAGCACCAAGTACTACTCGGAGCCGGATCATCGCATTCCCTTCGGCATCCGCTCCTTCGACAATTACGAGGACTTCTCACATCGCCGCCTCCGCTTTTACGAACGATGGAAGGCTGGCGACCGGACCAACTACGGTTCACCCGCCAGATACCTCGTCGAAAGCAAGCGGTTTCACTTTTCGAATTTTACAGTCCTGAGATGGCTGGATTATTTTATTAACTTGGAGCCGGTGATTTTCGAACGGTTTCTCGCGACCTTAATGACTCCGGAAGAGGTGTGGTTTCGATTGCGAGTCTCGAAACCTCCCGCGAAATGATTTGTTAGTTTTGGGTTCGCCTACTGCGCGGGCCCGAATTCAGCAACCACCAGGGAGTTTCCATACGGAAATCTAGACCGATAGGGTGCGTTCATTGCATCGTTGGAGCTACCCTCCTTCCATTCCCTGGCTGCGGTTCTGATCATGAAGTCCAATCTTTCAGCTCCAAATAACCCGTTCTGGACCGCAGAATCCAGTTCCGGATTATAACCTGTCGGAAAAGTAATGATCAGCCGGCCTGTCTTGGTGAGAAGGGATCGGCAATGTCTGATAGCCGACGCGATTTTTGCACCTGAGGATCCTTCATTGTCGTCGTCAAACCCGATGTGCTCGAAAGTCGAAATGGAAATGATTAGATCGAAATGGTTCTTTGGATTGTAGCTCAGGATATCTGAATTGATGACGTTCGGAGCCTTTTCGTATTTATCGACGATAGCGTGTTGTGTGGGTCCGTAGTGGGAGAGGACATTGCCGATCTCCAGGACCCGATCCGGGGCGTATTGAGCCACGATGGCCCTTCCGATAGGGACTTCGACCATTCTTTCACCGACCCAAGTCATGTTGTATTTCGCGAAGAAGGTGTCGTAGCTCTGACCCCGGAACTGGAATTGAGTGGGAGAAAGTCTTGGGATGATCCAATCGGCCAGAATTAACCGGAGGGGTTTTAAGGCAACCTCGCGCACTCCGAAGCGTTTAATGAACCAAACGATTCGCGCCACTTTCGTGCTGTAGAGGTTCATTTTGTTTGGACGCACAGTCGCAGCATGGGGGTGCGGTTCGCGAGACGAAAATGCTGCCGAAGGAGAGCCTTCGGCAGCATTTCGAACGGGTTTTCGCGGAGGCTTACGGCAGTTGAACGAGTCGGAACAGTCTGGCGCCCTGATCCCGGGTGCTGACGAGGGCGGTACCCTCACTGCCGGTGCCAACGAACGGCTCTCCATAGGGCTTCCATGCGGACCCTGCGAGGTCTTCGCGCCATTCGACCTGAAGTCGCTTTCCGGCGACCGTCTGCCACACCAACTCGATGGCAGGCACCGCTTGAATGGGATGGGTGATTGGGTCCGCGAATCCGTCGAGCTCCCAAATACGGGGCGCGCTCCAAAAGCGGACGCCGGTATCCACGAATTCAGCACGGTATTCCCGGGAGACGGGGCCCGCGACGGTCGAGGAGAGCATGAGTCGGGTATCGAAATCCTCGAAGGTATAGGGGTGGCTTGGCGAGAAGTCGTAAAGCACCGTGTCAAAGGTCTGAGATCCCTGCGACTTGGTGAGTAGGCGGAAACGGTCGAACTCGCGACCATTCAGAAAGGTCGGGCCGTCCCCTTGGGCGCGAAGGAAGATGGATCGAACTCGAACAGGTTCTTTGGTGGCCCACTCGACGAAATGGACGTAGCCAGCCGCATGGCCGTCCTCAAATGTGAATGTCGTCATCCCATCCGCATTGGGAAACAATCCGCCAAATATGTTCTCCGGACGGAATGAGGAATTGGCTTGGCCGCTAATGCTCGTAACGGTCGTGCCTTGGCTGACATCCCATAGATCACCCTTGGATCCGAAATCATAGGCTGGGCCAAACCCGTCGAGTTCCCAAATCCGAGGGGCACTCCAAAACCTGACGCCGGTGTCAACAAACTCTGCCCTGAATTCTTGTGCGATGACCGGGTTAATGGAACCTGCTATGACCAGTCGGGTCGAGAAGTCGGCGAAAGTGAAGGGATGCGTCGGGTCATATTCGAAGAGGAGGATATCGAAATCTGCCGAGCCGATCGACTTTGCGTAGAGGCGAAACTTGTCGAATTCACGGCCATTCAGATAAACTGGTCCATCGCCTTGGCTTCTGAGCTCAAACGAAGCCACCCCAACCGGGGTGGCAGTCTTCCATTCAATAAAGTGGACGTATCCGGCGGGTTTTCCGTCCTCAAAGGTAAAGCTATGCCGCCCGTCCGCGTTAGGGAAGGTGGCGCCGAAGGCGTTCTCTGGACGGAAGGACGGATTTGCCTGCCCGCTGATCTTTGTAATCACAGTTCCCTGACTTACATCCCAGAGATCAGTTTTTGACCCAAAGTCCAAGGCATCGGTTTGAGCCGACACGAATGAAGTTGCGGACAGTACGATTGCCGACCATGAACTGGCTTTAAGAAGATTCATTAGACGATCAAGTGGTGGTTTGGCGGTCTTTGAGTTTGTGTGTGGCTGGTTACGTGGGGCGTTGACGGTTGTCAAGATGGATTCGATCCTGGAGCTTCAGAGATCAGTTTTTTGTTTGATCGACGGGAATTGAGGTTCTCATGAGTCCCACGAGTCCCCCGAACAGCAGTCCGTAGACGAACCCGCAGAGGTGGGCGAGGACGTCGGAGTTCTCGTTCGTGCCGGTGATGAGGAAGAGCAGGGCGCCGGTCCCCATGCTGCTGAGGATCACGCGCGTTCCGCGACGCCCCGCGGTCCAGAGGGGGATCGATTGGGCCGCGATCATGCCCAGGGCCCCCATGACCATGCCGGACGCTCCCAGGCCTACGTAGGGTTCCGGACGGAGCCACATCGCGGTCAGATTCGCCAGGGTTCCGGAGAGGAAGGCGCCGACCAGCGCGGTGACTGCTCCGAAACGCGCCATGGCCAGGCCCAGGAAAACGACGCCGAGGGCGACATTGGACGCCAGGTGCCCGAAGTCGCGGTGCAACCACGTGGCGGTGAAGGCGCGCCACCATTCGCCCTGACGCACCGCCCGGGTATCGAACAATCCCCGTTCAAACGCGTCCTGGACCAGAAACACCAGCGAGACCGCGAGCGCCCAGAACAACGCGCGGGCGTCGTAGAGGAGCTCGGATCCGGGGAGTTCGCGGTGCCATCCGATGCCCCGGTTCTCCCGGCGATACTGGGCAATGGCCGCCTCCGCCCGGGCCTGGTCGGCGGGTTCGACGTGGAGGAGCCAGGCGCCCTGGGGCTCCCGGTCGAGTTGAACCCCGATGCCCTGGCTGGCCAGAACGAGCGACCAGTCCATGGCCTGACGCTCGGTCCGCGCCGGGATGGTGGCCACGGTTGGTTCCGCCTCGATCACGCGCCGAACCTTCACGGACGGGCTGGATCGTGCAAATGAAGTCTTGGGAAGGGAGCGGGGCAGCGGGTGGGGCGTCCGCGAGGTGCGCGGACGCCGGGCAAGAATTCCGCTTGGCGTTCTTGGAGACTGTGCTAGTCAGGAGGCGCCATGCAGACCTCCAATCCTGTCTTTCGCAACGATCCCTTTTCCAAGGCCCCGGTCATGGGCGCGGCCATGACCGTCAGCGGTGCCGTCTGGAAGACTTCGTTTCTCCTGATGCTCGCGGTGGTGTCCGGTTCCGCCACCTGGGTTCTGTTCGCGAGTGGACGGCCCCTGGTGATTCCCTTCGCGGTGGGGGCTTCCTTCCTCGGTTTCCTGATGGCGATCGCGATCAGCTTCAAACCGACCTGGGCTCCGGCGATGGCTCCCGTGTATGCGCTGGTGGAAGGTGTGTTCCTCGGAGGGATTTCGGCCTTCATGAACCAGCGGTATCCCGGGATTGCCCTTGCGGCGGCCGGGGGAACCGTGGCGACGCTCGCCGCCATGCTCTTCGCCTATCAGTCCGGACTCATCCGCGCGACCGACAAGTTCAAGCGCGGGGTGATCGCCGCCACGATCGGCATCTTCATCTTCTACATGGCCGCCATGGTGCTCCATTGGTTCGGCGTCAAGATTCCCCTGATCAACGGCTCGGGGTTGTGGAGCATCGGCTTCAGCGTCTTTGTCGTCGTGATTGCCGCCCTCAACCTGGTGCTGGATTTTGACCAGATCGAGCAGGGGGCGCAGGCCGGGGCTCCGAAGTACATGGAGTGGTATTCGGCGTTTGGTCTGATGGTCACCCTGGTCTGGTTGTACATCGAGATCCTCCGTCTGCTCGCCAAGCTCTCGGATCGCCGGTAGTCGGCCCGCCGCGTTGGTCCCACCGGAAGGCCGATCCCTTCACCTGTTTCCAGCCTGAGGAAAACGTCCATGAAACAGTCCCCGTTGAATCCAAAATCCGTGCGGACCCTGGCCTGGGGTGCCGCCGTCGCGGCGTTGCCGCTCCTGGCGCAGGCCCAGTTCCCCAACTATTTCGCTCCCGGGGGTGGGGACCGGGCGGGTTCCTGGGAGACCTATGTGGCGCTGGGGGGCATGTCGCCGCGGGGGATTGCCTACCAGAATGTGGGGGGCACGACCGACGCGGTGGACGTCTCGGTGGACACGTTCTTCCGCGGCGGCGTGGGCGTGGGGTACAACATCAACCAGTTCTGGAACGTCAATTTCGAGCTCACCGTCGGTGCGCCGGACTTCCAGGCCACCGGTTCGGTGCTGGGGGACACGGTCAGCGACACCGTGTACATCGGCACGGGAAAGCTGAACCTCGACTGGAACATCCTGCCCGGAAATATCACGCCGCTCGTCACCGGCGGCGTCGGTTTCGTGACGCTGACGGTGAACGATCCGAACAGCGGGATCGTGTGCTATCCCGACTATTGGTGGGGAACCGTGTGCTACGATCAGACGCAGACGGAGGCGGCCTTCACCTGGAACGTGGGCGCCGGTCTCCGGGCCAACTTCAAGTACGGCATCTTTGTGAAGGCCGTGGCCGGTGTCGAATGGTGGCTGCTGGATGGTGCCAATGGAGTCCCGTATTCGATTTTCGGGACCCTCGCCGTCGGCATGAGCTTCAAGTGACGGTCCCGCCCGGACGCGTCCGCGTCAGAACACCGTCTCGCGGACTTCGACGCGGTCGCCGGGTTGAAGGTCGAAGCGCTTGGACATGGCGTCATCGAGACGGATCTCCAGGGTCTGTTCGCCGCGGTAGACCCGGATCCGGTTTCGGTTGGCGGTCCGCGTGAGATCGCCGCATCGGGCGATCAGTTCGACGAGATCCAGCGTCCGGCCCTCGGGAATGGGGATCATGCCGGGACGCGCCACGGCTCCGATCACGGCGATGGCGTTGGTGCTGGCCGCGACGGACGTCGCGTTCGCGAAGGAGGGATCGGTGGTTCCGGCGAGCGGATTTCCGGTTCCCGGGGATTTGGGGACGAGTTCGATAGGCAGGTCCTTTGGGGGAAGTCCCGCGAGTTGCCGCTTCAGGGCGAGCACTTCCCGCCGTGCGGTGAGAACAGCCTCCGTTCCCGCGACTCCCTGCGCATTCATTTCCGCGAGGCGCTTGACCTGCAGTTCCGCGATGGCGATTTCCTGGCGCAGGTAGTCCTCCGGAGTTCCCCGGCCGTCTTCGGTGGTGGATTCCGATCCGGACTTGGACGCCTCCTCCTGCGCCCGTTGCAGGGCAAGGACAAGGTCGAGATCGTGAACGACCTCGATCGGGAGCGTGGACGCCTCCTCCTGCGCCCGTTGCAGGCTGAGGGACTGGACCCGCCGCTGCTGTTGTTCCAGTTCCCGATTCAAGGACGCGGCGCGAAGCGCGAGCGACTGTAGGATCCCCTGCATCTCCTTCTGCAACTGTTGTTGAAGCGTCATCAGGACGGTCTGCTCCTTGACGCGGTCCGGATGTTCCGGTCCGAAGTCATTGCGCAGAGCGGCGAGTCGGGCCTCCGATTGGTGGAATTCCGCCCGGAGCCGGTTGAGTTCCGGGGTCGGGTTGGCTGCGGCCAGGGCGCTGGACGCATCGTCGCCGGAAGTCCCGGACAGGGAATCGGTGACGAGGGTTCGGAGCGCTTCCAGTTCGGAAATCCGGTTCTTGAGCGACTGCAAATCCGCGACGGCCTTTTCGCGTTCGGCCTGAAGAAGCGCTGGCCCGGAGGGAACCTGGGGCGACGCGGTATCCCTGGAGAGGGCGATCGCTGTCAGGTTGGTCATCTCACCGAAATCCCGGAGCAGCCGCCGATAGCCGACAGCCGCCTCGTTGGTGCGGCCGAGGCGTCGCTGGGCTTCCGCCAGACGGAAGAGGGCGGTGGCGACGAAGCTGCGTTCCTCGTCGCCCAGACGGACGGCTTCGGCATAGGCGTCCGCAGCGGCGGCAAGATCCCGCTGCGCCTCCTCGGCGAGAAGTCCCCGCTGAAGGGCCTCGCGGATGGGATCGGCGGCG
>JAEUHD010000347.1 GCA_016793645.1 Verrucomicrobiales bacterium
TTCAATTGGGAGCTATCCGCGCGGTGGGTAGCAAATCGTCGTTCTGAGAGATTTAATCCCGCCCAACCGATGCCTCCGTCTTCCGGTGGGGTTTGGAAGAAGGGTCGGGTGGCGCCCACTCTCCACGCGGCGGCCACGCCATTGGTTTCGATAGTCACAAAGTGCCGCGCGTCACTGGTGATCTCGAGAAAATCAGGCGTGGAGGGCGTCGTCGGAACTTCGGTCAAAAGCGCTCCCGTCCGGGTGTCCCAAATCCAACCGCGGCCTCCGCGACTGGCAATGATCCGGTCCCCTGAAGTACTGAAGGTGGCGAAATAGAGGGCGACGCCGCTGTCGCGCACCGTACGCAGGTGGTCGCCCGTGGCGGCGTCCCAGAGATCCAGGCGGTTGGTGGCCCCTGTGGTGAGCAAGAGGCGGCCATCGCGACTGAATCGGATGGAGCTGGCCTTGGGGACGTTAGTTCCGAAGTCCCGGACCTTTTTCCACGTTCGGGTGTTCCAAAGGGAGAATCCGTGGCCGGGACCGGAGATCGCCATGAGATCACCTTGGGGGTTTGAGTCCGCATGGCTGGCCCAATCGTTGGTTGAGCCCAAGGCGAGGACTGTGTTCCCGGTGGCCGTTTCGACCACCTCCATTTGGCCCAGCCGCCAGCAGGCGATCCAACGCCCATCTTCGGAAACACACAGATTGAAATCGCTCCTCCAGTCTTTGAGCCAGTCGTTGGTGAGCACGGTGGCTTCCATCAATTCCCGGTGGGCCATCGCCGTCAGGCGTCCCCACTCCCAGCCTCGGAATTTTTCCGGCAAATCGAGAAGGATTCGGCGGGCCTCCGGATAGTCGCCCTCGTTCAGCCGATCCGCGGCGAGGACCAGGGAGGCCCGGTAATCCTTTTGCTCCAGCACTACGCGACGCGCTTCCGCCCGCCGCCACTGCCACGTCGTGGTGCCCAATCCGATGAGCAAGGCCAAAACGATTCCGGCCGCGAGCGCGGCCACCAGCGGCCGACGGCGGGCCCACCGCACCAGTCGTTCTCCGGAAGTGACGGGGCGCAGGCTGATCGGTTCCTTGTTGAGCCAGCGCTCCAGGTCGTCGGCGACCGCGGCCGCCGTGGGGTAACGGCGGTGGGGTTCCTTCTCGAGGCAATGCAGACAGATCGCCTCCAAATCGGCGTCGACATCGGCGTTGAGCGAACGGGGCCGGGGGGGATCGCAATCGGCCACCTGCCGGAGGATCTCCAGGGCCGAGGTCCCGGTGAATGGGGGGCGACCCGTCAACAATTCGAAAAGTACGGCTCCCAGGGCGTAGATGTCTGCGGGTGTGCCGGCCTCCTTGGCATGACCGCTGGCTTGCTCTGGCGCCATGTAGGCCGGAGTGCCCAGCACGGAAGTGCTCAACGTCAGACTGCTGTCGCTGTCGGCCAGCTTGGCCAGGCCGAAGTCCGCGACATGCGGCTGGCCTTCCTCGTCTAGCAGGAGATTCGAGGGCTTGAGATCGCGATGCAGAACGCCGTGTTGATGGGCGTGGTGAATGGCCTGGGCGGCGGTGCGGATCAGGCGGGCTGCTTCCTCCGGACCGAGCCGGCGACGTTTCAGCAGGTCCGCGAGGCTGCCGTGTTCGAAGTACCGCAGCGCGAGGAAATGGGTCTCGGCGTGGCGACCCAGTTCGTAGAGGGGAACGATGTTCGGGTGCTCCAGGCGGCCTACTGCCTCGGCCTCGATCTGCAGTCGCTGGAAGTTTTCCCGGCGGTTCAGTCCGGCCCCGTGAAGCGTCTTGAGGGCCACGATCCGATTCACGCCGCGGTGTCGGGCCCGATAGACGACCCCGGAGCCCCCGCGACCGATCTCGCCCAGGATTTCAAAATCACCCAGGTCCTTGGGCGTCTCGTCCTCGTCCGGATGGGAGGCGCTTTCCGTCGGATCGACCTCGAGTGCCGCCGTCAGCAGGCAGGCCGTGCAATTGCCCCCGACGTGGTCGCGAGGCGCGGGTCGCCCGCAGCGGGGACACAGCTCGGGCTCGGAGTCAGGAGTGGGAGTCATTCACGAGGGACTGGTGCGAAACTAACAGAGCCGCCCGCCGGAGGCGAACCGGCAAGGCCTCCAAGCGTGTGTGGGAAAAGTTCGTTTCCGACTCTTGTCACGAAACGAGTCAAGAAGCAGGGCTGGCGGGAGTGGGGGTGGTCGCTCCATCGGGGTTATCCACTATTTTTGGAAGAAGCCTCGCGTGGAGCCTTCGAGTGAATACCAAGAGATGCGGAGAGCACGCTGCCGCACTGGGTCTGGAATGGTTGGATGCCAAGGTCTTTCAGGCACCTGCCCCTCGGACAAGGCCGGGTGCCAGGAGTCGAGGGAAAGGCAGAAGCGGGGGCTGTCAACGTCTTCGCCATCCCGCGAGGTTGCGCTCACGAGCAGCGCCAGCCCGGGGAATAACTTGAGGGGAGTTAGGAAGACTCCCGAGTCTGGAACCAACCCGGGATCGACAATGATCAGGCGGACCGCCGGCCGAAGCTCCGCGAGGTTACCTTCGGTCACCAGGGCGATGATATACTCCGAGACGCGCCCCAAACTTGGATCCCTGAGTTCACCCAGAGAAAGCCACGACTCAGTACTCCCAGGTTCGAAAAACAGAGTTCGATCAAACGCGAGACTGGAATGGGAATGGTCCAACGGAATGATTCGAACGGTTTGCTGCAACGCGTGGCTGGAGTCAGTACTTCGATGAAATACTGCCGCAAGGCGGTCGGGTGTGACGACTTGCACCGGTAGCGTCGAGGTTGGGACGGTGGATCGAGGTGTTGCTACTGCCCTGAATAAATTGCTGCCGTATCCGTACCAGAGTTCCCCGCCCAGCGGGAGCAATACCGGCCGGCTGTTTGGTGCTGACTCAGTTGGAGGAATGCTTGCTACCGGGACCAGGCGATCTCGGTCTGGCGACTCGAACTGGAGCAGGGCCGGTGCCGATGTGCAGAGACCCACAGGGCAAAACGCCCAGCTTATGACCACCAGGCGATCCAGAAATTCTCCGCGAATGACGTCCCCAAAGAATGACATCTCATTGTTGAAGACCGGGAGAAAGCGAACCTGTCCGTCCGGGAATATTCGAAGTCTGTTCGAGTTATCGTTGTGCGGGCTAATCGGATTGATTGGGTTGATAATGTTGACCTCACCTTGATCCGAGACGACGACCGACCAAGGGGAAGAAACCTCGACCTGGGGAAACGTTGAATCGAGGGCACCATCGACCGAGTATCGGCGAAGGGACCAGGACTCGAAGGCCGTGCTACCCACCACGTAGGTCCTTCCGTGAGCATCGACTTTATGGATGGACAGTTCCTGGGCGTTCGGCGGGACGGCTTGGAAAGCCGCATAGGTCGGATCAGGCGTGCCGTTGGGAAGAAGCCGTTTCACTGTGACGCCGTCACGCAACAGGATGTTCCCATTGGGAAGTGGGAAGACCTGACGGGACTCCGAGCTAAAACGATAAGGAATGAATGTCACATCGGGTTGGCCCGTTGCGGTCAAAGCGCTCAGGGTGATTCCTGAAGGGACCTCCCAACGTTGATTGAGCACGCGACCGTCATTGAGCGGTAGAAGCACTGAACCCTGAATGAAGTCGGGAGCGGGTTGGAAGGTGGGATCAATGCTGCCATCGTCGCGAAGGCGTGCGATCCCTGTGCCCACCAACCAAATCGCCGGCTGTCCCATCGCATCCCGAGTGGGCATTCCGCGCGAGAAGTTCGGATCCAATTCTTCGGGCAGGGGATCGCTGTTTGTCCACGTTGGATCCCATTCCCCTGTCTTCAAGAGCCGGCCTATTCGAAGGGTTCCGCTGGCGCCCCCCAGCACCATGACACGGCCACTGGCATCCGCGAAGAGGTCGAGGACGTAATCGATGCCCAATTGGGTCAACGAGACAGCGTGACTGAGGACCGCACTCTCATCATCCGAGATGGTTGCCTCCGCTCTGGCTTCGCCGGGGATCCTGGCGGCGAGCTCCCGGACCTTGATGGCCAGGGTGCGGGGACCGTCGGGCTCAAAATCATCCAACAAGGGAATGGATACGGTCTGGGACCTTCGATTGGGGCCGAATTCCAGCAGGGCGGTAATCGGTAGAAAATCAACGCCAGCGCGGCTACCGCCGATAGGGGTGACAGTGAGAATTGCCTCAATGCGTCGCGTGCCGAGCAGTTCCGTTCGTTGGGTTACGGTAATCGGGAGTTCCGTCTGGCTTTCCTTGAGACCCTCGGGAGTGCTAAAGCTAACCTCGAATTCAATCAATTCTTCGTCGTCCTGAATATAGACAAACACGGGCCACGCGAGGTTGAGTGTTTCCTCATCGCTCACAAACTCGACCATCAGCCGTCGGTTTCCCTGATACTCCTGATTGTCGATGAGCGGGATCGTGAGGATTTGTTCGACCTGTCCCGGAGCGAAGGTGATCCTCGTTTGTACCGGCTGGTAGTCGCGTTCCGCCTTCGCTGTATCATCCCGGGTGGACACTAGAAACGACAAGGGTTGCCCGATGTTTGCAGTCCGCCGCAGCGTGACGGTGGCAGACAAGGCTGACTCCAGAGCGCCAGCGTTTCGTACTTCGAGAGTCGGTGGCGCGGCCGTGTTGAGCCAAATCGTCAGGCCGATGTCCGGACCACAACTCACCAGATCGGGGGCGCCATCTCGGTTAAGATCCCCTACGGCCAGGGTGTTCTGGATGGATGGCACTTGGGGTAGGTAACTGAATGTAAATTGCCCCTTACCGTTTCCTAGCAGAAGGGTGGGGGAACTCCACTCATTGGCAGCAACCAGATCTGGGTGCCCATCAAGGTTTAGGTCAGTCATGATGAACATGTGGGTAGACCTTCCCTGCACCGGGGTGGGTAAAAATGGGGTCCCAAAGTTATGTCCCGACCCATCACCCATCAGCACAGTGACGGTGTAGGATTCGGTATCCGCACTCACCAAGTCGATGGTGCCATTATGGTTGAGATCCCCGGCGGCGACATCGAAGGGTTGCTTCCCGACCCGGATTGGAGAACCCGCCGGCGTGAATCGCGCGTTGCCGTCATTAAGTATTACTGAGACCGAATTCTCAGCGCGATTGGCCGCGGCGAAATCGGGCGCGCCATCGCCATTGAAGTCCGCCACGGTGAGTCCCCAAGGATTGCGGCCCACGGTGACCGGTGAACCTGGAGCGGGCGTGAAGACACCGAAGCCATCGCCCAGCAGAATGGAAACCGACTGGGCCCCATAATTCGCGACCGCGAGGTCCGGTTTGCCGTCCCGGTTGAAATCGGCGATGCGCACCGTGCGGGGTTCGTTACCCGTGGGGACCGGACTTCCCCAAGGAGTGAATCCGCCGAGACCATCACCGCGAAGCACGGTGAGTTGGTTGTCCGTCCGGTTCACCGCCACGACGTCGAGCTTGCTGTCGCCATTCAAGTCCGCGACCGCAATGGAGAACGGGGAGTTGCCTGCGGGAAATGGGGAACCCGGAGCCGGCTGGAATCCGCCCGGAGGCCGTCCCAGCAGCACGGCGATGGCGTGGTCACCTTCCAGGGCCACGACGATATCAGCCCGTCCGTCCCCGTTGAAATCGACGATCAAGGGCGTGGTGGGCCGCCCCCCGACGGCAAGAGGCGAGATGGCGGGCTGCGAGAAGGAGACGCCTTGGGCCCAGATCCCGTGGTGACCGATCCAAAACGACGCAACGGCCGCCAGAAACGGGGCGTAGGTGGCGCGAATACCCAGCAGGGATCTCAGGTTCATGCTCCCTACTTCGGGATTTTTTGTGAAAGGTAACGTCCGATAAATTCAGCCGGACAGGGCGGCCAGCAGGTGTCGGAGTTCGGTGTCCAGATCGGCGACCCGGGGGACGGTCTGGGCCACCTCCTCCCGGATCAGTTCGCCGTAGCGCAGCCGCCACCGCCGGAGACGCATCTTCACGGCACCCTCCTCCAGTCCGAAACGACGGGCCACCTCGACCAGGGTTCCATGGGCGGCATCGCCGTCCAAATTACCCCGGAGCGCGGCGAACAGTTCCTGATGGCCCAGGCGCTCCGCCTCGGCCTGGAGCCGAGCGAGGGCATTGTCCACCATGGCCAGAGCCCAGCGCCGGTCGAACTCCTGCTCGGGGGTTCGCCCCCCGGTGGGTTCGAAGGGACGTCCTTCCTCCCGGGTCAGATCCTCGAGCGAGATGGGTACCCTGCCGCCGCCGCGTTTCTGGGCGGAGTTGCGGTCGTGGTCATCCGTCAGGAAGCGTTGCAGTACGGTCAGGAGAAAGGAACGGAACCTTCCCTTTTGCTGGTCCGCCCGGGCGATCAGGCCCTTTTCCAATACCCGTGCGAAGAACTCCTGGGTGAGATCCTGGGCCGCTTCGGGAGGCTGACCCGTGCGGCGAAGGTACGCATAGATGGCGGGCCAATAGGCGCGGCACAGCGTCTCCAGCGCCTGCTGCGCCATCGTGTCGTCGCCCTGACCTGCGTGTAGCACCAGGCTCCAATGCGTGGTGGCAAACGCGCCTCCGGCGTGACTGTGGGCGGCAGGAGCACTGGAGTTGGGGTTGGGCACGTAGGGAAAGGGGCGCAAAGAATAGGGTGGCGGTCGGGGAAAAATTCTCCCCGGGTTGCCGCTTCGTCGGAATACCTGGCTCCCGGTAGGTTTGTTGGTGGGATCAACGTCACGGAATCTGCGGCGTGAGGGAAGAACGAATGCGGACCCATTCTTCGGGTGCCTGGGTTTCCAAGTTGACGCTGGAAACCGTGTCCGTGGCCTGAAAGGGCGGAACCAGACCCGGCATGTAGGGACCATCGACCCTGGAGGCGGATTCGATGTGGTAATAGAGCCCCCGGACACTCTCGAAACGCACCACGGCTTGCCCCGGCGCTGCGCGATCGCAGCGGATGGAGATGGGCGTCGAGGCGAGACTGCCGTCGAAGTAGCGGAGGGCGAGGTCCCAGGCGGAATGTCCACATTGGAATCCCACACGCCTCCCGGCGACATCGTCGGCCGGAGGGTGGATGCCGCCCCAGATCCGGGAGAGTCCAGCCTGGTCCGCCGCATCCTCGTAGGTGGCCCATTGCAGTTGAACCGGTGCTGAAGGTCCGGATTCGAACCCGAGATCCCCCGCCTGGACCGTGTGGGTCCCAAGTCCCCCGGGAAAGAATCTGGAGCCGGTAAATTCGGCCAGCACCTCGGCCGCGGCCCGGCTGAAGGTGCTGTGTCCGGAGATGTATCCGGGAAACGCCGGAGTGACGAAGGTGTTCCTCTGATACGGAATCCATTCCTGGGCGTCGACCCACTGAACTCCCCGGGAGGGTTGATCGAAGCACCCTCCGAAGGGAGAACAGATTCTCTTCGGGCCAATCCAGGAGCGGACGACGATCACGTTGCTGGATAACCCTTCGTGGGGCTTTCCTGTCCCGATGGATTCCGGTGTCGTGAGTTCGATCAATCCGGGGATCAAGGGGAGTCCGGATGGATGATAGCGGGGCAGGGTCGGCTCCGAATTCTGTCCAAGGGACGCGGTGTATCGGATCGCAGCGAGGGGCCGCCAGCCATCGTAGTACCTCTTGAGGGACCAGGCCGCGCAGGCGGCGTCGTGAAGCGCGGCGTTCAGGGCGAAGTACAGTTTCACGTCCCATTCCAGGTCGTCGAGTAGGGGATCTTTCCCGCCGATGCGTTTGGTGAATCCCGGGGAATCACTGACCTGGTTTGCGAGGACATTCCAATGTCCAGGCGGTGTCTCCGAATTGGGGCCGTCCGCCCAGAATTCCGCCAGCACCCGGGCAAAATCACCCCGCAGGACAGGATTGGGGGCGTAGGGTTGTCCCGTCACGGGATTGATCGGATGCCCGGAGCCACTATTTTCCCCCAAAGGGTTGTTTCCGACTGCGCCCGGCGAGATGTCGATCACCACGCCGTCGTCGGGAGACAGTTGAGAGCCGGCCCGGATCACCGCGACGACGTTGGAATGGAACTCGGCGTCGGTTGTCCCCCCGAACCGGGGTGGTGGGCCCGGGTCGATCCAAGGCCGGTGAATGTCTGTACGCATCAGGGTGAAGGGGCGGACGCCGAGCCATTGGGATCCCAGAAAGGGCTGGGTCCTGTAGGTCACGACGGATCCGTTTTGTCCGGCGGGCGTCACCATGGTGAACACGAGGGGTTGCCACCGATTGACGTCAAGCAATCCGGGGACGCCAAAGGCACCGGTATCCAAGGCGGGTTGGAAGGACTGATAGCCTCCCTCTCTCGCGGGCAGGTCCTCGTACCCCTCGGCCTGCCGGGAACCATCCTGAAGAAACCAGTTGGTGATGGCGGCAGCCGTCGCAAGGCCGACGCCTTCGGGGGAGTCCGGAGGCGCGACCACCCGTTCGGGATCCAGTCCAAGACTGAGCATGCGCTGCCGGAGTCCGGTGAGGGTCTCGGTCGCATTTAGTGCGAATTTGAATCGGTCGACGAGGACGTGGTAGGCGGCGTAGCTGATGGCCACCCGGCGGGCCTCGGTTGCGTCCTTGACGACCTGTTTGCCCCGGTAGGCGAAGCCGGTGGCGACAGGGTCGTAAACCGCCCAGGCGTCGTACATGGCGGCTGAGAGCGTAAAGAGATTCCGTGCGTGAACCGGCGGGTGAGG
>JAEUHD010000363.1 GCA_016793645.1 Verrucomicrobiales bacterium
GTCCGTCCCGGGGCGAGATTGCGGCCCTGCGCCGACTGTTGGATTCGTTGGAAAGGAAGAAACCATGAATGAACTCCCGAACCTGTTGACCCATCCGTGGGTGTGTCGTGTGGCCGTGGTGCTGTTGCACTTCCTCTGGCAGGGAGCGCTCGTGGCCGGAGTCCTTGCGGTGGCCCTGAGGGCCACGCGTCGCGGTTCAGCCCGGGTGAGATACGGACTCGCCTGCGTCGCCCTGCTGGGGATGGCCGGAATGCCGGTGGCGACCCTGTTCCTGACCGGTGCGTCGCCGGCGGGTGCCGGTCCGATGACGGGGAGGATGCCCGGGACCCTGGTCCTGTTGGGCGATGCCCCTGTGGTCCCGGGCGGTGTCGACGGGGAAGGATCCTGGCTGCCCTGGATCACGGTGGCCTGGCTGCTGGGGGTCGTCGGACTCGGGTTCCGTTTGGCCGGTGGCTGGTGGCGGACAAGCCGGCTCCGGGTGGTGGATGTCCGGCCCGTATGTGGAAGCTGGGCAGCCCGGCTGGCGGTCCTCCAGGAGCGGCTGGGGCTTTCCGGAACCGTGGAGTTCCTGGAGTCCGGTTTGGTCCGCGTCCCCATGGTCCTGGGCTGGATGCGTCCGGTAATCCTCGTTCCGGTGGGCTTCTGCACCGGTCTTCCCGCGGCGCAGGTGGAGGCGATCCTGGCCCATGAACTCGCGCACCTCGCGCGCCACGACTATCTCGTCAACCTGGTCCAGCGCGCCATCGAGACCCTGCTGTTCTACCACCCGGCGGTGTGGTGGGTTTCGGATCGCATCCGCATCGAGAGGGAATTCTGCTGCGATGACCTCGCCGCACAGGCGATCGGGGATCGGGCCGAGCTGGCCGGCGCCCTGGTGGCCCTCGCCGAACGGCAGACCGAAGCCACCGAATTCGCGCTGGCGGCGGATGGAGGATCACTGACCGAACGCGTTCGCCGACTGCTCGGAGTGCCCGGAGGCGGCGCGCCGGGCGCCTGGGCCGGACGCCTTCGAACCGCCGTGTTCCTGCTGGCCCTGGTGGCTGGCGGAGTCTGGCTCTGGCCGCGGGTGGCCGCGCCCCGGTTGTTTGTGGCCACCGCGCGGGTCAAGGTCGAAACCCAGGGGACGTACGATCCCTATCGAATCCAGACCCATCTGGAGTCCCTCCGATCCTCCTCGGTGCTGCGCCCGGTGGCGGAGCAGCTCAGGCTTGGCGAACGGTGGCATCTGGGGGATCCGGTCGAGGTGGTCGCGGTCCTTCGGAACCGCGTCTTGACGCACCAGTATCGAAACTCGGGGATCCTGGAGATCGTCGCAGCGAGCGAGGACTCCGGGGAGGCGGCGGAAATTGCCAACGCCGTGGTCGAACAGTTCCGTCAGGGAACACTTCGCCAGCAGCGGCAGGGAATCGACCAGGGCCTCGACCTCATGCGGATGAAGGTCGAAGAATGCGAAAGAAAGGTGGCGGTGCTGGATGACGAGTATCGGAAGTGGGCCGAGGAGAGCTTGAAGACCGGGCGGCCGGTGAACATCAAGGACAACCTGCGCCTCGATGAACTGACCGTCTATCGGGAGCTCTTGAAGAAGCTGAGGACGCGCGTAGCGGAGACCGAGATTGAGATGGTGCGCGCAATCCCCGCCTCCTCCATCGAGGTCATTGATTCGGCGGTCCCGGCGCTGCGACGCCAGGTCTGGAGGAACTGAGGCGCCTCCAACGTCGTCGTCCAAAGCCTTCGATTCACGCCGGGGCCGGAGTCGGGTAACCTGGCCCCATGCCCCCGCGTTCCACGGCTTCGCTGTTTCTTCTGACCGGACTGGCCCTGTCCATTGGCTGGGGCATCCGGGGAAATTTCGGACACGAATTCGGGGCGCTCCTCCCGGGCGCGCTGGCGGCGATGACCGGGGCGTTGTTGTCCGGACGCGCGGACTGGAATTCCCGCGTGGCGTGGTTCGGATTCCTCGGGGCGCTGGGCTGGTCCTTCGGCGGCAGCATGAGCTACATGCAGGTGATCGCCTATACCCACAGCGGTCACTCCGGAAGCATCCTGTACGGCTTTGCCTCGCTCTTTCTCATCGGATTCCTGTGGGCGGCGATCGGAGGGGCGGGCACCGCCCTCCCCGCGATTTGGAATCGGCGCCAACTCGAGTCCCTGCTTCCGGCCCTCGCGGCGGTGGCAGTGGCCTGGGGAGTCCAGTCCTGGGTGGAAGCGCGGCTGGGACGGGACCCCGCCTTCCGCCACGAGGATCCGCTGTATTGGTACGACACCGACTGGCTGGCCGCGACGACGGCGCCCGTGGCCGTAGGGATTCTGGCGGCCCTGCGGCGGCGATGGGACGCCGGATCCTCCCTCGTCCTGTACCTGTCCATCGGGTGGTGGATTGGATTTCTCGTACTGGTCAACGGGCTGGGTCTCCGCATGACACCGCCCCGGGGGGACAACTGGTCGGGTTGCCTCGGCATGACCCTCGGACTGTGGATCTGGATGTTCCATCGGGGAGCGCTTCCCGCCGTGCTCGCCTCCGCGGTGTCCGGATTTGCCGGCGGCTTTGGGTTTGCCACCGCGGCCTTGTTGGAATCCGTGGAGCTGACCTCGGGACTGCACACCAACTGGCACAGCATTCTGGAGCAGACCTATGGCTTCCTGAACGGGTTGGGCATTGCCCTGGTGTTCTGGCTCCTCCGCACCCGGGTTCCGGTGGTACGGGAGGACGGCACCTCCACCCGCTGGGCGCGTCTTGCCCCTGCCGCATTCGTGGCGGTGGTCCTTCCGTGGTTGAATCTGCGGCGGGATCCGGAGGATTGGATCCGCATGAAGGCCATTCCCGAATCCCTTTACGGAATTCCGTCGGAGCTTTGGTTTCACGCCGCGTTTGCGCTGCTGGCGGTGGCGATCCTGTGCGTGCTGGGTCGCGCCTCAACCCGCACAGTGGAACTTCTTCCGCAGTCGGATCGCGGACGCGGGCAGGTCCTGCTCCTGTTTCTGCTGGGGTTCATGGTGCTCGGAAACCTGGCGAAGGCGCTGCCAGGATTTCAGGCCGAGCGTCTCGTCACGGAGGGGGTGATCCACCTCAATGCACTGGTCCTGACACTGGGCGTGGTCCTCGTTGCCGTGCCTTCGGTGGAGCCGCGGCCGCACGTGGACCACTGGGCGTCCCTGATTCGCCGGGTTGCGGGAATCGGGGTCGTGGGATTCGCGCTGTCGGTGGCGGCGGATTGGGGTGTCGTCCGGCTGATCCACGGGGAACGCCCGACGGGGGCACGGGGAACCCACATCCGGTTCGGTCCCTCGGCCACGGCGACGAAAGCGAAGCCCGTCAGCGGGACTCCGCATCCCTGACGTCCGCACCTCAGTTCGTCAGAAACCAATGGATGAATTTGCAGCGGTCACAGACGAGGCAGTACGCCTGCCGGTCCACCCAGTCCGGATTCATCGTGTTCATCAGCGAGGTGTCCATGTGGGAACGCCGCCGGTGAAAGGTTTCATGGTGGCACATCAAGCACTTGAGCTTGTGGCCATCCACTTCCGCGGGAGCGGCCTCGGAGTTGCTCAGTGAGTTCAGGGGCATGGTCGGACGGGATGGGGTGGGGCGGATCTGTCAGGGCCACTCCGGGCGCGGCAACGCCCGGGGCTTAGGCCAGCTTTCGGGATTGGACGGAGCAAACCACAGTCCGTTCCGCGAGGGAAGCCCGGCGTTCAAACGCGGCGCAAAACGGGTCCCCGCGGATCTTTCGTCCGGAGGGGAACCCGGGGCCCAGGCAGCCGGACGGGCCTGCATCCAGCCGCATCAAAACCGGCGTGAACGATCCCGATCAGACGATGTCGGGCTCGCCAATGACCGCGGTGCCGTCGCGCGTCTGGATTCCCGCCGTGCGGAGGCTTTCCGCGGGATCGGCATAACCCGGAATGATCCGACCGAGCTGGTCGTCCGTCGCCCCGAGATGATTGCGGATAAGTCGTCCGAGGACAGAACGATAGTCCGTGTTGCGCCGGAGATAGCGTTCGCCCGCCTGGAACAGCGAGCCCTTGGCGCCCGGTTGCCAGGGCTGGATCTCGTCGCCGGGTCCCCCGCAGTTGAGGATTCCGGACCGGGCCACGCCTCCGGCGTTCCCGGGAACGAATCCTTTCACGCCGCCCCCGGCCACCAGCATGACGCTGGCTTCAGCGTGGTCGGTTCCCGCATCGGAGTTCTCCACCGTGGTGCGTCCAAACTCGGACAGCGTCACGACCACCAGGTCCTCCCAGCGGCACTGGTCGGCGTACCGTGTGAAGTATTTTTGGAGCGCGTACAGCGACCAGCCGACGCGGCGGAGCAGTCCGGCATGCGCCCCCGTGTGGGCGCCGGTGCCGGCCTGCTCGTCCTTCGAATCGACCTGGCCGCTGTGGGTGTCCCATCCGTCGATCGAGACTCCGGACACGATCGCGTCGGTCTTGTTGAGGACGATGGAGGCGGCCTTGAGGTTCTTGAAGAAGTCGTGGGCCCCGGTGGGGACCACATATTTGGAGGCCCGGTTGCCGCCGGTGCGCGCCCAGCCGCCGTTCTTCTCCTCCGTGGTGGGAAAAAGATAGTAGCCTCCGCCGTTTGCGGCCGACCATTCGGTGTCGCCATCGGTGGCGACATCATCCCGGAAGGTGTTGCTTGCCTCGTCGAAGCGGAGTTGGGCGAAGAGTTCCAGGGTTTGGGACAGGTTCTGGTACTGGAGCTGGAGCAGTTCGCGGTCCCGCTTGTCGGCAAAGGCGATCCGGTTCGCCGCCGAGAGCGCGGCGTCGGCCTTGCGATTGGCGGCCGCCGTATTGGGAACGGCGAGCAGATTGTACCGCGTCGGATCGCTGAGATTGGTCATCGCGGCGCGGGAACCGCGGAGGATCAGCGGAAGCGACGACGCGATGCTGACCCCGGTCAGCGGGGAGGTGTTGGCGAGGCCGGATTCCACCATGGCGCGGTAGAGGAGGCCGTCCTTGACCCGGTCATCCCGCGGCGCACCCGTCTCCCAGTAGGCCTGCGAATCGAAATGGGACCGCGACTGGCGCGGGTACCCGACGCGGTGCACGAGTGCCAGATGACCCGCATTGTACAGCGGCGCGAGAAACTTGAGGGACGGATGCAGCGCCGCGAACCCGTTGCCCAGGGGCAGGGCGAACGGATGGGAATACGTCCCGGCGCTGGAACCGGCGACGGGAAACGGGACGGTGCCGAGGCGCGCGACGGGTTGCGCCGGATCCTCGGAAAGCCCGATGTTGGGCCGGCTGGAGGCGTACCCCGGATCCCCAAGCGGAGCGACCGTGTTCAGTCCGTCATTGGCGCCGCGGAGAAAAATGAACAGCAGCTTCCGGACGCGCCCGTTGGGCCCCGGCTGTCCAATGCTGCCTTCGGCGAGCGCCCGCTGGAGGACGAAGGGGACGTCGGTCAACGTGGCGAGGGCGGTCCCCAGCCCCAGCGTGGAGGCGTGCGAGAGAAACGAGCGGCGACTGAGAATATTCATCGGATGGAGGGGCGTGGGCTACTGCTCCTGGAACCGCTGGGTGGTCAGCAGCAGGGCCGCGAGTCCGCGGATCCGCAGATCGTAGGCGGAACTCCCGGGGTTGAGTGAGGCGAGCGGCGAGGACGTTTTGCCATCGTCACCCGTATCGAGAAATTGAACCGCGATCGCGCGATATCCGGCGAGGTTGGCGGCTCCCTCGCCCGGGAAGAGGGTGCGGACGAGGTAGTCCGCGACAGCTGGGGCGCTTTGAAGGGAGGAGGCGGGAAGGGACAGTTGCAGCAGTCCGACCGGATCGATGCGGGTGGCCGCCCCGGCGTCGTCCTTGCCGTCCATGCCCGGGGGCATCATTGCGGCCTGCACAAATCGAAGCCGTTCCGAAAGGGTTCCGCCGCTGATCCAGCCCGGGGCGTCCTCCGGATATCCATTCGGCTCGGCCCGGTCGAAGGGACGCATGCGCCCCGCGCGGTTCATCATGTTGTACAGGCCGTAGCCATCGGACTCGGCGGTGAAGGTGCCGTCCGGCCGCCGTGCGCGGAGGGCCCGGACCGTGCTCGCGGCGAACTCCAGCGGCGTCTTGACCTTCTGCAGCGATCCACCGTGTCCGCGAAACAACTCGGAATTGAAAATGACGTTCAACACCGGCCGGAGCTGCCCCCGCGGGTTTCCGTTCTCCCACGCCAGCATGCACGCGTGCACCAGTTCCTCCTCCGGCGAGGTGACGTCATCGGTGAAGTCGTATCCGACCTGGAAGCCGTCGTGCACAAACCACTGGCAGAGCTTCACGCTGAGGAATTCCTCGGTGAACGGCTGGTTGGCCATGTGTCGGAGAATGTCGTAGCCATCCTGCATCCCGGCATTGCCCGTGCGGGCGGCGAGGGTGAGTCCATAGGGTCGCCCCGCCCACGGGGGACCGTATCGGGCCGGCACCCGCCGGGCCTCCCCACGTTGTCCGGCGGCGTTCCATTCGAAGAAGATGTTCTTGGACCGGTTGTTGTGACGGTCGGTGCGATACTTGAAGGCCCACACCCCCACGACGTTCGTGTTGGCGTTCAGCCCGGAGCCGGTGACGTTGGGATCCAGATAGTGGGTGCTCCGGGCGGCGAAGGGATTGAACTCATCCCCGGGATCCACCAACTCCAGTCGCCAGCCGGTCCAGGCCCGGGAAATTTCCTCGATGTCCTTTTGGGAATACCCGTTGTCGACCCCGAAGCAGAACAACTCGCACAACTCGCGGGCATAGTTCTCATTGGCCACATTGCTGCCGTCCCCACGGGACGTGACGGTGTCCAGGTACACGATCATCGCGGGACTCTCGGCACTGATGCGGAGGAGATCCTCAAACGTGACGTCCGGCTTCAACAGGGCGTCGCGCCACCGGACGTTCTCGACGAACTCGGTCCGGACCGCAAGGCGCTCCGACTCGGCCGATCCATACCCCCGGTTGTCGAAGTAGTCCTGGGTCTTCGAGACCTGGGTGACGAAATGGTTCTCGAGGAACTGCCGCAGCACCTCGGTCAACTGCCGGGGGGACTGGATCGCGTGAAGCAGGTGCCAGGCCCGGAGGTCGGCACGCGTGGCGGTCCCCTTCTGGAGGCGGGCGTAGAGGGGGGCGGGGGAGTTCTCCTGCCCTTCCATCCCGTGTTCGCTCTCAATGCCGGAACCCGAGAGCCGGACGGTGAGCCGCGCCCGCTGGGAGGACGTGTAGTACCAGTAACTCAGGGTGTAGGTTTGTGCCGGATTCAGGTCCGGGGTGATGAGTTGGTAAATGGAGCTGCCCTGGGTTTCCCCGGCCTCGGTGGAGACCACATGGAGCGAGGCGTTGCCGGAGTGGACCGGACTCGGACTCCGGGCCGAGCCGATCAGGTTCGGCGAAATCCTCCAGTCGGGACTGAGGCTGGTCTCAAAGCCGCCATTGCGCAGCAGGTTCGGCTGGCTTCCGTCGTCCGAGTTGCCCGCCACCAGTCGGAGGTCGTCCAGGTAGGCCTCCCCCGCGTCGTTGAGATAGATGTAAATCTTCGACGCGCTGCCCAGTCCGCTGGCGGTGACCCGGGTCCAGCGTGGGGTGGCATCCAGAACGTCCAGATCCGTGGGAATCGCCTCAGGGGAGAGTTGCTCGGCGATGTAGGCCTCGGGACCCGCCCCACGGACCCGTGCGAGGTCGTCCGGAGTCGGTCCATAGGCCAAGCGGTTCAGGACGGTCGCCGTCAGCAGATCGCGGTCGCTGAGGGGAACCGCCTCGACCCGGAAGAAGCCGCGATCCCCGGCAGCAGCCCCCGTCCAGTCGAAGCCGTCCCAGATCCCGGACACTTCCGTAAACGCAGCCCCGATGTCGGGAGCCCCGAGTACCCGGTACTCGTCCGTGGCCGGGGAGGGATGGATGGAAAACCGGGCCTCTCCCGCCGCCAGGGCCATCGCGGCCACCCGGGGCGGGGGCGGCGGTTCAGCTCCGGACACCTGCGAAAGGAGTCCCGTCGCGATCAGGACGCGGCAGATCCGGGCGGCGCATCCAGGGAGTCGTCGGGATTCCATAGGCTTGTGAGAACCTAAGCAGGATGCGGGCCGGGTTCCAAGCCCGCTGCCATTGAAATGCCAGGGCGGGAATCGTGGATTTCCAACGTAAACGATCTTGCGAAAAATTCCCGTTCGCGAGCACTGTGGTGAATCCACCGGAAGGCCTGACCTCAGTCACGATTCCGCCGGCCTCCGGGGATCTGAGCCATGCATGTCAACAGGAGCAACCGGTTCGGGCGAATTCCCGCGATGGAATTCCCCGGGACGCGCTCCTCCCGCGTTCGCCCCGAGCCGGGAATTTGTCATCGGGGCCAGTCCAGATTTGGGAGGGGGAACATTGTTTTCGGGTGACTGACGACACAGCTCCAACAGTCAGTCGGGTCGGCCGCACAGCCACGGTGGGGACTAGGCTGGGCTGATCGGAGCCAACGGACGTGTGCCGGGGGCTCTGACCGGGATGGTGTTTCCCCTCCTTCCCTTTTCCCGTGGCCGGACTGGATTTTGGGCAAACCGGCCCCAGGATGGCGGCATGCGGCCTGTGGACATGACTCCGTTCGATTCGGAGCTCGCGATCAAGTGGGAGGACGGTTCCGAGTCGTTTGTCCCCCTGGAAACGCTGCGGCGGTTTTGTCCGTGTGCGTCATGCCTTGGGGAAAAGGACATTTTCGGCACCACGTACAAGCCCCCCGCCCGGCCCTACGGTCCCAACGCATTCCAGTTGGTACGCATCGCCCCGGTGGGCGGCTACGGCATGCAGCCGGCCTGGGCCGACGGGCATGGATCGGGAATCTACTCCTGGGAATACCTGCGTCGCGTCGCGGAAGCACCGTGACGGAGGGTTGCCCGCCCGGAGTCGGCCGTGCCGCGGCCGCCGTGGATTCGCACGCCACACGCAGGACAGGCTGAAGCCTGCACTACGAACGCGGTCCCCGCCCCGGGCACTCCACGTCGCGCTTGCCGTGGAAACCATTCCGGCGCGATTCTCCGTCATGCGTCCTTCGACGGCGATCCTCCTGGCGACCCTTCTCCTCGGCGCCCCGGTTCCGTTCCTCCACGCGTCCGATGATGCCCCCAAGGACGGGGAACCCGCCGGCGCCGCCTGGCTCGCGGAACACTACACCAAGTATGAACACCTCATCCCCATGCGCGACGGCGTCCGGCTGTTCACGCGGGTGTTCGTCCCCAAGGACGACCGGACCAATCACCCGATCCTCCTCACCCGCACCCCGTACGCGCTGAAGCCCTACGGACCGGACAACTACACCGACGCCTCCGGCAGCTTCGAGACGCTCGCAAAGGACGGATTCATCCTCGCGACCCAGGACGTCCGCGGACGCTTCGCCTCCGAGGGCGAGTTCGTGCATGTGCGTCCCTTTCGAGCGGACAAGGGGCCCAAAGATATCGACGAGAGTTCGGACGCCTGGGACACGATCGACTGGCTGGTGAAGAACGTCGCCGGCAACAACGGACGCGTGGGCATGTTCGGCATTTCCTATCCCGGTTTCTACACGTCGATGGGCATGATCGATTCCCATCCCGCGCTGCGCGCCGCCTCGCCGCAGGCACCCATCTCCGACTGGTTCGCCGGGGATGACATCCATCACAACGGCGCCTTCTTCCTCTCCCAGAACTTCGGATTCTTCTACTGGTTCACCAAACCTTCCGATGACCCGCTGCACGACAGCGGACGCCGCTTCGTCTTCGGGACTCCCGACGGCTACGACTTCTACCTCCGGATGGGACCGCTCTCCAATGCCGACTCCCGCTATTTCAAGGGTACCGTTCCCATCTGGACTGAATTTCTCGCTCACCCGAACTACGACGCCTACTGGCAGGCGCGCAACATCCGCCCCCACTTGAAGAACGTGCGGTGCGCGGTGATGACCGTCGGGGGCTGGTACGATGGCGAGGACCTCTTTGGTGCCCTGGAAACCTACCGCGCCGTGGAACGCCAGAATCCCGGCATCACCAATCTGCTGGTGATGGGCCCCTGGACCCACGGGGCCTGGAGCCGTTCGGCCGGGGATAAACTCGCCGACCTGAACTTTCGGGCCAAGACGGCGGAGTACTACCGGACCCGGATCGAACTTCCCTTCTTCCGGCGCTACCTGAAGGACGACACCAACTTCATCCCCACCGAGGCGCATCTCTTCGAAACGGGCACCGACCGTTGGCGGCGCTTCGACACCTGGCCTCCGGCGGGCGCCGTGGAACGCCGGCTGTTTTTCCGGCCCGCAGGAACGCTGGCGTTCGATCCTCCCGCAGAGTCCTCCGAGTCATTTGACGAGTACGTCAGCGATCCCGCGAAACCCGTTCCCTTCACCCTCGAGACCACGACCGATTACCCGAGAGGCTACCCGGTCCACGACCAGCGGTTTGCGGCGTCGCGTCCGGACGTCCTCGTGTACGAGACGGAACCGCTGACGGAAGACCTGACGATCGTCGGACCATTGGTGGTGGACCTGCAGGTGTCCACCTCCGGCACGGATTCCGACTGGGTGGTGAAGTTGGTGGACGTGCTCGATCCCGACTTTCCGGATCCGGAGCCCAATCCGGCCTACGTGAGAATGGGCGGGTACCAGGAACTCGTTCGCGGCGACGTGATGCGGGGGCGCTTCCGCAACAGCCTCGAGAAACCCGAGCCCTTCGAACCCGGCAAGGTCACTCCGGTGTCCTTCACCATGCCCGACATCTGCCATACGTTCCGCCGCGGCCATCGCGTGATGGTGCAGGTGCAAAGCAGTTGGTTTCCCCTCGTGGACCGAAATCCGCAGACCTTCGTCAACATCGCCACCGCCACCCCCGCTGATTTCCGCAAGGCCACCCAGCGGGTGTACCGGCAGTCCGGGGCCGCCTCGTCGCTGCGGGTGCTGGTCCTGTCGCCTGCGAAGCCGTAGCGGGACGGGGTGTCAGGACTCGTCCTCCTCGACAGATTCCGCAGCCCCGCCCGCGGCGGGAATCCCCGCTCGGACCCATCCGCGTTCCAACAGGCCGCAGGTGTCGCAGGACACCCATTCGAACATCGGACAGACAACAATCCGGCAACCCACCCTGCGGCCCGAGAGCATCAGGGCGATCCGCGCCAGCCTTTGGGATCCGCGCCCCTTGACGAGGATGACGTCCCCCGGGCCCAGATTTCCGGGAAGAGCCTCGACGGCGGCAGCCAGGTTGTTCCCCACCTTCCGGATCGCAGCCGCAGGCATTCCGGCACGTTTCGCGCCCGTGGCGTAGGTTCGATCCGAGTCCCCGAAAAACACGGCGTGGTCGGCCCCTCGCCCCACGCGCTCCCCAATTCGTCTCAGCAGCTCTTTCCCTCCGCTCGGGAGATCGGTCGCACTTCCCAAGACCACAATCCGCCGCCGCGCCGGGATATCAAACAGGGCATCCAACGCCACATCTATGGACTCGATGGAACTCTTGAAATCATCGCGCAGCACGATCGCCCCCGAGGGCAATGGCATCGGCGACAGCCGCCTCGGAGTCGGCCGCAGCGAGGACAATCCGCGAATCGCCCGCACCAAAGCAACGCCGTCCTCCATCGCCACCGCGAGGGCGGCGAGCGCCGCGTAAACATAGGTCCGTCCGATCAGCCCCGTGCGCACCTCCTGCGTCTCTCCCCGCACGTGCACTTGGAAGCGCGTTCCATTCGGCCAATCCGCGACCACCTCCGTCGCCCGGTAGTCACACGCATCCCCAAAGCCGAAGGTGACCACCCGGGCCCGGGTCACCCCGCGCATCCAGAGCACGTTCGGATCGTCCCCGTTGAGAACCGCGAGTCCATCCGGCCCGAGGTTCCGCAGCATCTCCGACTTCTCAGCCCGGGTGGCTTCCAGCGAGCGGAAGGAGCGCGCATGGTCGCTGGCGATCGAGGTGACCACGACGACGTCGGGACGAACCAGGTCCCGGTAGCGCGCCATTTGGCCCGGACCGTCAATGCCGACTTCGACCACCGCCCGCCGCTGCCACGGACGGATCCGCAATATCGCCAACGCGACAAACGTCGCTTCATTGCGTTCGGTGATCCGTCTCTCGGGAATTCCCAGTGCGACGGCCACCGCACGCGTCGTGGTCGTCTTGCCCAGCGACCCCACCACGCATACCACCCGGGTTCGGCGCGTCAGGGTCCGGCGATACACCGTGGCCGGTCTCAGGATGCGCGGCCAGAACATCATCACGAACCGGAAGGCCGCTTCGGACCGCCCCGCCGGGGAGCGGAGCCTGGACAGATTTCGTCTCCAGAACTCCTGACGAAACAGTCGTTTCATGAATGCGCTTCGATGGTGACCCTCCGGGCAACCCAAAGAGAAGCCGCCCGCGCGGTTCTCGGGCGCCCTGCAAGGATCGTTCCCGGGATGGCCAGCCGCTGACAATCCCGATTCCCGGGCGTGCGGACAGCCTGAAGGCTGGACTACAAGCGGGCGTTCGTGGTGCAGGCTTCAGCCTGGGTCCCTTTGCCTTCCACTCAACTCCATCACGTCATTCTTGCCCCCCGGGCGCGCGGACAGCCTAAAGGCTGGACTACAAGCGGGCGTTCGTAGTGCGGGCTTTAGCCTGGGTCCCCTTCCTCTACACTCGACTCCGTCATGTCGTGGATGGATTGGTACAACGCCCTTCAAAAGCCCTCCTGGACTCCCGCCCCGGCCACCATCGGCCGGATCTGGAGCATCCTGTACCCGATCCTATTCCTGACGCTGGCCTTCGTCGCCGTTCAGATCTTCCGTCGCCGCCTCCCCCTCAGCGCCGGAATTCCATTCGCCCTCAATCTGGTTTCCAACCTCGTGTTCACGCCGATCCAGTTTGGATGGCGGAACCTCCCGCTGGCGGCCGTGGACATCCTGGTTGTCTGGGGAACCATCCTTTGGATGATCACGGTCCTGTGGCGACGGCATCCCTGGGTGGCCGCCGCGCAAATCCCCTACCTGGCCTGGGTTTCCACCGCCACCGTCCTGCAACTGTCGATCACCTGGATGAACCGCTGATCCGGTCCCAAGGAAATCCAGGTGCGGAGACACTCTTCTGCGAGGTGGAACTGCGCTGCCGCGCGGGCTGGTCCTCCGCACCGACGTGCGTCGGAGGAGTCACCCGCGGGCGGCAGCCCGCAGCCACCCAGGGGGAATCGACAGCCCCCCGGGCGCAAGCTTCCGGCAATCTTCCGCAAACGACCGGCAGCCAGCAAACCCACCGCCCGCTACCCACGGGCATGACAGTTTGCAGTCAGCGCCCCCAGGCCGGCCTCCCCCCTTCCCTTCGGCGGGGCTTTACCCTCATCGAACTCCTGGTGGTCATCGCCATCATTGCCATCCTCGCGTCGATGCTGCTGCCGGCGCTCGCCCGCGCCAAATCCAAGGCGACGGCCATCAGCAGCCTTTCCAATCTTCGCCAACTGGGCCTCGGCCTCGCCCTGTACCGGGGCGATCACCAGGGGTTCTTCCCGGGGCACTCCCTGCCCGCCGTGGCCGGACAAGCCCGGATCCGCTGGGCGGATCAGATCTTCCCCTACATGACCGTCGAGGCCGTGTACCTGAGCCCCGCGCTGCGTCCGGACGAAAAGAAGCGAATGATCAAGCCCTTCGCCCATACGGCTCCCGGAGGCGTGGAAACGCCCGGGGTGACCCGCTATTACGGAGGCTACGGATTCAACTACCAGTACCTCGGCAACACCCGGACCCCGGGTGGCATCGCCCCCTTCCACGCCAGCGACACCGGCGTGGCCGCCCCCTCCCAGACCATCGCCATCGGCGACACCAAGGGGGCGCGCAAGGGAACACCGGACCAACCGTACGGAATCGACGGTTCCGGCGTGTACGTGCTCGATCCGCCACTCGGCTCGCAGACCCTGGGATCCGGTGGCAGCCGGAAGAGCAGCGGCACTCCCGGGTCGGGGAATGCATACTATGAAGGCGGTGACGACGGATCCGACGCCCACCGGGCCACCCCCTCCGACCGCAATGGAGGCAAGGTGAACTTGGTGGCGGTGGACGGCCACGCCGAGTCCATGTCATCGCGTCAACTTGACGGACAGGGTGTCTCCGCGCAAAGCCAGCCCAACAATGCGTGGTGGAACGGCCGCCACGACCCCTCGGCTCGCTGAACGCCGGTACCGGATGCTGGTTGGGTTTGATTCTGGACCCCTGCCCCGTTCAGGGTGGGTCCCATCGGTTGGCAGCCACCTGCCCGTGTCATGAAAGCCATCGCGCTCGTCCCGATCCTCGCCTGCCTGGCCTTGCCCGCGCCCTGCGGCGCCCAGGAGACCGCGGACATCATCTATCACGGCGGCCCCATTCTCACGATGGCGGGGAAGGATCCGGCCTATGCCGAAGCCCTGGCGGTGAAGGATGGCAGGATCGCGTTCGTGGGTTCAAAGCAGGAGGCCTTCAAGCTCAGGGGCGGACCCACGCAGTCGGTGGACCTCGGCGGCCGGACCCTGCTGCCGGGTTTCCTCGATGGTCACGGGCACTTCATCAACTCCCTGAGCGTTGCGAGCCAGGCCAACTGCTACGCGCCGCCCTTCGGACCGGGCGACACCAAGCAGGGCATCCTCGACGCATTGAAGCGGACCCGGGCGGAAAAACAGGTTCCCGACGACGCGGTCCTGCTGGGTTACGGTTACGACGACAGCATCTTTCCCGAGGGTGGAAGGCTCACCGCCGCCGACCTTGACGCGCAGTTCCCCGTCCAGCCCGTGATGGTGCAGCACGTGTCGCTGCACGGCGCCGTGCTGAATTCGGCCGCCCTCCGGAAATACGGCATCACCGCCGCCACGGAGACGCCGCCGGGCGGCATCATCGCCCGGAAACCGGGTGGGACCGAGCCCGAGGGCCTGTTGATGGAAACGGCGTTCCTGCCGATCTTCGCACAACTGCCCAAGCCAGGTCCGGCGGCCCAGATGGACGCCCTCGTCGAGGGCCAGAAACTTTATGCCGCAGCCGGAATCACCACCGCCCATGAGGGCGCGACCCACCTGAAGGATCTCGAAATTCTCCAGCGCGGGGCGCGGGAGCGGAAGCTCTTCATGGATGTCATCGCCTTCCCGTTCATCACCGAATTTGAGGCGGTCATGCAGACCCATCCGCCCGCGTCCTTCGGCCATTACGACCACCGACTCAAGCTCGGCGGGATCAAGGTGACCATAGACGGCTCACCGCAGGGACGCACCGCCCACTTCACCACTCCCTATCTGACCGGCGGCCCCGGCGGGGAAAAGGACTGGAAGGGCGAGCCCACCTTCCCCGTGCCCCTGATCCATCAGTTCGTAAGGAAGGTCTATGACGCCGGTGTGCCCCTCATCATCCACTGCAATGGCGACGCGGCCATAGACAACTTCCTCGCGGCCCATGAGGCGGCGCTGGGAGGCCGCAAGGCCGGCGACCACCGGACCGGCATCATCCACTGCCAGTTCGTGCGGCCGGACCAGCTCGACAAGATCGCGGCGTGGAGGATCATCCCGTCGTTCTACACCGAGCACACCTTCTTCTTCGGCTCCACCCATGTGCAGCAGCGCGGCAGGGAGCAGGCCTACTTCCTCAGTCCCCTGAAATCCGCCCTCGACCGTGGCATCGTGTTCGCCAACCACACCGACTTCAATGTCGCCCCCGTGGACCAACTCTTCGTGGTGTGGACCGCGGTCAACCGCCTGTCGCGCGAGGGCGAGGTCATCGGACCTGCCGAACGGATCTCCCCCTACGAAGCGTTGAAGGCGCTCACCGTGAACCCCGCCTACTGGTATCGCGAAGAGCGGAGCAAGGGCACGCTCGAAGCCGGCAAGCTCGCCGACCTTGTGATCCTCGACCGGAATCCGCTCACCGTGGAACCAATGGACATCCGGAACATCAAGGTCGTCGAGACCCTCAAGGAGGGAAAAACCATCTACCGCGCCCGCTAGTCCGAAGAGTTCACACTCCCTCCGCGGCGACTGGCTGCAAACCCGTCGGGCGGGGTTGGCCTCGCGATCTTCGCCGGACCGTAGGTTCCCATACCGCCCGGCTCGGAGCGTTCTACGTCCTCGGACGGGCTGAAGCCTTCGCTCGGTGGCGGCAACGGCGCCTGAAGTTCAGGGATCCCGGAATTGACTGGCCATCGCCCGCGGAATGGAGCGAAACCCACACGAACGTCGCGCCGCCGAAACGAAATCCGCTCAGCGGATGCGTTGCACGCGGACGTAACGGGGGGCGGTGCCATCGAGGGCAACGGACACCGATCGCAGAAACCCGTCGCCGTCGAACTCCTCCACTCGCTGCCACGGACCCGAAAGCCCGGGCGATCGCGTCTCCAGGGCGTACCGCCGCCCCGAAAGCGTTGCCAGAGTTGCCTGGAGCTGACCTTCCACCACCCGGGGTTCCGCCAGCACCTGGTCCGGATCGGGCCGGAAGACATACAGGCGGGAAAGCGCCTGCCCCTCCGCCACGGACGCCGCCACCAACCGACCCTCGGCATTCCACGCCAGCGCGGTGGTGTAACACGCGGGCACACCCGTGGGTGCGAACGTGACATCCACAATGCCGGAGGCCGGAAGTCGGGCGGCCACCGCGAGTCCCACTTGTCCCACACTGTCGAGACTCGCCCGGGGCCCAATCCCCACATAGACGTCCCCATAATCTCCGCGCAGCAGCGGCAGAGGGCCCACGATCGGATCCGGATTCAGTCGGTTGAGCGACTGGTATCCCGGATCGCGCCCGCCTCCGGGCAGGATCCAGTTCAGCCGCGGGATCACTCCATTGGCGGCCACATGGCCTCCCGCTTCGGTGTCCACCAGAGCGTCCACGACCATCACGTCACTGATAAACTCAGGATCCCGCCGTCCATCCGGTGCCAGTCGGACCAGATTTCGGGAGCCCTCGGGGACTCCACTGGACCCATCCAACAGATTCCCTCCCCCCACCAGGATCCGCCCCCCCGGCAGGACCCGCAACGAGCGGACCTCCGCAGCACTGGCAAGACGTGCGTCAAAGCCCTCATCGAGGGACCCATCGTTCCGCAGGATCGCCACACCCTTCCGCGGCTTCCCATTCACCGTGTCGAACTGGCCGCCCACCGCGATCCGTCCGTCTCCAAGATGCTGAACGGTGGTGACCAGGACGCCGGCTTCGGAACCCGAGGCAAAGCTCAACGTGGGCGCGAAACCCATATCCAACTGACCGTCATGCCCGATCCGAATCAGGTTGGAGACGGACCGACCCTGATAACTCCTCAGGTTCCCGCCCACATAATAGCTCCCACCCTCGGTGGGGAGAATCACACGCACCACCTGCGGATCGGGAAAATCCACCGGATCCAGTTTGGCAAACGTCGGATCCGGGGATCCGTCCGGCAGAACTCGCGTGAGGACTCGTCCCAGGAGCCCGGTCGTATCGCCCGGATCCTGGAAGCCCCGGCCTCCAAGCAGGAATCGTCCGTCGGCCAAGGGCACGAGTGCCATGACCCAGGCGAGGGGATTCAACGTGACGGAGGCTGCTGAATCCACCTGTCCCGGCGCCGGGGATCGCAAGGCAACGACCAGTTCCACCGACGCCTGCGCCGTTCCCTCCGCATTGGAGGCCACGAGGGTATAGGTCCCGGCGCGATCCGCGTTCACCGCCGGGAGGGTCAGCGTGCGATTCGTCTGTCCTACCAGCGAAACCTCACCCCGACGCCATTGCAGCGAAGGCGGTGGCCAGCCCGTCACCGTCGTTTCCAATCGTGCCGTTTCCCCGGGCACCACCGTCACCTTCGAGAAGGCAGGACGCACACTCGGCGGAACCGGAACCGGCGCCCGGTTGAAGACCCGGGCCACATTGGTCACCGCTTGGCCATTGATGGAGGTGAACTCCCCGCCGACCAGCAACCATCCGTCGGGATACAACAGCTTGGCCACCGGGACACCGCCCAACACCACCGGGGCGAACACAGGATCCAAACGACCGTCTTTCTGGAGACGCGCCAGCCCCGATCGCGCCTGACCCTCAACTTCCGAAAAGTCGCCCCCCACAAGAATAGCTCCGTCGGGCTCCACCACACCCGAGCGAATATGAGTGGCGAGACCCTCAGGCGGATGAAA
>JAEUHD010000005.1 GCA_016793645.1 Verrucomicrobiales bacterium
TGATCTTGAAAACGCCATTGGCCACGCTTCGGCAGGGTCCGAACGTGCAGTTCCGGAAGTACAGCTCGTCCACGGAGGAGTTTGGATATGCCTTCGTGTTGATCGAGCCCCCTTTCTGGGTGCCGGAGACATCCAGATTCAGGACGACGTTGGAGCACGACAGGATGGAAAACGGCCGATGACTCGGGGTGGTTGCGTTTTCGATGATCCGGATGCTTCCGCCCAGCGTCACGTCGGAAGCCCCGTGGATGTTCACTCCGAAGGCCTCAATGCCGTCGTGCGCCGGTCCGCCGCTGACGATGGAGAAGTCCCGGACGACCACCCCCGTCACCCGGTCGTTGGGCAGTCCGTACACCTTTCCCGTCACCCGGGCTCCGGTCCCCGGGCCCATTCCCGCGAGACTGACGATCTCATTCCCGGTGTAACCGGCACCCACCTGGAATTCTCCCGCCACGCTGGCGATCACTGCCCGGACGATCCGGCCCCCGGAGACCTTGAGGTGGCATTGGGCACCGAATCCGCCGCCGGTGGAGGAAAGGTCCCGGATGTAGTAGCCATCGGTGTACCCGCTTCCGGGATTGTCGATGACGTAGTCCCAGATTCCGTCCGCCCACGGATAGGTTCCGATCAGGAAGGCGCTCTGGCGGGTCTGCGAGCAGGTCCCGGTGAAGTTGGTCACCGCGACATTGCGGACGCGGAGTCCGTTTCGATAGGGGACATTGATCTGGTTGAGCCCGCCGCAAATGGAGACGGCGCGGGCGGCGTTGGACCGGGTGACAAACCCGCTGACCGTGATCTGCTCGGCGGCCTCGTCCGGTGGCGACGTGGACCCTCCCGCCGCCTCGGCCTCGATCGCCACCGCGTCGTCGCCTGACTCCAGATATCCTCCCAGCACCGTGATGTTTCTTCCGGAGCAGATGTGGAGGCCGTCCTGGAAGGTGTACAACCCGCCGCGGACCACCGGGCCAAACCATTGCACGTCCCGACCGGATACGGAAATGGCCCAGTTGTTCACGGTGGTCGGCGTGCCGTTGTGGACCACCTCGAAGCAGTTGGAATCCACGAGCCAGCGCCGGATCTCCGACAGGCGGCAGAGGGGAAGGGAGGAGTTTTTCCCGTTCTGGTCGAAGACGAATTTTCCCTGACCCGTGATGGTCACGTCATCGGAAAGGCCATACCAGTTGTCCGGATTCGAATAGTCCGCCGGGGTCTGCGCCCACGCAACAAAGGCTCCGTCCACTGGATCGGTGATCATCCCGTTGACCCGCGGAGTCCTCATCATGGAGCGGTTGGCCATTCCCGAGGAATCATTGCGTTTCCTGCAACGCCACTCGTGATCGGAAACGTAGATCACCCGGCCCTTCCAGATCAGTTCGTCGCAGGAAAATGTGCCGGCGGGAAAGTCGAGACGGACCCGTCCCCAGGTCGGATCATAGGCGGCGGACGCCGCGTCGATATGGCGCTGGAAATGACTGGTGGGGTTGCCTGGATTGGTTCCGCCACCGGCGGGATCCGGAAACAGGGGTGGAAGCGTCATCCAGCGGATGTCCGGCTTGGGGAGTGACGCGGCCTGCGTCTGAATCCACCTTCCGGTGGTGGACCCCTGGGGCCACGCGATGGGGCCTCCCCGTTGTGCCGTGTTCGTGGGACCCGTGGCGTTGGCGTCCCATTTCCAGTGTCGGGCACCCGTGCCGACGAGGGTGTCGCCACTGGTCGTCACCACCTGGAGGAAGACCAGGGTCGGGTCACCATTGGAGGCGGCGTAGGACGCCGGGGTTCGGGCGACGAGGTCAGCCGAGGTCGGGACAACCCAATAGACATTCTTGGCGAAGACCCGGGTTCCGGAAAGGAGGAGGACGCCAAGGAATACCGACTTCCAAAGGGAGTTCATGATCGCTGGGGTGGCCCCAGGGGATCCTCCCGGCGTCGCACGGGCCGCGCGGCCCGAATCGCGCGTTGATCGCGGAAAAGGAAGGGTTCATGGGGTGAATCGACTTACCTATTAATCCCGTGCGCTGTCAAACGAATTGCTGATGATAATGCGTAAGTTTTTTGGGCAGGTCCGGCTTGTTGATGTGCTGGAGATGGCATGGAGCCCGGAGTTGGCCGGTCAGGCGCGCGCAGGATGGCGGAATGGCATTCGTCGGAACCGTCCAATGGGGCGGCCGTCACCGGCATCCCCGTGGGGGCAGGACCGTCGAAACAGCCGATGCCGAAACCCTTTGGATTCGGAGCGGGAACCGTCCCGGACCACAACCAGGGGCATTGCTCCCAGGAGACAGCACGCTTGGGGGGATTTCCTTTCGCCCAGGGATAGGGTGTCCGGCATGCGTTTCCCGGCCCGCGGGGAAGGCCCGAACGTCCCGGGGGAAATTCTGGTTACGCCTTGGCGTAGAGCTCAGCGCCGTGCTCCCGGAACTCGTCGGACTTTTCCGCCAGACCCTTCTTCAGCGCCTCGGTTTCGCTGACGCCCTGTTCGGCAGCGTATTTCCGCACGTCCTCGGTGATTTTCATCGAGCAGAAGTGCGGTCCGCACATGGAGCAAAAGTGGGCACTTTTGGCGCCCTCCTGTGGGAGGGTTTCGTCGTGGAATTCCCGTGCGGTGAGAGGATCCAGGCTGAGGTTGAACTGGTCCTGCCATCGGAATTCAAACCGGGCCTTGCTGAGCGCGTTGTCGCGGTATTGGGCGCCGGGATGTCCCTTGGCGAGATCGGCGGCGTGGGCGGCAATCTTGTAGGTGATGACCCCGTCCTTCACATCCTTCTTGTTGGGCAGGCCGAGATGCTCCTTGGGAGTGACGTAGCAGAGCATCGCGCATCCGTACCACCCGATCATGGCGGCCCCGATGCCGCTGGTGATGTGGTCGTATCCGGGCGCGATGTCGGTCGTCAGCGGCCCCAGCGTGTAGAAGGGCGCCTCGCCGCACCACTCGAGCTGCTTCGCCATGTTCTCCTCGATCAGGTGCATGGGCACGTGGCCCGGGCCCTCGTTCATCACCTGCACGCCCTTGGCCCACGCGCGCCGGGTCAATTCACCCTGGACCTCCAGTTCGCCGAACTGGGCGCGGTCATTGGCATCGGCAATGGAGCCCGGACGCAGGCCGTCCCCGATGCTGAAGGAGACATCGTACGCGGCCATGATGTCGCAGATGTCATCCCAATGGGTGTAGAGGAAGTTCTCCTGGTGATGCGCGAGGCACCATTTGGCAAGGATGCTTCCGCCCCGGGACACAATGCCGGTCATGCGGGAAGCGGTGAGCGGGACAAAGCGGAGCAGGACGCCTGCATGGATGGTGAAGTAGTCCACGCCCTGCTCGGCCTGCTCAATGAGGGTGTCCCGGAAGATTTCCCAGGTGAGGTCCTCGGCTTTGCCGCCCACCTTCTCCAGCGCCTGGTAGATGGGGACGGTGCCGATGGGGACCGGGGAATTCCGCAAGATCCATTCGCGGGTCGCGTGGATGTTCTTGCCCGTGGACAGGTCCATGACCGTGTCCGCGCCCCACTTCGTGGCCCAGCGCATTTTCTCAACCTCCTCCTCAATGCTGGAGGCCACGGCGCTGTTGCCGATGTTGGCGTTGATCTTCACGAGGAAGTTCCGCCCGATGATCATCGGTTCCGACTCCGGGTGATTGATGTTGGCGGGGATGATGGCGCGTCCGGCCGCCACTTCATCCCTGACAAACTCCGGGTTGATTTGTGCGGGGATGCGCTGCGGAAAGCGGCCAAAGATTCCGGGGGTGTAGGGACTCTTTCCGAGTTGGGCGGATCCGGCGTGCTGTTTCTCCAGGTCGTTCCGGAGGATGTCCCCGGAAAGCTCCGCGATCCGGGCACGGCCCATGTTTTCCCGGAGGGCGATGAACTCCATTTCCGGCGTGACGATTCCCTGGCGCGCGTACCAGAGCTGCGTCACCGGATGCCCTGCGGACGCCTTCAAGGGCCGCCGGCGCTGTCCCTTCAGTCCTGGAAACTCCACGAGGCGGTTGCGTTCCGCCTGGCTGGCGTATTCGGCATGTTGCCGGGAGAGGTATCCGTTGTCCTGCGGCCTGACTTCGCGTCCGTCGTATTCAGCGACATCGCCGCGCGCCAGGATCCAATTCCGGCGCAGGGCGGGAAGCCCCTCCTCGACGCTTCCCTGAAAGGCGGGGTCGCCCCAGGGTCCGGAGCAGTCATACACGCGCACCGGACCGTTGGGTTCCATCCGCCCGTCGAAGCCCTTGGTGGGGGACTGTGCGATTTCGCGCATGGGGACCCGCACGCCGGGGTGGAGGGAACCTTCGACGTACACCCGGGTGCTCGCGGGGAGCTGCTGTGAGCTGTGGGGTTCGAACGAGGATTTCGGGTCGGCGATCATGGCAACGAGTACGGTTTCGGTCTTTCAGCCATCAGCGGGGGCGACTGGCGGGTCGTCCACCCTGAAACCCGTGAGGTATTCAATACCCGGACTTGAAGCCCCGAGTCCCCACGTGTTGCTGATGTGCCCCGGGGAAACGGGAGAAGCGCTTCCCTTCGCCGGCATTACCCGGAGCAGGTTCAACGGGTCTCCCGCTCTGGCGGAACTCTCAGCCGTGAATCAACGGCTCCCCGATGGCGGGAGCATGCGGCGCTTCCCACGGGAGGCAAGGCGGAAGCGACGCCCCCACCTCCCCATCCCCGGGGTCCGCGGGTTCACACCCCAACCACCTTTTTCTCCCGATTGACGCTTGGCCGGACCTTGGTAGCGTCCCGGCTCCGTTTTTTGGCGGCCTTCCCGCCCGACGACGCAACACGCATCTAGCAACACGTCCATACACATGCCAAAAGCTCCGAAATACGTTTACACTTGGGGAAACAAGAAAGCCGACGGCGACGGGTCCATGAAGGCCCTCCTCGGCGGCAAGGGCGCCAATCTCGCCGAAATGACCCGCATCGGACTCCCGGTGCCTCCGGGATTCACGATCACGACCGAGGTCTGCACCTACTACTACGCCCACAAACGGACCTATCCGAAGGAGCTGCAGGGGCAGATGGAAGCCGGCGTCGCCAACATGGAGAAGATCATGGGCACCAAGTTCGGCGCCACCTCCGGCATGCCGCTGCTGGTGGCGGTCCGCTCCGGCGCCCGGGATTCCATGCCCGGCATGATGGACACGATTCTCAATCTGGGCCTCAACGACGACACCGTGCTGGCGCTGGTGAAGGCGACCGGAAACGAGCGGTTCGCTTGGGACTGCTATCGCCGCTTCATCCAGATGTACGGCGACGTCGTCCTGGGCGTGCAGAAGCGCGAGGGTGAGGATCACGAGCCCTTCGAAACCGTCATCGAGGGCTACAAGCACGAGACGTATCACGGGGATATCGAGGACTCCAAGCTGACG
>JAEUHD010000296.1 GCA_016793645.1 Verrucomicrobiales bacterium
GGAAATGCCGAGTTACGCCGGGGCCTGATGAGCTGCCTGAAGCCGGGGAACTGGAGCGAGGCGGCCGCGGAATACCGGATGAGTCTGTTCGTCACCGCGGGAAGTTCGGGACGCAGCGACAAGGTGGCGCTGGACCGGGAGGCGATCCTGGCGGAGCTGAAGCGGGGCGGGGAATTGAGTCTGGGGCAGGTGTTGAGACTACGGGTGAGGCATTTTACGGACGGGGTGGTGCTGGGGTCGCGGGAGTTCGTGAACGAGGTGTTCGTGCAGCACCGGGAGAAATTTGGTCCGCGGCGCCAGGACGGGGCGCGCCGGATCCGGGGTGTCCCGCTCCCGGACTTTCGCGTCCTGCGCGATTTGCGGGTCAGGACCTTGGGTTAGTCAAACCCGGCTCGTTCAAGTTCAACGAACGAAGGTCACCGTGCGAAGCAGGCTGCGGTCATTCGAATCCCAATCGCGGCAAAATCGCATCAATCCTCCCATCGTTCGGCTGACAGTTGCGGATTCAGATCCTGGTTCCAGACTGGAGCGTGTGAAGAGACTCGTGCTCACCATGCTAACTTCCCTGCTTCCGTTCCTCAGTCACGCCGCAGACAAGCTCGCCGTGGGCGCCGACATCCCTGCGGTCCAGTGCCCGGACCAGGATGGGCAGGGGGTCGACCTCCGGAAGGTCGGGGAGAAGGGTTACCTATTGGTTTACTTCTATCCCAAGGCCAGCACTCCGGGATGCACGCAGCAGGGCTGCTCCCTGCGCAACAGTTGGACGGAACTCCAAAAGGCCGGGGTCCAGGTCATCGGAGTGAGCACCGACAGCGAATCGAGCCAGAGAAAGTTCCGGGACACACAGAAGTTCCCATTCCCGCTTCTGGCCGACCACGACAAGGCCGTCACAGCCGCCTTTGGGGTGAAGGGATTCCTCGGCATGGCCAGTCGGTCCGCGTTCCTCTTCAAGGATGGCAAGTGTGTCTGGGTTGACCCCAAGGGGTCCACCTCCGACCAAGCCGAACAGGTGCTTAAGTTTCTCAATTCACAGAAACTTTAGTCGCCGATTCGCAAGATCTTTGGGCATACGGCCACCCGTCGTCCCGAAGGACCCAAGATCCCCAACTCCGCCAGGCATCGGGAGGGAGATAGAGTGACAGGTTCGAAGTGGCCCCCTACCGACCGTCAATCCGTAGGGGAACAGCAAACAACGGAACAGGGACAGGGTGACAGGCTCAGAGTGGACACTCTGGTTGACGGATCACCCATCGCTATCCTCGACAACCAACGGCCCGAACCTTCCCCCCCGCAGGAATCTTCCGTCACCGATCCCGGGCCACAAACAATGAAGTTCCCTGCCGTCACCGGCGTCTCCCGTTTTCCCGCGGGTTTACCCACGATTCGACGAGGACCGGCCTTTTCCTGATCCCCTAGTCGTGGCTAACTCCCGGGGACGCCATTTTCCAAGTCCCGTGAAACGCCCATTTTCCCCGGCCCTGTTCCTGGCCTTGATACTCCCTTTCCCCGCCGTCCGTGCCGCCGAACCGGCGCCACCGCCCGCGGACAACGTCCCGTTCGCCGGCCTATCCCCCGAAGCCGCCGCCAAGGCCGCGACCCTGCCCAAGGGATTCGCGATCCACGTGTTCGCGGCGGAACCGGACATCCGCCAGCCGATCGCCTTCTGCGATGACGACCGCGGACGCCTCTGGGTCGTCGAGGGCATCACCTACCCGCGGCGTGTAGGCGCCCCTCCCAAGGACGGCACCCCGGAGCAGATCGCCAAGGACATCCTCGGCGGCAATGATCGGATCCTCGTCTTCGAGGACACCGACGGAGACCACAAGTTCGACCGCCGAACGGTGTTCCTTGAAGGCCTGAACCTCGTCTCGGGCATCGAGTACGGATTCGGCGGTGTCTGGGTCGGCGCCGCGCCCTATCTGCTGTTCATCCCCATCGCGGACGGCGACGCCCCAAAGCCGGCGGGACCGCCACAAATCCTGCTCGATGGCTGGAACTTTACCGCGGACACCCACGAAACCCTCAACACCTTCACGTGGGGACCGGACGGATGGCTGTACGGATGCCACGGGGTCTTCTGCCCATCCAACGTCGGCAAGCCCGGCTGCGCCCCGTCCGAACGCCAATGGGTCGACGCCGGCGCCTGGCGGTATCACCCGGTCCGCCATCAGTTCGAGATCTTCACCGAGGGCGGATCCAATCCCTGGGGCATCGACTTCGATGAACACGGCAACCTCTGGGCGGAAATGTGCGTGATCCCGCACCTGTTCCACATGGTCCAGGGCGGCCGGCTCACCCGCCAGGGCGGCGACCATTACTGCTTCAACGCGTCTGAGATTGCGCGCAACACCAAGTACCGGGACGGCCGCGGTGGCAAACCCGTCTTCCCCTTCGTATATGAGGACATCACGACGGTGGCCGATCATCTCCACTATGCCGGCAACCAGGGGCCTCACGCCGCCAATGGACGCAGCGACGCCTCGGGCGGCGGCCACGCCCACGCCGGAATGCTCGTCTACCTCGGCACCAGCTGGCCCGCGGAATACCGCGACCGCCTCTTCATCGGAAACATTCACGGACAACGCTTGAACATGGATGTCCCCGTGGCCTCCGGATCCGGCTACGTCGGAAAGCACGGCGCCGACTTCCTGAACTTCAACGATACCTGGAGCCAGTCCCTGAACCAGCGGGCGGACCCGGACGGCTCGGTCTTCATCATCGACTGGTATGACAAGAACCAGTGCCACCACAATCGTCCGGACGGACACGACCGCGCCAACGGACGCATCTACAAGGTGGTTTATGGCGGCACGCCGAAAACATCGGTGGATCTCGCCCGGCTCTCCGACACCGAGCTCGCCGCATTGGTCCCGTCGAGGAACGAATGGAAGAGCCGCCACGCCCGGCGACTGCTGCAGGAGCGCGCCGCCGCGGGCCGGATCTCCGCCGCACGGGATCAATTGTCCCGCCAACTTGCGGAGTCCAAGGACACGCCCGCCCGCCTCCGAAATCTATGGGCCCTGCACCTGACCGGCACCGTCAACCGGGAGGAGCTTCCCATGAATGACGAATGGGTCCGCGCCTGGTCGCTCCAGATCGCGGGTGAAGGTCTGCCGGCAGTTCCAGGACCCGGCGCAACGCTGCCCTCGGAGTCCCTCTGGTCCAGCCTCGCCACCGCCGCCCGCTCCGAGTCCTCCCCCGTGGTTCGCCGCTACATGGCGTCGGTGCTGCAACGCCTGCCCGTGGAACGGCGCTGGGACACCCTGACCGCTCTCCTTCAGCACGCCGAGGATGCCCAGGACCACAATCTGCCGCAGCTCTACTGGGCCGCCGCCGAAGGGGGCGTGGCCACGGATCCGGAGAAGGCACTCGCCCTGCTGAAGAACTGCCGCATCCCCAAGGTACGCGAGTTCATCGTACGCCGCCTCGCCACCGGAAGCCTCGCCTCCAATTGAATTCCCGAACCTCCTCCCGCATGTCCCCGACTCTCGTTCGTCCCCTGCGCTGGATCGCCCTGGGTTCCCTGCTGTGCGTCGCCGCACCGGTTGCGTCGCGGGCCGCGGATGTCCTTCCGCAGCTCACCACGATCCTCGCGGGTTCCGACGATCCCCAGCTCCAACTCGACATCCTGCGCGGCCTGACCGCCGCGACACGCGACCGCCGCTCCGCACCCATGCCCGCCGGTTGGGACGTCGCCGAGGCGCGTCTGGCCACCAACGCGAACGCGGAGATCCGAACCCTTGCACAATCCCTGTCGCTGAAGTTCGGCAGCACCCGTGCGCGCGCCGCGCTGCGGGCGATCGCGTCCGATCCCGCCGCCGAGGCCGGCCCCCGACGGGCGGCACTGGAGTCCCTGCTGGCCGTCCGGGAACCAGGCCTTCCGGAGGTCCTGCGCCCCCTCCTCAAGGATCCTGCGGTCCGGGCGGTGGCGCTACGGGGACTCGCGGCCTACGACGACCCGGGGACGCCGACCGCCATCCTCGCCGTGTATGGCTCCTTGGACGGCGGCGAACGCCGGGATGCCCTCAACACCCTGGCGTCGCGTCCGGCCTATGCGCGTCCCCTGGTGGAGGCGGTCGCGTCGGGAACAGTTCCCCGGAACCAGCTCACGGCGGATCTCGTCCGCCAACTCCGGAGCCTCAAGGATCCGGCGCTCGCCGCGCGCCTCACGGAAATCTGGGGCGTGATGCGGGAGACGAGTCCGGACATGACCGCCGAAGTGGAGCGGGTAAAGCGATTGTATTGGGCCGGGGGCTCCCAGCCGGGCGATGCGCCGCGCGGCCGGGTGGTGTTCAATCAGATCTGCGCCCAGTGCCACCATCTCTTCGATACCGGCGGAGAGGTGGGTCCCGACATCACGGGCGCCAACCGCGGCGACCTCGACTATCTGCTGCAAAACATCCTGTTCCCCAATGCCGTCATCCCGAACGAATACCGCGCCACGACCGTGGAAACGAAGGATGGACGCACGCTCACCGGCGTGTTGAAGGCCCGGGACGCCAATGGGCTCCGGCTCCAGACAGCCAATGAACTGGTCACTGTGACCACCGCCGAAGTCGCACGGGTCGAGCAGGCGGAGTTGTCCATGATGCCGGAGGGCCTGCTCACGCCCCTGCAGGAACAGCAGATTCGCGATCTGCTCTACTACCTCGGCCGGCCCGGACAGGTGAATCTCCCGGTGCCCCAGTAGCCGTGCGGAACCATGTGGTTCAGATCCGGATGACCAGGTTCCTGCGGTACATCCAGTAGAGGATGAGCCACAACACGAGGAGAATCGTGCCCCGTTCCAGCGTGGCGGTGTACGCGGGTCCGAGGCTCTCAAACACTCCCGGTCCCAGGTGCCGCTTGACGTTCTCCCGGATGAATCCGCCCGACAGCTGCCAGAGGCAGTAGAGCGTAATGGGATTGGTGCCGGCCACCACCAGTGGAAAGGTTCCGCGACGCCATCCACGCTCCTCGACGAGTTCCACGAACGCGACCAGGATCCAGACCACCCATCCGCCGCTGAACAGCGCCCAGGAAGGGGTCCAGATTCGCTTCACGACCGGACAGATTCCGCTCCAGCCGAGCATTCCCCCCGCCAGAATTCCCGCGAGTCCGGCAACCATCAGGATCCTGAGCTGGGCTGGGCGGGAGACCGCACTCCGGAGCAACTGTCCGGCGAGCAGGCCGAAGATCATGGTCGCGATGGACGGTACAAAATTCAGCGTTTGATAGCCGCCCTCATTGAAGGCAAAGGGCCGGGTCCTCGGAAAGAGGTTGAGGAACCACACGTCAAAGGCCGCCGCCGCGTTGACATTCTTGTTCCAGTGGGCCGCCCATCCCGTGAATTGGGGCAGGTCCGGCGTCACCCCGACCGTCGCCGGATCAAATCCCGTGGGCGGAAGCGGGTACAATGCAAAGAGCAACCAGGTGCCGGCCAGCAGGGCTGCGGCGAGCATTGCCTGCGTCCGGGGACGGGTCAGGGCGGCGAGGAAAAGCACCGGATAACCCAGTCCGATCTGGGCGAGCACATTGGGGAAGATCCACTCGGTTCGGGGACTCCACGCCGAGGTGAGAAACACCGCCAGCAACACCAGGATCACCGAGCGCCGCAGGGCGTGCCACGCAAGTTGGGCGGTGGTCGCGCCGCGAGCGCGGCGGCTGGCGAGGGACCAGGGAAGAGCGACGCCCACCATGAACATGAAGGCGGGCTGGATGAGATCCCAAAGCGTGCAGCCTCCCCAAGCTGCGTGTTCGCACTGCCGCCCCAAAAAGGCAAGGAGGGCGTGGTCGGGATGAGCCCGGGCGATCTGCGGCAGGCCAAGGCCCGCCGACGCCATCAACAGCATGATCGCGCCGCGATAGGCATCGAGGGACACCCAGCGGGTCGGGACCCCCGGGGGATGGGACATCGGTGCGGGCATGGGGCGGGGTGCCCCGACACGGAGCCACGGTCAGCCCTGGAAATCAAACCCGGTTTCGCCCGCGCGTCCGCCCGGTCGGGATCAGCGGAACCAGGCAAGGATCAGCACCAGCAGGAGTCCGATGCCCACGACGACCCACCCCACGGACAGATGCCTCTGGGAAGACGGCCCCCATTCCTCCCGGGCGAACTCCTCGGAGTCGAAGTCGTCCGGATCCGTAATCCCCAGGTTCTGGGCCGCGGCGCGCTCATTCCATCCTGTGGACTCGTCGGCGCCGCATTCCGGGCAGGCCCGGGCACGGGGCGGAACTTCAGCACCGCAGTGGGGGCACAACTCCGGGGCACTCATGAGACGATGGGCGACGGAAGTCCCGTCATTGTGTTTCCCCCCGGGAAGAGCGGAACTCCTGCATGAGCGACAGAATATCCTCGCGGATGCCGGCCAGTTCAGTCGTCGCCGCCGCGAGGGGGGACGCCGGAAGCAGGGCGCGGGTCCGGACCCGCTCCAACGCCGCCTGCGCGCCATGGAGGTGCGACAGGGATCGTTTGAGGCAGGCAACGATGAACGGCGGTTCGCAGTGATGGCGCCCAAAGGCGAGCGGATTCAAGGCGCCCGCCAGCCGGGCGGTGGTGATGTGAAGCTCCGCGATCAGGTCGGACACATCCGGGTCGTTCTGAATCCGCTCGCTCATGAGATCCACGGAATCCCAGGCGGCCCGTCCGGCCCGATGACATCGCAGGTACACCGGATGCACCGGTGCCCCCTGTTCATCCCAAACCCAGTCGACGCCCTCGGCGTGGGGATCGGGCACATCCGGTTCCACGGGATCGATCCGGGAAGGGAGCAGGTCCGGACCGGTGTGCGACGTGAAGCCCTCGGCCCCCCGGCCCACGCTCCAACCCATTTCCCGGGCGATGATATCGTCGGCATCCGGATGCCCCTCGTACCGGTCGTACAGCGCCATCAACTTGTCGGTCCGGGCGTCGGACTCCCGGAGGACCTGTTCGAAGTCGAATTCGTCCCAGGTCTCCGGATCCTTTCCCTCGGGAATCTTGTCCTGCTCTCGCCGGACCTTTTCGGTCAGGGTCCTGAGAAAATCGTCCCACCCCTGCTCCGTGGCATTCCGGCGCTCCTGTTCCTCCTCGGGCGACAGTCTCCACAGGGGTTCAGACAGGGTCATGAGGTAGTCCGCGCTTTCCACGACCACGCGTCCATTGCGTTCCGAGAACCATTCCAGATAGAGGCAGTTCGCGATGTGTTCGGGAGGGACCTCGCCACGCCGCAACCGGTCGCAGGCCTCGTGAATGGGAACATCGAAAACCCGGACCTTCCTGGAGGCGGTCAGGTCCCCGACGGGACCGCGCTGGACGGGCTCCAGGGTCGCATCCGAGGGCAGCGGGGTGGTGGCCATGGGATTCTCGAACCGGAGATGGCATCCGGCGAGATCCGCACACGCATTTCCCGTCAGGTCGAGATCGACGGGTTCCGACCGACCGTGGAACCAAAGCCGGCCGGTCACGTGTCCGCGAATCCGGTTGTCCAGTTCCCCGCGGACCACCGAGTCATGAATTCGCCACGCCATGCGCGTAGCAGAAACCCCGGAAGGCCGTCGCACAAGCCGCCGGATTTGGGGAGTCCCCTCGGACGGGGCTCACTGAACGGCCTGATAGTACGACACGCCTCCCGGTGGGGCGGGCAGAGGGATGATCGCAGGGGACTCGGCGGGTGTCCGGGAGTCCACAGTCTGCCAGTCGGGAGCAAGGCTCGCGGAGCGCTGCACCTGAAGCGGTTGGTTGGGGGTGCAATTGACGATCAGCTTCAGGGAGCCGTCGGGATTGGATTCGATGGACGCAATGGACAACGGTGCGCCGCCACCCCCGGTGGTGCGCAGTTCGATCCGGGTCAGGGAGCTGGAGATGGCCGTTCGGGTCGGGACCGAACCGGGGTCGGCGAACTCGACCCGGGTCGCCGACACCTCGGCCCGGTAAACCTTGCCCGCGACCAACACGTTCGCCGGGATTTCCGCAGAGGTGTGCGCCCCGAATATCGGGTTGGAGTCATACACCAGCTCACCCGTTTCAACGTCGGTGACCTCGAGTTGGGCGCCGCCCTGTTCGGGAGACTCCGGCGTCCAGTTCAGGGTGAACGGCCGGGTGGGATCCACCTGCCGGGTCGCCTCAAAATTGGTGATCCACGGGGCGGTGGGAAGCTCCCGCGTCCCCACCCGGATGGTGAACTTCTGGTCCCCGAGAATGAGGCTGCCGAAGGTGTAGAGATAATTGCCGGACCGAAATTCGCTCTCCAGAAGAGCGGCGCTGGCGAAGGGTTCGTAGTAAAGGAATCCCCCAAATGACTCGGAGAAATCCATGCCGATGAGCGCCCCCGGCGCGGGAGGCTGCAGGGTGACCGCCCGCACGAAGATCAGGTTGTCGGGATCCGAAAGGAACTCCGGCGACATCCCCATCACGGAAATGACCGCGAAGGGGGCCTCATCGGTATCGGGAATCGGCGTCGGCCCGCCCGGCGTCACCTGTTCATACGTTCCGAATCGGGATAGCGAGATATCGACCACATCCTGTGCGCGGGCCAGCGAGGTCAGGGAAACGAGGACCGCGATAGCGGCGATCAGGGCACAAGGGGATAGCTTCATGCTCGGGTTCTGTGAGGTTCACGATCATCATCGGCCAGTCAAGTGGGAACCCTTCCGCCCGCCGGAAACACGGAATTCGGGGTCCGACAGGGACTCACACCCTCCCCTGATCCCTTCATGCATACGCGCTGCATGCGGTCGGCATCCCGGGAACAACGGTCGCCATCCGCCGTGATCCGTTGTACGTTGTGCGGGTGGAATTTCTGATCCAGCGCAGCGGGCTCAAGGATCTCGCGGAACGGGTCCGGGCTGGTGAACGGCTTTCGGAGGCCGATGCACTCCGCCTGTTCACCACGCCGGATCTCAACGCGCTGGGCGCCCTGGCGGACCTGGCCAATCAGCGCCGGAACGGCCGCCGGGCAAGCTACATCCTCAACCGGTACATCAACTACTCCAACTATTGCATCCTGAGCTGCCAGTTCTGCGCGTTCAGCCGGAAGCGTCGGGATGCCGACGGATTTGAGCTCACCGTGGACCAGATGGTGCAGAAGGCGCGGGAGGCCCTCGCGCTCGGCATCACGGAACTGCACATCGTCGGCGGCCTTCACCCCTCCCTCCCCTTTGAACACTACACGGGATTCCTGAGGGCCCTGAAGGCGGTGGATGCACGGCTCCAGCTCAAGTGTTTCACCGCGATTGAAATTCTCCATCTGGCCTGGATGGCCAAAAAATCGGTCCGGGACACCCTCCTGGAGCTGAAGGCGGCGGGACTGGAATCCCTCACCGGGGGCGGCGCGGAGATTTTCCGGAAGGAGGTCCGCGCGCAGATCGCCCGCGGCAAGGAGTCGGCGGAGGAGTATCTCGATGTCCACCGGACGTGGCATCAACTGGGTGGTCGCAGCACCTGCACGATGTTGTACGGCCACGTGGAATCTCTGGAGGACCGCGTCCACCATCTATCGCTGCTGCGGGGACTCCAGGACGAGACGCACGGGTTCACCGGATTCGTGCCATTGCCCTATCAGCCGGACAACAACGGCATTCCCGTGCAGCACGCGCCCAGCGGATACGACCAACTGCGGACCCTCGCCGTGTCCCGGCTGTTCCTCGACAACTTCGACCACATCACCGCGTACTGGGTCGGCATGGGACTCCGCATGGCGCAGGTTGCCCTCTCCTATGGGGCCGACGACCTGCACGGCACGATTGTGGAGGAGCACATCTTCCACATGGCGGGGGCCAGGACGCCGCAATTGCAGACGGAGCGGGACTTGGTGAAGGCCATCCGAGAGGCCGGACGCGAGCCCGTCCAGCGCGACACCTTTTACCAGCCGATCACTCCCTCCGCGCCGGATCGCGGGATCGCCGGGATTCCCGAATCCCCGGTGCCGATCCCCGGCTGAAACCCGTTTTCCCCGACTTCATGGAAGCCCAATTGCTGGAAGCCCTCGTGGCGTTGGAAACGGCGGCAGGACCTCATCGCCCCGCGGGAGCGCCGGTGCCCGACGTGCGTCCCCTGCTGGCCGAACTCGACCGACTGACGCGCACCCTGCCCGCGGACGCGGATCCGGAACTGGTGCACTACCTCCGCCAACGCAGCTATTCCAAGGCGCGTCTGTACCTGGAGGACCGCCGGGACGAGATCCAGCGCGGCGGCTGCCGACGGCTGGCTTCCTGAGCCCGGAACGGAACCCGTGACGTCACCCGCCTCCCCGCGCGATACCATCGCCGCCCTGGCCACACCGCTCGGCGAGGGCGGACTCGCGGTTCTGCGCATCTCCGGACCCCGGGCCCTAGCCGTGGGGGACGCGGTCTTTGCTCCCGCCGGGACGCGATCACGGCGTCCTTCGGAGGCCGACAGCCATACGGTCCAGTATGGCCACGTGGTCCGAGACGGGCGTCGGATCGACGAAGTGCTTGTGACCGTATTCCGGGCTCCGCGCACGTATACCCGCGAGGACACGGTGGAAATCTCGTGCCATGGCGGGCTCGTCGTCGCGCGCCTGGTGCTGGAGGCGGTGCTGGCGTCCGGAGCGCGCCTGGCGGAACCGGGCGAGTTCACCCAGAGGGCCTTCCTCAACGGACGCCTCGATCTCACACAGGCGGAGGCCGTGGCGGATCTCATTTCCGCACGAACCGAACTGGCGGCCGCAGCGGCACAGTCCCAATTGGAGGGGGTTCTCTCCGGACGCATCCGCGCAGTCCGGGACGACCTCATGAACGTGATGGCCCACGTGGAGGCGCATCTGGATTTTCCGGATGACGACATCGAGCCCGACACCCAGGGCCGACTGCTGAGCCGCCTTGCAACCGGCGCGGACCTGCTGGCGGCGATGTCCCGGACCGCGCGCGAGGGACAGGTTCTGCGTCGCGGCGTGCGGGCCGCGATCGTGGGACGACCCAATGCGGGGAAGTCATCCCTGTTGAACCTGCTGCTCGGACACGCCCGTGCGATCGTGTCCCCAGTCGCCGGCACCACACGCGACACCGTGGAAGAAACGGCCAGCATTCGGGGGATTCCGGTGGTGTTCATCGACACGGCCGGGCTGCGCGAAACCGATGAGGCGGTGGAACGCGAAGGCGTCCGAAGGAGTCGGGCCGCCGCCGCCGAGGCGGAGCTCGTGCTCCATGTGCTCGACGGTTCGGTGCCGCTCGATCCTTCGGATGCGACGTTGATCGGGGAACTGCGGGAGCGCCCGGTGATCCGCGTGGTCAACAAGTCGGACCTTCCGCGCCCGCTGGTCCTGCCGCCGGGAATCGACGCGGTGTCGGTGAGCTGCGCCACGGGAGAGGGATTGGAGGGCCTTCGCGATGCCATCGAACAGCTCGTCTGGGGCGGCCGGGTGACGGCGGAGGCGCTGCCCGTGACGGTCAATGCGCGCCAGGCGGACGCGCTGCGGAGGGCGGAGGAAGGCACGCGGCGGGCCGCGGAGGCGCTGCGGTCCGGGGAATCCCTCGAGTTTGCCGCGCTGGAATTGCGGATCGCCGTGGGTGCGGTGGGGGAGTTGGTGGGACAAACCGCAACCGAGGACCTGCTCGATGCCATCTTCCGGCAGTTCTGCCTCGGAAAGTGACGGGAACCTGCGAAGTCTTTGTCGAACCATGAAATGGTCCTTTCGAATCGGGCGCTGGTGGGGGATCGAGGTGTACCTCCATGTCACGTTCCTGCTGCTGCTGGCGTGGGTGGGAATGTCGGACGCAGCCCGCTTCGGCAGCGTCACCGGCGGACTCGTTTCCGTCCTCCTCTACGCCTGCCTGTTCGGTTGCGTGCTGCTCCATGAATTCGGGCACGCGATGGCGGCGCTGCATTACGGCATCCCGACGCGCGACATAACCCTGCTTC
>JAEUHD010000091.1 GCA_016793645.1 Verrucomicrobiales bacterium
CGGACGGCGACCCGCCGCTTCCGGACGTGGGTCGGGATCCCCCGCCCCCGGAGGTCCCCGGGAGTCCCGGGTTTCCAGCCCCGCCCAGGAGATCGACATTCCTCCTCAGCTCGACATGCGCGTCCCCCCAGAGGGTATTGCCCCGTCCGCTGTGGCGTTCGGGCGTCCACACCACGGAGACCATTCCCGGGACCGTCCCGTTGGTGACCCGGCGGGAACGGGTCAGGTCCACATTCCGGTCCAGCGCCAGCACTCCCAGGGTATCCCCGAGGCTCGCCGCGGCGTGGAGCGCGTAGCCGAGGTTCTCGACCTTGAGCGATGCGAAGTTCGTGCCCACGCGGGCATTCACCACCGCCGGGCACGCCAGCACCTTCGGAGTTCCCAACTCATTGGAGATGGCGGCAAACGGCGCCGGCGAACGAATCACCTGTCCGAACCAAGGCTCCGGCCGGCCCGACACTTCCAGGGCACCGCCGTTGTTCGTCGACACTCCCTGCGGAAACAGGCCCCCGTGATCATGGGCGAAGGCGTGAAAGGCGATCCCCTGCTGCCGGAGATGGTTGGCGCACGCGGCCTGCCGGGCCTTGGCCTTGGCCTTGGTCAAGGCGGGCAGCAGCATCGCCGCCAGGATGCCAATGATCCCGATCGTCACCAGCAGCTCGATCAGCGTGAACGCACTCCCGCCCCGCTGGGGATGGCGCGGCTTCATGGGTGCGATTTAGCAGATGCCGTGCCTTCCAACGCCCATCCTGGGGAATCTCGCATTTGGCTGGCGGGAAAGTCATCCCTTTGACGAAATCCCGCATGCCCGACACCGAATGGTTCTACGCTCCGAAGGGAAAAAAGCTGGGCCCCATTCCGGTGGAGGATTTGAAGAACCTCGCCTTGAGTGGGGATCTTCAGCCCGAAACCCTGGTTTGGAGTGAGGGCATGGCCGAATGGAAACGTCACGATGCCGTCTTCCCCGAGGTGTGGAAGACCCTGGACCGCGCCGGAAGCCTGGGGGGACCCTCCGGCATCCCGGCCACCGCGGGGATCCCCCCGGTGCATCCGGACCGTCGATGCGCCCGGTGCGGACGCCCCCTTCCGGTGGACGATCTGGTGCCCATCGTCAGCCAGCGGATTTGTCTGCAGTGCAAGTCGGTCGTCCTGCAGGGGCTCCAGGAGGATCCGCGCGGAAAGGCCACGGGGACTGATCCGGAAATTGAGGCGGTCCGGCGGGAGCATATCGCCCAGGAGACCTCGCTCCGGTCGATCGGCATCCTGTGCGGACTGAACGCCATTCTCCTTCCCCTCGTCCTTTTGGGCACCCTGGCGGACGCCCTCGCCGCTCCGGGACGGATTCCCCGAACCGCCGTCCTTCAGTGGTGCCTGATGGTTGCCTACTATCCCCTGCTCCTGTACGTGACCGCGGGACTCCTTCGGCTAAGTCCCAAGGTTCGAACCCCGGCCATCACGCTGTTCGCACTGAGCAGTTTCGTTCCCCCGATCTGCTTCATCCATTGGTTGTTTCTCTACACGATGCTGTCGCGGAAGACGCGCCGGGTTCTTTCCGAGGACTACCAGGCCATCATCCGGGCAACCCCGCTCATGCGCTACCGCCCGCCCCTTCTTCGGACGGTTCTCGTGACGCTGCTGGTTCTGGGGATCGGAGCCTTCTTCGGCATGCTGGTGCTTCGGGGAATGGCGATGGTATCCGCGTCCCGGGCGCAGCTTCCTTGAATGCCCCACTCGGTCCCCGTCGTCCGAGCCGGATTGCCGGAAGTCCGACCCGGTGTCCGTGACTTTTCCGCATTGGCGCTTTGCCGCGCCAGATCGCTTTCGGTAGGTTTTTCCAGTTCGCCATGCGCTTGTTGCTCATCACCCTCGTCAGTCTCCTGCCCCTTGGATTCTTCTCCGCCCACGGGGCTCCGCCCGAGCGGCTCGAACTCCAGTCCGGGGACCATGTCGCCCTCATCGGCGGCGCCCTCGCCGACCGGATGCAGCACACAGGCTACTTTGAAACGCTGGCGGTGGCCAAGAGCCCCGACCGCAACCTGGTCTTCCGCAACCTGGCGGTTTCCGGCGACGAAGTGGTGACCCGCCACCGTTCGGAGAACTTCGGATCCCCCGACGACTGGCTCGGCAAGGTGAAGGCCGACGTGATCCTGGCCTTCTTCGGCTTCAATGAATCGTTCCGGGGACCGGACGGACTGCCGCAGTTCCGCAAGGACCTCGAACAGTTCATCCAGCACACGCGCGCGGCCAACTACAACGGCAAGGGCGCCCCCCGGCTGGTGCTCGTCTCCCCGATCGCCGCCGAACAGGTCCCCGACCCCAATGTCCAGGAGGCGGCCCCGATCAACGCCAATCTCCGGCTCTACACCGATGCCATGGCCGAAGTGGCCAGGGCCAACGACGTCCAGTTCGTGAATCTCTTCGATCCCTCGCTGGCCCTCTATCGCGAGGCGGCGGCCCAGGGCCGGTCGCTGACATTCAATGGCATCTTCCTGACCGAGGCGGGGGACAAGGCCCTCGCTCCCGTGTTGTTCAAGGCGCTCTTCGGGGAGTCCGCCCCCGGTGGGGATCGCGAACGCCTTCGCGCCGCCATCAACGAAAAGAACGCCCAATGGCACGCCCGCTATCGCACCGTGGACGGCTACAACGTGTACGGCGGCCGCTCCGCGCTCGCCTACCAGCCCGGCAAGGGTCCCTTCATCTCCGACCGCAATCCGCCCGAACCGTACATTTCTAACTTCCAGGTGATGCAGCAGGAAATGACCGTCCGGGACACCCTCACCGCGAATCGCGACCGGCGCATCTGGGCCGTGGCCCAGGGCGGCGACCCGGAGATTGACGACAGCAACCTGCCCCCGGTGACCAAGGTTCCCACCAACAAGCGCGGAACCAATCCCGACGGATCGTTCACGTTCATTGGCGGCGAGGAGGCCATCGAGAAGATGACCGTGCACCCGGGCATGAAGGTCAACCTCTTCGCCAGTGAGGAGCGTTTCCCGGAGCTGGCGAATCCGGTCCAGATGGCCTGGGACACCAAAGGACGCCTGTGGGTCGCCGTGTGGCCCAACTACCCCGAGCGCACTCCCGACAGCAAGGAGGGCGACAGCCTGCTGATCTTTGAGGACACCGACGGCGACGGAAAGGCGGACAAGATGACCCGCTTCCTCGGCGATCTGAACTGCCCGACCGGATTCCAATTCTACAAGGACGGCGTCCTCATCATGCAGGCCCCCGACCTGTGGTTCGTCCGCGACACCGACGGCGATGGCAAGGCGGACTGGAAGGAACGCGTGCTGATGGGCCTGGACTCCGCCGACTCCCACCACACCGCCAACGCCCTGTGTCTGGACCCCGGCGGCTCGATCTATCTGAGCGATGGTGTCTTCCACCGCACCCAGGTGGAAACAGCCCGCGGACCCCTCCGCAACAACGACGGCGCCATTTACCGCTTCGAGCCCCGGACCGGACGCTTCGAAACCTATGTCGCCTACGGCTTCGCCAATCCCCACGGCCGCGTCTTCGACGCCTGGGGCAACGACATCATCACCGACGCGACCGGCAACAACAACTACTTCGGGCCCGCGTTCAGCGGCCACATCGACTACCCCGCCAAACACGCGGGCATGCGGGACTTCTGGGATCGCCCGTCGCGTCCCTGCCCGGCCACCGGCATTCTCTCCAGCCGCCATTTCCCCGAGGAGTTCCAGGGGAATTTCCTGAACCTGAACGTCATCAGCTTCCAGGGCATTTACCGGGTCAAGGTCACTGAGGAGGGGTCCGGATTGAAGGGCGAGACCCTGCCAAACCTGATCTCCTCCACGGATCCAAATTTCCGTCCGATCGCCATCAGCATCGGACCCGACGGCGCCATCTACTTCTGCGACTGGCACAAGCCGCTGATCGGCCACATGCAGCACCACCTGCGGGATCCCAACCGCGACGCCGCCCACGGCCGCATCTACCGGATCACCTATGAGGGACGCCCCCTGGCGAAGGCGCCGAAGATCGACGGCGCCGCCATCGAGGATCTCCTCGAACTCCTCAAGGATCCCGTGAACGGCACCCGCGAACTCGCCAAGATCGAACTCGGGGAGCGCGACACCCAGGCGGTCATCGGCGCCGTGAAACGCTGGGTCACCGACCTCGACCCCAAGGACCCCAACTACCAGCACCACCTCATGGAGGCCCTCTGGGTGCACCAATGGCACAACGTGGTGAACCGGGAGTTGCTGCAGCGGATGCTCAAGTCCGGCGAACCGCGCGCCCGTGCGGCCGCCGCCCGGGTCCTGTGCTACTGGCGCGACCGCATTCCGGAGTCGCTCGACTGGTTCCGCATCGTGGCCGATGACCCGTCGCCGCGGGTCCGTCTCGAGGCCGTGCGCGCCGCGAGCTTCTACCGCGTGCCGGCCGCGGTGGATGTGGCCCTCGCCATCCGGCAGATGCCCACGGACTACTACCTGGACTACACCCTCGGCGAAACACTCCGGCAACTGGAACCCGTCTGGCGTGCGGCGATCGCGTCCGGAACCCCGATCGCGAAGAACAACCCCGCCGGCTTCAACCATCTCATCGGACGCCTGAGCACCGCCGAACTTCTCAAGTCGCCCAGGACCCCCGAGGTGCTCCTCGCGCTCGTGGTCCGTCCCGATGCCACCGACGCGGACCGGAGCGCGGCCGTGGATGACCTCGCCAAGGCCCGCAAGACCACCCGCATGATCGAGTTGTTTGGCGCGCTCGAATCCTCATCCAAGGCCAACCCCGCGGCCGCCGCCGCCATCGCGCGACTCCTGCCGCTCCAGAACGCCTCGGACCTGCAGGCGGTTCGGGCGCGGCTCGCCAATCTCTCCACCTCCGGCGCCTCCCCCGAAATCCGGCAGGCCGCCTGGGCCGCCCGCGCCCTGGCTGACGGCACCTTCGACAACGTCTGGGCCGAGGTTTCAAAGAATCCCGCCGCCATGGCGGAACTGCTCAACGGAATCCCCCTCCTTTCGGACGCCGACTTCCGCGCCAAGGCCATGGCCAGGGTGCGTCCCCTGCTGACGGAGATCCCCCCTGACCTCGCCGCCACCGCGCGGGAGAAGAAGGGCCGGGATGCCCGCTATGTGCGCATCGACCTGCCCCGCCGCGGGACACTGACCCTCGCCGAGGTGCAGGTGATGAGCGGCGGCCGCAACATCGCCACCCAGGGCCAGGCCGGCCAGTCGAGCGTGTCCAATGGCGGCGTCGCCTCGCGCGCCATCGACGGCCGGACCGACGGAACCTTTGCCAACGGAGCCCAGACCCACTCGGTGGAGAACGAAAACAACCCCTGGTGGGAACTCGACCTGGGCGGCAATCGGCCCGTGGAATCCGTGGTCGTCTGGAACCGGACCGAGGGGGATCTCGGCAAGCGGCTCGACGGGTTCACGCTGACCGTCCTCGACTCCGAGCGGCGCGAGGTGTTCCAGCAGAAGGGCATTCCCGCCCCCGCTGAAAGCGTCACGCTCCCCGTGGGCGGGGACCCCGTCGCCGCCCTGCGCCGCGCCGCCCTGCGCGCCAGCGTCAGCATGAACGCCGAGCAGGAGGCGGTGTTCACCGCGCTCGCCGCCCTGGTGCGGCAGGGGGAACAGGTCCCGGATGCCACCCGGGCACTTCGAGCCCTCCCCCGTGCGACCTGGCCCAAGGACCAGGCCGCAGCCGTCGCCAAGGGACTCGCCGCCTGGGCTCGCTCGGTTCCGCCGGGCGAACGCAGCTCCCAGGATTTCGTGGAGAGCGTCCAGGCCGCCTCCGACTTCGCCGGGTTCCTGCCGCCCGCCGAGGCGACAGCCCTCCGTCGCGAACTCCGCAGTCTCGGCGTCGCCGTGTTCGTGATCCGCACGGTCCGCGAGCAGATGCGCTACGACACCCCGCGTCTCGTCGTCGAGGCCGGAAAACCCTTTGAGGTCATCATCGAGAACGACGACTTCATGCCGCACAATCTCGTCTTCGTGCCCCCGGGAAGCCGGGAAAAGGCCGCCACGCTGTCAGCCAACATGAAGCCCGATCAGTTGGACTCCCAGGGCCGCGCCTACATCCCCGCCAACGCGGGAGTCTTCGGGGCCACCCGCCTGCTCGACGCCGGACGCCGCGAAACGCTCAAGCTCACCGCGCCGACCACGCCGGGGGACTACGAGTACGTGTGCACCTTCCCGGGTCACTGGACCCTCATGTGGGGCACCCTCGTCGTGACCACGGACGTCGATGCCTACCTGGCCGCCCATCCCCAGGTGACCCCGGCCGGTGCCCCTGCCGGCGAATAGGGTCTCCCGCATCCCCAGTCCCGCTCGCGATCCGGTTTCCCCTCGAACACCGGGAATCGCCGGGCACCGCTGAATCCAACTTGGGTTCATCATTCGCAGCGAATCCATGACCAGGGTTCATGGATTCTATTGCCTTGCTCCCATCGGCAGTGGCACGGTCCGGCGCGATTTCCACTGATCCGATGAAACGAATTGAAGCCATCATCAAACCCTTCCGCCTCGAAGATGTGAAAACGGCCCTCCAGGACGCGGGCCTCGTCGGCATGACGGTGTCCGAGGTCAAGGGATTCGGACGCCAGAAGGGACACACGGAAATCTATCGGGGCGCCGAGTACACCGTGGATTTCCTCCCCAAGCTCAAGGTCGAATTGGTGGTTCCCGACAGCCAGGTCCCCACGGCCATCGAGGCCATCGTGAAGGCTGCAAAGACCGGTAAGATTGGCGACGGAAAGATCTTCGTCACCCACGTCGAGGACGCCATCCGGATCCGCACCGAGGAACGCGGCGATCAGGCCATCTGACCCCCCGCCCCACCCCAACCTCTCCCCAGCCGTGACCCCGCTCTGTCGCGCCCTCGTCCTCGCCGTCGTCGGACTCTTCGCCGCAACGGCCGCCGAACCTGGATTGGAACAACGGGTTTCCGACCTCGAAGCCTACATTCGCAATACGGCACCCGCCGGCCCAATCCAGGGAAATCCGGGTCCCGGCCATAACGGCTGGATGATGGTCAGTGCCGGGCTGGTGCTCTTCATGACCCTGCCGGGACTGGCCCTGTTCTACGGCGGACTCGTCCGCAGGAAGAACGTGCTGTCCGTGCTCGCGCAATGCCTCGGTCTCGCCGGCATCGTCACCATCCTGTGGTGGGTGTGCGGCTACTCCTTGTCCTTCGGCAAGGGATCGCCCTTCCTCGGCGGCTTCCAATGGTCGTTCCTCCGCGGCGTCACGGCGGATCCAAATCCCGACTACGGGGCCTGGGTCTCCCACAACGTGTACGCCATGTACCAGCTGATGTTCGCCATCATCACGCCGGGATTGATCATCGGCGCGGTGGCGGAGCGGATGCGCTACCAGGCGCTCATGATCTTCTGCGCCGCCTGGATGGTGCTCGTGTACTTCCCCGTCGCCCACATGTTGTGGGGTGCGGACGGATGGATGAACGGCCTCTGGAATTCCAAGGCCGCCATCAAATCCATCGACTTCGCCGGAGGCATCGTGGTACACATGACGTCGGGTTGGAGCGCCCTGATCCTGTGCCTCCTGCTCGGACCCCGGAAGGGATTCGGACGGGAACCCATCGTCCCCCACAGCATGGTGCTGTGCATGGTCGGCACTGGAATGCTCTGGTTTGGCTGGTACGGCTTCAACGCCGGCAGCGCCGTGGCCGCCGACCGCATCGCCGCCAATGCCTTCACCGCGACCACGCTCAGCGCGGCCGTGGGCCTGTGCGTCTGGGCGGTTCTGGAATGGACCCTGCGTCGACGCCCGTCGGTGCTGGGAATGTGCTCCGGCGCGGTCGCCGGACTCGCGACCATCACTCCCGCCAGTGGGTTTGTGACTCCGACCGGGGCCGTCCTGATTGGACTCGCCGCCGGCCTCGCCACCTTCCTCGCCTGCGGAAAGCTCAAGTCCTTCTTCCGATATGACGACTCGCTGGACACGTTCGGCGTGCACGCCGTCGGTGGGACTCTCGGAACGCTGCTGGCCGGGGTGCTGGCCACCACGGAGATCAACGCCAACCTTTCCGCGGACTGGATCCGTCCCCTGGTCGGCACCTCCCTCTGGTGGGAACAGGTCAAGGCGGGCGGCTTGGTCCTTTTGTTGTCGGTCGTCGTCACCGTGATCCTCTACGCCGTGATCGACCGCGTGGTGGGATGCCGCGTGGCCGAGGAAATCGAGAACCAGGGACTCGACCTCGCCGAACATGGCGAGGAGGGCTACACGCACTGATTTCGGATCGACGCCTCACTCTCGGGTTGTCGATTCCCGCGGGGACACGGATGGTATCCGGAGTCGCCCATGTGCTGCCGTCGTCCCAGTTCCAGAGCCTCCGGACCCCTTCGGGGATGGGGAATCCTGGCGGCGCTCGGAATGGGACTCGCGGCCGCTGGACTGTGCCCCGCCGCCGAATCCGGATCAGCACCCGGCGACACGCTTCCGAAACGAGCGGCGACACACTGGGCGTTTCAACGGCTCCAGCGCCCCGCCCCGCCGCCGCGTTCAGGCGACACGACGGTCGTCGACGCCTGGATCGACCGGCGACTCGCGGAAGTTGACCTGACCCGAAACTCCGAAGCCAATCGCCACGTTCTGATCCGTCGGGTCGCCTTTCTCGTCACCGGCCTCCCGCCCTCTCCTGAGGAGATCGACGCCTTTGTCCGGGACACGGATCCGGGTGCCTACGACCGGATGATCGAACGCTACCTGGCGTCCCCCCACTACGGGGAACGCTGGGGGCAACACTGGCTGGACGCCGCCGGCTACGCGGATTCCAACGGCTACTTCAACGCCGATACGGACCGCCCCCTCGCCTACCGCTACCGCGATTACACGATCCGATCCCTCAATCGCGACAAGCCGTTTGATCGTTTCGTGCAGGAGCAGATTGCCGGGGACGAACTGTCCGGCTGGGAACCCGGACAACCCGCCACCCCGGAGGTTATAGAACTACTGGAAGCCACCCATTTCCTCCGCAACGGACAGGACGGTTCCGGGGAGAGCGATGGAAATCCGGACGAAGTTCGGGTGGACCGGTATTACGCACTGGAATCGGCCCAGCAGATTTTCGGCACGAGCCTGCTGGGACTGACCATCCAGTGCGCCAAATGCCACGACCACAAATTCGAGCCGCTCACCCAAAAAGACTACTACTCGCTCCAGGCCTTTCTTTATCCGGCGTTCCACGTGGAGAACTGGGTGAAGCCCAACGACCGCGTTGTGAGCGCTCCCCTTCCCGGCCAGCGGGAAGCCTGGAAGGCGTCCGAGGAACGACTGGATGCGCGTGAAGCCGCGGCGCGGCGGGACCTGGCGGAGTGGATCCGGAATCAGCGTCCCGCAGGACGAATTCTGTTCGCCGACAGTTTTGACGATGGCACCCGGGTGTCCGCGCACTGGTCCAATTCCGCCCCAGGCGATGATCACCCCGCCGGTTCACCCGCCGTCGCCCTCGACGCCGACACCGCACCCGCGGCCCGTGTGAGGGGTGGAACCCTGGAAGTCCTCGAAGGAGGCGGCGCCGGCGACCGGTGGCTATCCACCCGGGACCGCTTTGTGTGGGCCCCCGAAAAGCCGGGCGCCTGGATCCAGGCCACCTTCGACCTTCGCGATGTCCGGGTCGCCGACACGGGCCCCAAGGCCGAGCGGATCGCCTATGTGATCGCCGCCCACGATTTCGACGACAAATCCCCGGTCCCGGGCGGCAACATCCTCGTGGACGGCAATCCGGGAGGAGCCACCAGCGTCCACATTGATTACCCGGGCTCCGACTCCAAATCACGCGGCTCGATTGGCGGAACCGGATACCAACCCGGACGCAACTACGGCGTCCGCATCACCCGCACCGGAACCAACGAACTCTCCCTCGAGCACCTCGTGGACGGCGTGGTGGACGGCAGTTCGCTCAAGCTGGCCAATGCGGATCTCCCACCGGGCGGATTCGCCTTCGAGTATTGCTGTGGACGCAGCTTCGTGGTGGACAACGTTCGGATCGAAGCGTCCAACGACAGTGACGCGGACTGGGCACGCCGCCAGGACGCCTATGCCAGGGAACTCGCCGAACGACGCACCGCCCTCGACCAGACCATCGCCGCCACCCGCAAGGAACGCGTTCCCGAACCCGGGCGCATCGCCTGGATGTCCGACGTCTCGGCCACACCTCCCACCGTCCCCCTGCTCCGTCGCGGGAACCCCAAGACGCCAGGCGAATCCGTTGGCGCCGAATACCCGGAATTTCTCAAGTCCATCGCCGGTGCCTCTCCGTCCACCGCAGTTCCCGCGGGATCGCGAACCACCGGACGCCGCCTCGCCCTGGCCCGCTGGCTCACGGAACCCGCATCACCCCAGGCCGCCCTGCTGGCGCGCGTGACCGTGAACCGCGTGTGGCAGCAATACTTCGGCACCGGCATCGTCGCGACCCCGGACAACCTGGGGCTCAGCGGCGCACCGCCCACCCACCCGGAACTGCTCGAATGGCTGGCGTCCGACTTCGTGGATTCCGGCTGGAGCCTCAAGGCCCTTCACCGCGCGATCCTTCACTCCGCCACCTTCCGCCAGTCGGCGGAACCCCGGCCGGACGGCGTTGCCCGCGACCCCTCGAACCGGCGCCTCTGGCGGTTTCCCCTGCACCGTCTCGACGCGGAGGCCGCGCGCGACGCCATGCTGTCCGCCTCCGGACGCCTTGGCGCGAAGGCCGCCGGCCCCTACGTCCCGACCCCGCGCCGGTCCGATGGCGAAGTGCTGCCCGACGAAGCGAATCCCGAAGCGCTGTCCCGCTCGATTTTCCTCCAACATCGCCGCACGCAGGTCCCCACGCTCGCCGCGACCTTCGATGCGCCGTCCGTGGTCTTCAACTGCACCCGCCGCGCCACCACGACGATGCCGCTGCAATCCCTCGCCGCGCTGAATTCGGATTTCGCGGTGGCCCGCGGAAAGGATCTCGCCGCACGGTTGGATCGGGAATGCGGAAGCGACGTCGAAGCCCGCGTCCGGCGCGGGTTCCTGCTGACCTGCGGACGCGAACCCAACGACGCGGAGTTGGACGCACTCCTTCGCTTTGTCGCCCATCAACGGATCACCTATGGCAGTCCCGTGGATGCGGAACCCCGGGTGTGGGCCGACCTCGCCCAGTCCCTCTTCGGATTGAACGCGTTCCTCTATCTCGAATGAATCCCGTCCTGAACGCCCTGTCCCGCCGCGCCTTTTTGGGCCGTTCCGCCGGCAGCCTCGGAGGACTCGCCCTGTCCCATCTCCTCGCCCGGAGCCGCGCCCTGGGCTCCAACGCACCCGTTCCGGCCCCGCTGCGTCCGAAGGCGCGGGCGGTGATCAGCCTGTTCCAGCATGGCGGTCCGAGCCAGATGGACCTCTTCGACTGCAAGCCGGCCCTGAACCGGTACAACGGACAGCCCTATCCCGGGGGCGATCTGGAGGTGCACTTCGACAAGCAGGCGGGCAACGTGCTTGGCGCCCCCTACGAATTTCGTCCGCGGGGTCAGTGCGGGATGGAATTGTCGGAACTGCTGCCCCACACCGGCGAAATTGCGGACGACATCACGCTGGTGCGCTCCATGACCACCGGGTCGGTGGACCACGAGTCGGCGCTCCGCATCATCCACACCGGTCGCTTCCTTGCGGGACTTCCCACCCTGGGCTCGTGGCTGCTGTACGGACTGGGTTCCGAGAACGAGAATCTCCCCGCGTACGTGGTTCTCTCGGATCCGGACGGGCTTCCCGTCGATGGCGAGCGGAACTGGTCTTCGGGATTTCTCCCCGCGCTGTACCAGGGAACCCCGTTCCGCAGCGGGGATTCCCCGGTGTTTCACCTGCGCACACCGGCCCACATGACCGCGGGTTCCCGCACCAACCAACTGGCGCTGCTGGAGGAACTGAACCGGACCCATGCCGCCCGTTTCCCGGGCGACACGGAACTCGCCGCGCGGATTGCGAATTTCGAAACCGCCGCCCGGATGCAAAGCGCGGTTCCCGAGGCCATGGACCTCAGCCAGGAATCCGCCGCCACCCGGAACCTCTACGGACTCGATGACCCCGTCACCGCGGACTACGGACGCCGCTGCCTGATCGCCCGACGACTCGTGGAACGCGGCGTCCGGTTCGTCCAACTCTTCCTCAGCGGACAACCCTGGGACACGCACGACAAGAACGCCGAGCGTCTCCGCGGACTCTGCGCCCGCACCGACAAACCCAGTGCCGCCCTGGTGCGGGACCTGAAATCCCGGGGTCTGCTCGACTCCACCGTGGTCCTATGGACCGGGGAATTCGGCCGACTTCCCATCTCCCAGGGCAAGGACGGACGGGACCACAACCGCCACGCGTTTTCGCTCTGGGCCGCCGGCGGTGGCTTCAAGTCGGGCTATGTCCATGGCGCCACCGACGAGTTCGGATACAAGTCTGTCCAGGACGTCGTGTCCGTCCACGACTTCCACGCCACCCTGCTGCAACTGCTGGGCATCGATCACCAGCAACTTCGTTTCCCCCATGAGGGTCGCGAGGCCAGTCTCACCGACGCCGAGGTAACCGGGGCCCGTCCCGTCCCCGCGCTGCTGGCTTGAGTTCGACCTGACGCCTTCGAGTCACATGGAATCCTTCCGCCGAAGAATGCTCCGGATCAGTCTCCTCGCGTCGGCCCTCCTCTGCATCGCCGGAACGGCCCGGGGAGAACTCCCCCTCTGGGTGATTCCCCAGGTCTCCGACTCCCCGGCGGAGCAGGCGCTGCTCGCCTCGGTCCAGGGCGTCCTTAACAGGGATCAGGCGCGGGTCTGGATCCGTTCCCGGGGCCTATACGAAATTCTGCTGGAGGATCTGCGGCGGGAAGGCCGCCCGCTCAAGAACGCGTCCAACGTCTGGGAAGTACTCGTCGCCGAGCGGGATTCTTTCCGGGGGTTCGTCACCTGGAGTTCCGCAGACGGCAGCTTGAATGCAGCCACCACCCTGGCCGGACCGCGCCGCCTCGCCCTCGTGGAGGCCACCATTCGCGACCGGGTTACCGCACTGGGGTTGAAGGAAGTCGAAGACGTCCGCGGGAAGCCGGTGGGATTGGAGCAACGGGTCCCCGACTTCTGCGATCGCCGGATGGCCGTGCACCAACCCACCGACAAGGTGATCCACCTGCGCGACTTCGCCATCGCCCGGTCGGCCTTCACCTGGTTTGACGAGCAGAACGGGTTCCTGGCCTCCGTCGTCCGACAACTGGACCCGGGAGCGCGCATCTTCGGTTGGGGTTCCGATGAGTTTCATTTCGTCGGTGGTGTCAGCCGCGGGGGCGGACTGGTGATCCCGTCCGATTGGGCGCTGAACTTGTCCGCGCTGCAGCATCTGCCGGTGAAGATTGCCACCCGTGCCGATCTTCCCGAACCCGAACCGGTCCGCGACGGCGAGCGCGTCGTGGCCTTCGTGATTTCCGACGGCGACAACGTGCAGTGGCTTCTCAACGGAATGGCCACCTCGCCCGGATTCTGGGCCAGTCCGGAACGGGGACGATTCGCGGTGACGTGGGAAATGGCGCCCATCCTGACGGAGATCGCTCCCCGGGCGCTGGATTATTTCTACCGGACCGCCACGCCCCGCGATGACTTCATCGCCGGCCCCAGCGGAGCCGGCTACTATTTTCCGTCCGACGCTCCGGACCGTCCCCTGCTCGCCCGAACCGGAGGCACGGCGCTTCGCGATGCCGGCCTGCGCCTCGCGGCCGTCATCGACAATGCCCGGGACATGTCCGGTGCGGACGCCCTCGTGTCGCAACCCGGCGTGGAGGGAGTGCTGTTCAAAAACTATTCCTCGTACAACAGCTTCGGAAGCGACGTCCGATGGACCTCGGGAAAGCCCATCGTGAGCTTCCGGTTCCTACTCTGGGAGCAGCGTGTCCGGGGCAACGGACTAAAGCAGGAACTGCTTCCGGAAGGCGTCGCCGCGTCGGTCGCCGCCATGCCGAGCGGTCCCGCGGCCGGAACCGCGGCGTTTGCCCTGGTCAACGTCCACGCCTGGTCCTTCCGCGATTCCGGTGGCCCCATCGGAGCGGTGGCGCGGACTCTCCCGTTGCTTCCCCAAGGAACCCGGGTCGTCACCGCCACCGAGTTCTTCCGATTGCTCCCGCGACCCCGCTAACGCCGTACGGCGTCTACCAGGCGACGTTGCGGCCCACTCCAAACCCGGCAACCAATCCGGCGAGCAGCGCCAGCACCAGCGGCTTCGTCAGCGGATTGGGCCACCACCGGCCAGACCCCCAGCCGACCGCCGCCCGCAATCCGAGCCACGCGACCACCGGCAGTCCCAGTACCACAAGACCATTCAGCCGAAACGCCTCCTGGATCCGCCCGTTCAGCAGCGCATGGACGGCCCGGGTCGCCCCACAACCCGGACACTGAATCCCGGTGGTCTGATACAACCAACACCGGGGGAAGATCGGTTGGCCTGCGGGTTCCACCTGCCGGAGAACCAGCAGGCCCGCGACCCCGAGCAGTCCGACGGCGAGAATCCAGGACCACCGGACCGCGCCACCCCGGATCACCGGCGGCACCCCTTCCATCTTCGGGGGCGTGGACTGCGGTGCGTTCACCGGTTACCGAAAGGCGGATCGAATCTCGGGTTTGCTGACCACCACCAGGGACCAGATGCCCACCGGCATGCCCAGAAGACATACGGGTCCGGACACGCCGCAACAGGGAAGCAGCAGCAGGATCCCACCTGTCATGACCAGCCCACGGCTGCGAAGCGACAGGAACCGCTGTCCCGCAATCAGGGTGATGATCGCGGCCACGATCGGCAGTGCACCGGTGGCCACCATGGCGGTCTTCATGAATGCCACCGGGACCTGAACCGGAAACGGCTGACCCATCTGCTTCTCGGCCTGCCGGAGGATGTCGTCCATCGGCATCTGAAAGATGATCACCAGCGAATAAAGGGCATGGAGAAGGCTGAGCGCGGCCGCGACGATCATGAGGATCGCCGGAGCCTTGACCGCCGATTGTGCCGCCTCGGTCCCGCCGCCACTGGGGAGCCCCATCGAGGGAGGCACCGGGATCGCCGGAGCCGCGACCAGGTCCGCGAACTCCGGGAATTGTTCCACCGCCTTCCATTCGACCTCCCCTTCCCGCTGCAGCAGGGAATGTCGATTCAGTCGACCCTCACGGCTCCAAAGGCGGATGTGATCCGCATCCACAGGACCATAGTCCTTTCCGTCGGCACCCTTGACTCGATACATGGCAGGAGGATTGGAAGTTGAAGGGAGGAGGCGTTCCTCCGATTTCGTCGATGGAGATCAGTACCAGCGGCGATTCCTCCGGGGAAGGAATTATCCCGCGCGCCGGGCCGCCGGAGTCTCCCGGTAGCGGTACCGCATCGCGACCCCGACAAACACCAGTGACACCACGAAGGTCAGCACCGCGTACCCGAGAAACCTCCCCGGCGTCACCGACGCGTCGTGGCTCCCGCCCCCGCCAAACCGGGTCACCAGGGCCACCAACCCGTTCCCCGCCGCTACGGTCAGGTACCAGAAGCTCATGATCGTGCTCTTCATGCTCTTCGACGCCTGGGTGTAGGCGAATTCGAGTCCGGTCGTGGACACCAGCACCTCGGCCGTGGTCAGGACCAGATACGGCAGCGCCTGCCAGAGCACGCTCATCGTCGCTCCGGATTCGAGGCGTTGCTGGATCCACGCCACGATCACGTACGAGGCACCCGCGATGAACATTCCCACGCCGATCCGACGCAGCGGCGTGACGTGGCGTCCTCCCAGCGGATACACCACCCCGGTCAACAGCGGCACCAGCAGCATCACCAGCAGCGGGTTCAGCGACTGCATTTCCTCGCCGCCGATGACATAGGAGTCCGTCAGCCGGAACGGCACCATCTGCCGGGCCTGAAGCACCCAGGTGGACGAGTGCTGATCAAACATCGCCCAGAAGGGCGGGATGAGGATGAAAATGCTCAGCACCGGAAGGATCGAGCGCGCGGCGGAAATCTCCTCGTCCGAATACCTCGGGGACGCCCCTCCCCAGAAATCCTGCCCGGGAAGCCGGTTCCTCCACGCCTCCCTGAAGACGGCCAGAAGTCCAGCCGCGCGCGTCTCCCGGGCCGGAGGCACCCGGACATAGTGTGGCGTCCCCAGCCAGAAGATCAGCGTGGCGAGTCCCATGAGAATTCCCGGCACCCCGAACGCCCAGCCGTATCCCACCTTGCGGGCCAGATACGGAATGGTCAAAAAGGCGAAGAACGAACCGAAGTTGACCGAAAAATAGAACGCCCCGAACGCCTTTTGATACAGCCGCGTCTGCCCCGCCAGAAACTGGTCACCCATGAACGCCGACACGCACGGCTTGATGCCGCCGGCGCCGAGCGCAATGAGCGCCATGCCGGTTCCCAGCATCCCGATTTTGGCATCCACGCTGGCGGTGAACTCACTCAGCGCCAGCACGCCGTGTCCGACGCAGTACAGCAGCGAGACCCAAAGGATGGTGCGGTAGCGTCCCCACACCCGGTCGGAAAGATACCCGCCGAGGAGCGGCGTGAAGTAGCTCACCATGATGAACAGGTGAATCCACTCCGTGGCCCGGTCCTTGGACTGTCCGAGGGCCCCGCGGGCCACCTCCCCGGTGATGTAGCCCGCCAGGATGCCCTTCATCCCGTAGAAGCTGAACCGTTCGCAGGCCTCATTGCCGATGATGAACTTGATCTGCGACGGCCACCGCGTGGGCGCCGAACTGGAGACCGGCTCCGCGGGAGCCGCGCCGGGGATGGTGGGGGAACTCACGTCCCTGCGAGTAGCCCGGACCCGGTCCGCAAGGCAAGCCCGCAGCGGTGATTCCACGACAACGGCCTCCAAATCCCGCCCGGTGAGAAGGTTGCCCCCGCACAGAAATTGCACCTGACCCCGTTGCCTCCTTGTGCCGGCCTTTGTAGCCGCACGCGTATCCGGACATTTCCGCTCCAAGTGGCTGGTTTTGACCCCCTCGGTGACGGCGCGTGGTTACCGGCACGGACTATGGCGCGCCCGACTGAGTTGCGACACCAAATGGCATCCCCGGGACTCGAACGACGCCTAACGCAGGCGCTGGTGCCGACCCGGCCCCGTTCTTGCCTCCCGTGGCCGTGGCCCTGCCCGTGTTGGTGAGCCCTCCTCCCGGCCAGGCTCGTGCGAGTCCGCCAGGCCCCGGCCTGCCGGGTCCAACTACTACGGGTGTCGTTGTGGTCGGAATGGTTGCAATTGGCCCCCCCGGTCCGCCGTCTCCACCGGTGGCCGCGCCGGCACCGGGACCGGCGCCCGTACCGGGAGGCGCGCCGAGCGGCGGGCTGGCTCCAAACGCGTCGGCAATTCCGCCGTTGCCTCCATTGCCCGGCAGCATCGTGCCCACCTGGATCGCCACCGCGCCATTGACAATAAGTTTCGCCCCGTCTCCTCCTTTGCCTCCGGTCGCCGTCGAGGAACTGCCGTCGGGAGTCATCGTGATGGATCCGGCTTTTGCGTCGCCGCCGTCTCCCCCTCTCCCCCCTCGGATTGTTCCACTGCAAAAAATCTGGGCGGGCCCTGTCGCGGTTCCCGTCAGGTGGGCGTCGCCGCCGCTTCCGCCATTCCCACCCCTCACTTTGGGAGCGGATGCTGCGCTGGAGTCCGTTGCCCCAAAGCCGCCGCGTCCACCGACAACCATTCCACTCCCGGCAACTCGCAATGACTCATAAAAACAGATGCGGACGTCTCCACCCCGCCCGCCATGTCCCCCGGTCACCAGAGCGCCAGCGGGAGGACTATTTGTCCAGTGAACTCCGCCCTCACCACCTTCCTGCCCCGTGACCGAGCCCTCAACCAAAACATTCATTCCGATTATCGTGACACTTCCGCCGTCTTTTCCGCTCCTCGGTCCGAGCATCGGACTGCCAGAAGCGCCCGGACTTGCCGGTAGGTATTCGCCGATCTGCACGCCCGGCCTGATCGAAACATTCCCGTTTACACTGGCGAGCAGAATGTCGGGCGCTTCGAGGCCGGGATTCTGGGGCCCCAACAAGATATTGTTGCCAATAATCAAGTCGCCATCCGCTATGATAGCCAGACTAAACGCTCCTGGGCGGAGCGTGATCACATTAGAGATTTCGGTCGTACTGCCGGAGTTATAGTACCCACCGAAATCTGGATCCGCGGCGGTGCTTCCCCACTGGTATCTCGGGCCGTATTTTGTGGAATAGGCAGGGATCTGGCATGGATTACTGGCAGAAGGAGTTTGGCAACCTAGTCCCCCAACCAAGCCGACAATGACGGCCGGTGACAGATAAGCTATGCATCGGATCAATTTGCGCGCCTTCATAAACGATGCTTCAAAGTGGTCCCATCCAAACCGATTCAATGCAGGTCACCTGCCACGACTCCCGGACGCTTTCCGAACAAGACCGCAGATTGGTGGATGCGGGCGGGTGGCCTTTGTTTGAGTGTTTCCGGGAGCGTGAACCGGCGTTCCGCCGATTGGCAACCAGCCAATTTGGTTCGGCGGCAAGACGCTTTTTCAGATTCCGAGTGGTTTTGAGTGGGTAGGGCCCCGTGGCTGATGCGATGGCCGGAGGGGTTTTCGCGGCGGCGAGGGCGGCGTGTTTGATGAATGACTCTTACCCCTCTCAGCGAAAGAATTCCCTCGACCGCTCGAAGAGGTTCGTTTTCTGCGGTTTGACGTCGCCAGGTTCGGCCCCTGCACCATCAACCGCCGCGGCTTTGCTCCGTTGCGCCGAACGGAACCCGAGTAGTTTCCTTCCTGAACCGGGTGCCCGGCGCCCGCGGGGTCACGCCGGACGCAGCGGCGGCGGAACCGGAGCACCGTCGGGGAGGCTCAGGATCAGTCCCGAACCCACGGATTCCGCGAGAACCACTTTGCCGGGACTCCGGAGCGTGGCGGTGATTTCCAGCAGACGGAACAGGGCCTCGGCCACCTCCGGCTCCTGCTGCAGTTCCGCAAGGACGCGGCCGATGACGTCCGGCCGGACCGCCTGGGACTGCCCGAGGCGCTGGGAGGCCTGCTTGTCGGCCTCGGAATGGATGATCGCGACGGTGTTCTCGCCCGCCTGCTTCATCGCCGCGGTCACCTGGCGAAGTCGGTTGACCACCTTGCGCTGGATTTCATTGATCATGCCCTTGTCGCGGAAGGCCACCTTGCGGATGTAGGTCGAACCCAGAGCGAACCCCCATTGCGTCGACGTGGGCGAGACCTCTTCGCGGACCTTGCGGGACAGCGCGTCGCGGTCCTCCAGCAGCACATCGAGCTTCAGGTTGGAGAGTTGTTTGACCACGGCAGTGGCCACATTGGCCTTCAGCGACCCCATGGGATCGGAGTTCCGGAACAGAAAGGCACCCGGGTCATTGACGAACATCTCAAACCAGACTCCCACGCCCATGGGCGCCCCCTCCTCGGAATTGACCAGTTGGTTCCGTAGATACGACTGGTGCAGGCGCGTCGGAACCGAATAGGCCTTTCCGAAGAACGGGAACAGCAACGCCCGGGGACCGAACCGCATCAGCGGCAGGAACAGGCCCGGTTCCTCCACCTGGCCGACGACCCGGCCGAAGAGGGTGTAGACCACGACGGTGCGTTCCGGCACCACCCGCCAGAGCTGGAGCAACGGGCCCAGGACGACGAGTAAACCGGCGGCGATCAGCAAGACGAAGACTCCGGCGGCGAAAGCTCCGAAAAAAGTGGCGACGACATTCATAGCTTCAATGGGACGAGGGATCCGGTGCGCACCGCTTCAAATTTTCAGGACGGTCTCCGCCGCGCGTTCTCGCAACGGCAGGCCGGCGTTGCGCAGATAGCCGTCCAACGCACGTTTTCCGCCCTGGGCATGCATGGCGGCGAGGGTCTTGCCCAACTCCTGAAGCGGCGCCGCCTCCGCTTCGGCCCGGTTCAGGGCGATTTGCACCGCCTGCTCGGCCATCTTGAGCTTCTGCTCGGCATCGGCCCTCGACTGGCTGATTGCGGCCGCCACCTGGTTTTGCGTCGTGTTGATCGAGGCCAGGGCCTCATCGACATCGGCCGGCGGATCAATGTTGGTGATCAGCGCGGCATCGAACTCGATGCCGTACCGCGCCGAGGTCTTGCGGCAGGCGTCCTCCATGTGGCGGTTGATCAGTGAAAGGTTGCGCCGCAGGTCGTTGATGGAGACCCCTTCGACCGATCCCTCCCCGCGCTCCCCGTGAAAGGTCGCCACCCGGTCCCGCAAGGTGGAGATGAAGTACCCCACCACATGGGCCGCGGGATTCGCAACCCCGAACAGATAGGCGTACAGATTCCGTTCGCACGGCTTCCAGCGGATCTGCCCGGAGATGAGGACGGTCAGGTTGTCCCTGGTGACCGCCTCGATGAATTCCTGCCGGATCTCGGGATCCCAGGTGATGTCCACCGCCTGGATGGTCATGTCCACCCGGTAGAGCCGCTGCCACGGCCACTTGAAATACGGCCCCCCTGGCGGCAGCACCCGGATATTGGGATAGTCATACCGCTTCTTCTCCTCGTCGCTCAGCAAGCCGCCCAGATGCGGGTCGTCTCCGGTGAACCCCTCGAGCCGCTGCGCCCGCCCGAAGGTGGTGATCACCCCGCGCTGGGTGGGCCCGATGGTATAGACTCCCACAAGCAGAGTGCCCAAGGCCGCGGCCAACGCGCCGAGCACGACGCCAATAAAAATGGTGAGCATAGGACGGAAGGGACGCCCCAGATCACTGATGTTTCCTGCTGCGGGCGTACCGTGCGGATTAGTCCGCAGGCAGCGGAGAAAGGCGAGCGGATTCGGTTCGACAATCCGGCACCCCGCCTTCCCACCTCAACCAGCGAGAATATCGACTCCGTTCAGCTCAAAGTAGGGTGCCGCCGCCAACCGATTTCGGTAACTGGCGAGGTCACGAGGAACACTTCGCCAGTTCGGAGAGTCGCGGCGGGCGGGTGGAAGGGAAAGAGAGTGGACTCCCTTACGTCGTTTACGGCACGAGGGAGCTACAAAATCCAATCACGTACCGCCCGGTCCTCGGCAATCATCGTGGTGCTGTCCGGCCCCCCGGCAGGTCGGTTCATGATGACGGCTGCCTTGGAACCGGGCCGCCGCCGCGCAAAATACGGGCCCTCCGGCTCCGGGGCCTGGGGAACGATCTTACAGTGGCGGTGGAGCCAAAACTCAATCGAGCTTTAAAACCCGCAACCAACTTTGATCGGAATCATCCGACGAAACTGGGAGATCCCGAACCGTGCCCTCACCTGAAATCGTCATCAAGTCGTGCCATTCCCCTTCGTCCAAATTGCTACGAGATTGGACGACATAACGCCGGCCGGACTCCGCAAAGAAGCGACTCATCCAGTAACCATCCACCTTCGTCGGCGCAGCGAGTGGTCGTTCCGAACTGGCATGAATGCGCAGAAGGTATTCCGCGGGCCGCCCAACCACCTGCGTTCTTCCGGAGACCCAGATTTGGCCGGCAGAGTCGAGGACGACGCGTAATTGGTTGCCGGTGGGAGCAACCGCAAGACGGAAGCTCAGATCCAGAGCGCCGTTGGCCTCGAGTCGCACAAGATCGCGGCGCCGATGGTCGCCCGATGCACGGCCGTCACCGGGAACCACCAATAACAGTCGCCCTTGTGAATCCTCGATAACTTGTTCGACGCCACGTCGAGTGACGGGATCCGCAATGAACGTCGAATCGATCAGTCCCTCCGGGGTCAGACGGGTCAACCCTGCGCGAGTCCCGTTCTCGAAATCCCATCCTAGCACCAGGATCCGGCCGTCCCGCAGCATTTGGGCACGTCCGGGCCAGGGCCAGAATGACTTGGCAAAGGTCTCGTCCGGCTGGCCATCCGCCAACCGCCGACTCAGCCCGATTTTAGTGTAAGCAACATTGGGCAAGACGAGGAGAATTTGTCCTTCGGGTTGTCGGCCCACGAGCTGGAACGGCGTGCTTTCACTTCGAATGACCGAGAACGTCGGATCAACGTCCCCGGTCGAAGTGATCCGAACGATCCCCAGAGGTGGTTCCGAAGAACTGACATAGATCCAACCGGCACAAAGCCATTCGTCATTGGGCAGTGCCATGATTCCATTGATGTTGCTGGGTCGGACAAACCGCGTTGAAAACGTGGGATCCATGCGCCCATCCGGCAGCATCCGAACCAGTCGGTCAGGATCAAAGCTCTCCTTCTGTACGACATAGACGATTCGGCCCTGGGCATCGACGGCGGCGGCATTTCGCCGTTCCATCAGATACGGGCCGGATTCGTTCCGGGCGAACTGGAACGTGGGGTCAACCGCGCCATTGGCCTGCAGGCGAACCAAATCGAATTTGATCCGGGAAGGAGGTTGTGTCGTGAGTCTGAGGCGTGCGGTATAAATCGCCCCCGAAGGATGGGGAGCACTCAACATCGATGCCGGATCCGTTAGTCCTTCGATCCAATCCACAGTGAAGCTCGAGTCCACCGTTCCGGCGAATTCGACCCTCGGTTTGACGATCAGGGTGATCGACGGGCTGTCAAACACCCCCGACTCATTCTTGATGCGCAATTTGTAGGTCCCGCTGTCGGCGACCTGGGTTCGCCAGACTCGCATCGCCTCATTGGCGCCAGCCACCGGTTCTCCGTCACGCAACCAGGCGAAGTTCGGAATGCCTGGGGCCAAGAACGGTACCTGCAACAAGGCTGTGTCACCTTCATCAATGGTGATTGTTTGTGGACCCGCCATCCATTGTACGGGGCCTGGTGGCTGAGTCCCGCCCAACAACCGGGCCAGGAGGGGTTGTGAGGGTTCCCCTGCGACGAGTCCCCCCAAGGATCCACCGACGATCGTGTCTCCATTCGGCAATCCGGCCGCAGCTTGAATGGCCCAGGATCGCGACCCTTCGGGACTGCTGCCGACGTTACAGAAAAAGCCCCAGTCGCGGCTGCCGTCTGCCCGATAGCGCTGAACTTCCGCCGGGGGAAACTGCGAGGAATCCCGATAGGACGGCAATACAACGACCCCATTGCTGGAAGACACCAAGAAGGGCGCACTGATCCCGTACCACCAGCGAGCTGCAAACGAAGGATCCACAGTGCCGTCCGGGAACAGCTTCTGGAACCGTACCCAGAAGAATGGGTCGGGTGGTCGGTCCATTGCCGCGGCATTGAACCAACCATCCCCTTCGGCGACGGCCACGTTGCCCGACGGACGACCTGCAAACGCCGGATCAGGTCGGCCATCGGGAAGCAGGCGACGAATGCCCACGCCCGTAATCAGGACGTCTCCGTTCGCTTGCGATTCCAGGAACAGCGGCGAACCCGACCATCCATCAAAGACTCGCCTGGCTCGGGCTCCATAATCGACGTCCACCTGGCCGTCGGGGAGGAGTCGAGTGAATCGATCGGCCTCCAAGACGATAAGACTTCCGTCCGGAAGCAAGGTGACATCGGAGAGCTGCGGAAAACCTCCAGTGGGACCGAAACGGGTTGGCTGAACTGCGCCGTTTCGCATGATGCGGGCGAGACCCACGCGTGCGCGACCGTTCAACTCAGTAAACGATCCCCCGACCCAGGCGCCGCCGTCCGAAGTCAGGATAATTCGAGTGATCACTCCAGGTGCCGCGGCGTCCACTGTCCACGTGTCATCGCGCACGCCCGAGGATTCAAATCGGCGCAAATAGCAACCGTTGGTTCCTTGCAAGGACACCACGAGCGAGCCTGATTTCCCAACGGCCAACGCACGGACGGAGTAGGCTGGGATTCCCGAGAAGTCGGGCTGGAAGGTGGGATCAATGCTTCCAGGGAATTGAGCCCGGGCCACGATCAAAAAAGCGCTCGAGAGGAGGACCAATAGTCGTCTGGGGTTCATTGATGTAAACTAACGAATGTTCGTTTACACATGCAAGCGCCAATTTCTGGGCCGGCAAAGGAAAGCGCAGGCTGCTTTCGATTCCGGCGACATTCGATGACAACAGGCACGGCGTCCTTCAAACGCGTTGAACAGTCGTGGATCCAGCGAATGACCGAAATCTTCTGTCACCGCAGATGACTTCAGAAGGGCCGAACACGCCTGGCGCGAGCCTATCCGAATCCCGGGATCCAAGGTTCCGGGGCGCCGGTGCACCAGGTTCCGCAGTCCGCGCATTCGCCGCTCGAGACCGCCGCCTCAACCCCGCCGCCTTCCAGGCTCCGCGGGAGCCGCGCCGGGGATGGGGGGGAACTCACGTCCCTGCGAGTAGCCCGGACCCGGTCCGCAAGGCAAGCCCGCAGCGGTGATTCCGGGGCATCCGTCTCCGAAACCCACCCGAGGAGGAGATCGGCCTCCGCCGGGGTCGCGCCTCACCCATTGGCTCAAGTTCCTAAAATATTCGGCCTACACCATTCCAACATTCGGAAAGTATCGCTGGGGAAATCCTGACAATGAACGAAGCCTTTGATCCGTATGCACCAGCGTCAGACCCTCGGTATTCGCCACCGCGGCGAGCAAGCGGTCCACAGGATCCCCATGCGCCCATTCCCAAAGCCCGGCGACCCGGGCAGCTTCAAGGGTGACCGGTGCCGCCCGATAACCTGCCGTAGCCTCCGCGAGCCATTCGGCAGGATCCGGCGCCGGCAACTTCCGATGCCGCCACTTGTAGAGCATCTCCTGAACTGAGAGCGGACAAAGCCAGAACTCGCTGACCTCCTGTTCCAGGAAACGGGCGAGCTGCCGACCCATCGGCAATCCGTGGTAACGCCGCCACCACAATCCGGAATCAATCAAGGCTCGCATGGCCGCACTTCTCCCAGGAGGGGAATGCCGGTTCATCCAGGTCAATTCCCGCATAATCTTTCGGATCCAAGGGCGTCGCGGAAACAGGCGGCGGCCCGGAGGGTCGAATGGCCACCAACCGGGCTACGGGCAATCCATGCCGGGCGATCACAACCTCTTCCCCGCGTTCGGCCCGCCGAAGCAAATCGGCCAATTGGCTTTTCGCCTGCGCCACGGAAGCTTGCATGACCAGAATAATGGTCACTTTCCGCACGAGGTCAATAGCACACATGGGTCGAACCGAACCGCGCCGCCTGACTTCGATTCCGGCGACATACGAAGACAACAGGCACGGCATCCTTCAAACGCGATGAACAATCGCGGATCCAGCGAATGACCGAAATCTTCTGTCACCGCAGATGACTTCAGAAGGGCCGAACACGCCTGGCGCGAGCCTATCCGAATCGCGGGATCCAAGGTTCCGGGACGCCGATGCACCAGGTTCCGCAGTCCGCGCATTCCCCGCTCGAGACCGCCGCCAAAGGAGTCAATTGTAAAAGCCCCCGTTGCCCCCCACCCACTGCACCCTCTCCACGCCTACGTCACAGCCCAGCGGAGCTTGGCCGAGGACGAGCGTGGGTTGTCCCGGCGTTCGTCGGCGCTCGGACGGAGGATCCCCTGCGAGATGGACGAATAGGTTCCGGTATCGAGTCCTGCTTGGAAGGCGTGCTTCACGCGGCGGTCTTCACCGCTGTGGAAGGTGAGGAAGGCCACGCGCCCGCCGGGTTTCAGACACGACGGCAGGACGCGCAGGAGATTGTTGAGCGCGCCGAACTCATCGTTCGCCGCGATCCGCAAAGCCTGGAAAACACGACGGATGGTGTCGTCGACCAGTTCTTTGGATGAAGCGCTGCGGGCGGACGAGAAGAGCTCCCGGATCACGTCCGCGAGCTGCGCGGTGCGGGTAATCGGCTGACGCTGCCGCGCCGCCACGATGGCGGCCGCGAGTTCATCGGCGCGGGGTTCGTCGGAATTTTCGCGGAACAGCGTGGCGAGTTTGGCGGCTTGCAATTTTGACACGAGATCGGCGGCGGACGGAGAGCGCTGGGGGTTGAGCCGGAGATCGAGCGGTCCGTCGGTCTTGTAGGTGAAACCGCGGTCAGGGTTGTCGATCTGCATGGACGACACGCCGAGGTCGGCGAGGATGAGATCGACTCCGCCCGTCAGATTCTCGTGGGCGATGAGCTTGGCGAGGCCGGCGAAATTCATGTGCCGGACTTGAAAAACGTCCGGTCCAAGACCGTTTGCGCGCAGGCGGGCCTCGGTGCGGGGTTGTTCGATGGGATCGACGTCGAGGCCGAAAAGGCGTCCGCCCGGGAGGATCCGTTTCAGGATTTCCTGGCTGTGACCGCCAAAACCGAGCGTGCAATCGACCGCGATGTCGCCCGGCTTGGGAGCGAGCACTTCCAGAATCTCCCGCACCATGATGGGCCGATGCGTTCCGACCGGCGTTTTGCCGGAGGCGATCACCTTGGCAACGTCGGCCGAGTAGCGATCGGGATTCAGCTCCTTGTATTTCTCGTGGAACTTCCGCGGGTTCTTGCCCCTGTAACGCGGCCGTCGCCGATGCCTGGGAGCCTCGGCGGATTCGGGAACGGGCGGATTGGCTGGAAGATCATCAGACATGGGCCGGAGGAGTTGAACCACATCGGCCCGCGGATGAACACCCGCGAATCGCAGTGACCAGACGACGGCGCGCATGCTGCAGGCCCCATTCAAGTCACGCCCCTCGTGCGAAGGGTCACCCGCAACGGCATCCACACGCTCGGCCCCAGACTTGATCACGGACGGCGATACGCCATCCCTCCCATTCATTCCGATGGACGGGCCAGCGACTTCTGACCCGTGCGTTCCTTCGCGCAGCGGGCGCGAAGGAGGAGTCACCCGCGGGCGGCAGCCCGCAGCCACCTTCCCGGATCGGGAGGGCTCGCATGCTGCGGGCCCCATTCAAGTCACGCCCCTCGCACGAGGAGTCACCCGCAACTGCATCCGGACATTCTGCCCCGGACTTGATCACGGACGGCGACACGCCATCCCTCCCGGCCCTTTTAATCGCCTACGGCGCAGGCGCCACGGCGGGAAGCAGCTTGCGGTTGGAATCGTCCGCGGGGTCGTCGGGACGGGAATAATCCCGCCAGAGCCAGCGGAGCATCTCGGGCATCATCGCTCCTCCCTGCTTGTTGGAGTGGGTTCCAATGCCCCAGCAGTAGTTCACGTCGTAGCCCTTGGCCGTCAGCGCCTCCACCATCTTCCGGTTCTGCGTGTGCCAGTCCCAGGTGGCGTCGTAGCCGCCGTCACGACGGCGGCCCCGATTGTCGTTGAGACCATCCTGCAGAAAGATGCGAATGGGCTTCCGGTCCGAGGTTCGCACCAGATCCGGATACACATGCCCGCCGCGAATGTTGGTGAAGCTACCAATGGTGCTGATGACCTTGTGGAACTGGTCGGGACGTTGCCATGCCACCGTGAAGGCACAAATCGCCCCGGAACTGGCGCCGGCGATGGCGCGGTCGTCCGGATTGTCCGAGATCGCATAGTCCTTCTTCAGGGTCGGGATCAGTTCCTCGACGATCATGCGGGCGTAGCGGTCGTTGAGTTCATTATATTCCGTCGCCCGGTTGTTCACCCGGTCGCCCCAGTCCGACGACGACGCCTCCTTTTGGTCCGGGGTGCGGCCCGGATTGATGAAGACCCCGATCGTCACCGGCATCTCGCGGCGATGGATCAGATTGTCGAAGACATTGGGGATCCGGTACTCGCCCTCGGGACCGACGAACGCGTGACCGTCCTGGAAGATCATCAACGCCGCGGGCTTCTTGGGATCATACTGGGCCGGCACATAAATCCAGTAGTTCCGCGTGGTGTTGGTGAACACCTGGCTGGGCAGCGTGAGCGGTCCGATCACCCTGCCCTTGGGCACGCCCTCCTGCGGCAGGGAATCCGGTCCCAGGCGATAAACGTCGTCGAGTGGGCCGGCCCACGCGGATCCCGCAAGTCCGGCCATCAGGGTCACCAGCATCCAGAATGACCGGACGGTCCTGCGGCGGCCGGTTGTCGAATTCAGGGAAGTCATGGGCAAAGGTTGCCCCTCCCTGCCGGCCGCCGTCGAGTCCCGGCCAACCCCGGTTCACGATCCCATCACCGCGGAACCGCCCGGTAGAACCGGACCGAATCGGACGGGGGAATTGCGTCCCGCGCGAATCCAGCCCCCGGCCCGTCGGTGAAGTTCTCGACCGCGGTCCAGTGCCTGAGATCGGAACTGACCTCCAGCCGATACCCCGTTCCCGGAAGGACTCCACTCAGATCGATGGCGATCTGATGCGCTCCATCATGGAGGGGATCCATGCCGATCTTCGGGGGTTCAGATCCGTCGTCTCCGGACCTGATGTCGTGAACGCCCACGCCCTGGCCGTCAAAGGACGCCCGGCCCGTGACGCGGAATCCCGGGATTCCCACCGCGACCTCGTAGCCAACCTCCACGGGGTCCGCCCCAAAATAGGGCCCCCAGCGAAGGGTGCGGCGGGTGGGACTAAGCGTGCCGTCCGCGGACACCGTCAGGACCGCACCGGTTCCCAGCAGCGTCTCCTCGACGGCGAATGCGAGGACTCCCGGTGCCGGCGTCAGGCGAATCGTGACCCGAAGGGTTCCGTCGGACCGGACCTCCTCGCTGCGGGATGCCAATCCCGCGAACACCGGACTGAAGGCGGCGGAGGCATCCCCAGGAAACCCGGAAAGCCCATTCACCCAGCAGAACGGTGGCTCTCCGGCCGAGGCCACATACGTGTACCGTTCCCCTCCCTTCCACAGGGAGGCGGCGCGGGTCACGTAGTCCAGCGGGATTGGATTCGGCCCGTCGGGCCACACCTCGTCGCGCTTCCAGGCTGCGGCGTAGCGGGTCAATTCCCCGGCGGAAAGCAGGTCGTCCGCCGGTTCACGATCCGCCGGGTGCCGGAGACTTCCGCGAAGATCGCGATCACCCGCGATGGGAGTGGACACGCCGTCGGCAACCCCGACGCCCTCGAATCGGGCGATGTCCACCACGCGATCCGGAATCAATGCGTAGGACAGCGTGCGAGGGGCCGAATCCAGGAAGGGGCCGAACTTGATCTTGCCCGTCGTCGGATCGAACGCCCCTCCGTCACTCACACCCTCCACCCGCCAGAAGGGCGGCATATTCTCCGGGATCCCCGGAGCCGGCAGGGCGTAAGGTGGTATTTCCTCGACGACATACGCCGCCACGGAATCGGACGGAGAGACCCTCAGCGTCACGGTGATGGGTTTCCCCGCCGCGTAGGACGCGGGAAGGACCCGCCGGACAAAGGATCGCGAGCCGCCCTCCGGTTGAACGACGATGGTTCGGGTCTCGGAGACAACCCAGGAGCCGTCCGGTCGCTGGGCCCTGACCGTGAGCCGGTGCCGACCCACGGGCGCGCCGTTCCAGACGAATCGATGAACCAGAGTGGCGCCCGGAGCCGGCCGGCACGTGACACAATCATAGGCCGACTCGCCGATCTTGTTTCCGTCCGCCAGGTACTCCACGAGGAACAGGAGTCCGGTCGGATCCACGGCCTGCACCTCGAAGGGTATGGGCTGTCCCCCGATGAACTCCGCCCCTTCCCCCGGCTGAACCCAGGTGATCCGTGCGCCGGCTTCCGTGGCGACGACGGTGACCGTCGGGGAGATCACGGCGGGATCCGCGAGGTCCTGAACCTCCAGTCGATGGGTCCCGGGCGTAAGACGGATCTCAAACGAATGACGCACTTCTTCGTCCGCTCCCGGCGGACGGAAGAACGCCAGGTGCGATTCCGCGACAGGCACCCCATCGACCCGCAGGGCCACGTCGGTGATTCCGCCTTCGCGTCCCACACCCACGCACACCACGGACACTTCCGCTCCGGCCAGGACCTGGGCTCCGTCGGCGGGGTCGAGGATCGTCAATCGCGGTCCCGACAACTGGCCTTCGACCCGGATCGTCACGGGTGACGACGAGACCTTGCGCAATTCCCCCGCTACACCCGAAAACGAACCCGTCGCCGTCAGCACATAGGTGCCCGGGGATTTTGGGGTCCACTCCAGGTGGTTGTGAATCGGGGTGCCCGGCGGAAAGATCCCATCCACCACACACAGGAAGCAGCTCTCCCCGATCTTCTCGCCGTTGGCGAAGAACTCGACCGTGGACACGAGCGACGCGGGATCCACGCCGACGGTATCAATGGTCACCGGCACACCCGCGGGAACCACCGTCCCGTCGGCGGGAGAGGTGATGACCAGTTTCGCCAGGGAACCCTCCTCGACGACGATCCTGACCGGTTCCGATTCCTTGAACTGGTTCGGTCCTACCACCGTCCGCGCCGTCAGCAGATGGGTCCCCGGGGATGCGGACCGCCAGGTGAACTGGGCTGTGAACGCCCGACCCACAGGCGCTGGAGGGCAGTCACACACATCGCAGCAATAGTTCACCGTCCCAATCACCTGGCCGTCCGCGAGAAACTGGATCATCTCCACCCCGGCGTCGGGTCGGATTGCAGTCGCGGTCATCCGGATCGATTCCCCCGCGACAACGCGCGCACCCGAGGTGGGCTCCGTCAACAGAACCAGGGGCCCCTGCAACTCTGCATCCTCAATGACCGCCTCGGCCGCGCTGGGTTCTCCAATCAGGTACGTCGGCGGAATTCCAGGAAACCCGGCCGAATCCAGGGCCAGAATCGGAGGTTGAATCAACCGTGCCTCCACGGTCTCGCGGCCTTCGACCAGATCGTCGCCGAGCGCCGTAAACAGGAGGGGTGCCTCGGACTCGCCCGGGCCAAAGACGACGGGGTAAAACGCCCCGAAGTAGGGAAGACTTCCGGGAACCTCGTTCCCAGTGGCGCCCATCCATTGATAATCGAGCCCGGGAATCGCGGATCCCGAAGCCGATACAAATACGGTCAGCG